>NZ_JBEFZE010000016.1:0-81995 GCF_042762395.1 Pseudogemmobacter sonorensis
GATCAGCATCCCGTGCTCGGCCTCCGATAATTATCGAAGGCACAATGGACCCAACCCCCGGTCGGTGGGGTCCCTTTTGGACGCCGATCACCCCAGAAGCGGGGTCCTTATTCCACGCCGGTCAACAGACATGGGCCTTGTAGTGGCCGCCGCCCGTGCTCTAACGAAATGGGGCGCGGCCGTGGTGCTGGTGCATCACGACACAAAGGACGGGGCGCAGGGCCTGCCGCGTGGCCATTCCATCCTGAACGGCGCGCTGGATATGTCGCTGCATTTGACCCGCGACGGCAACGTGGTGCGGGGCCGCCCGGCCAAGAACCGCAACGGCAGCGCCGACGTTGATCTGGCCTTCACCATCGCCACCCGCGTTCTGGGCGAGGATGAAGACGGGGACGAAATCCGTGCCGCCTTCGCCCGCGATCTGGAACCGGGTGACGTGGAGCCCCGGACCCGATTCACCAAGGGCGAGGCGGCCGTGCTCGATACGCTGCACGAGCTTGGCGAGGGGCAGCCTGTGCCGGAGGCGGACTTGCGCGCGGCATGTATCGACGGCCGCAGGGTCTCGCAGTCCGACGTGGCGGACAACCGGCGGCGCTCCGTAGAGAACGCTTTGAAAGGTCTGATCGCCAAGGGCGTGCTGATATTCGCGGGCGGCCTTTACCAGAGGACAGATTCCCGCGACCGGATTACCGAGAAATTTGCGGATGACGAGGAGGATGGCGCGTGTCTAGTCTGACGGGGAAACAACCGATGGCACACGGTAGCGAGGTTTCCACGGGGCGCGGCCTTTCTCAGCGCTATAATGTGCTCCAACGGTCGATGGGGCTCGGAAATTCCGGAAAAACTCGGAATTTTCTGGAAAGTTTCCGGGGCAGATCGTCGGGAGGAACCCGGAAAATCCGGAAAGGGGTCTTAAGACCTTTCCGGCTTTCCGGCTCCGCGATGCCTTCGCTATTGGATTTGTCGGCCATGCGCGACCAGTGGGAAAGATGGTGCTTCGGCGCGTCCCGAGAAATTTCCGCAAAAGATGGGCTTTGGTGCATTTGAGAACGGTGGAGACCCGGGGCTCCGCGCACCCCCCGGTCGCCACCCCCCGCAGGAGGGACCCGGAGCGACCATCAACCAATGGCACATTGAGCCGGGATACTCGGCAACACGCAGGCCCGGCTTCCCGTATCGCGCCTCGCCTCCCCGGTGGAGATGCGCCGTGTCTCCTGCATCCGCCCGGCACAGGGACCGGCCACCCGGCACCGGCTTGTCGCCGCATCGCATCGGCCACCTGCCGCTCGACCCGGGCCGCGCCCCTGCCGTCCTCGACCGCCTGCCGATCAATCTGGCCCGCCCGATCTACGCAGACGGAATCGCCGCCGAGGGGCACGACCATGCCGCCCGGCTCGTCCTATGCCCGAGGCGACTTTTCTGATATGATCCGCTTAGGAGAACCCGCCATGCACGACCCGACAAACCTTGCCTCGCTCGATTTGCGATCCTTTGATCCGGTGCCCCGGCCGAAGCGGCAAGCGAGCGCGCGACCGGCATCGGCTGTCCCGCGCCCGAAGCAGGCCGCAGCGCCCGCACATAAGCCCGTCACGGCCCGACTCGAACCCGCAGTGCTTCGGTCGATCCGGCCGAGGTGGTAGCCCTGCAAGCCGAGCTAGCGGCCCTGCGTGCCGAGGTGCAGGCAATGCGCGATGCCCCGGCCACAGAGGCCCGCCGCAAGGCGCTGGCAGAGGCATGGGTGGCCGATCTGGCATGGCGTGGCCGGGAGGGCGGACGGGGGCTCTAGCAGCCTCTGCCGCACTCCTGCGGCCACGCTCTGCGGTGGCCAAATATCTTGGCGATTTAACCTTTCCACAGGAACTTTCCTGCACTATGTTTTCCACAGGAAAGAAGGTTGTCATGCTGAATGCTCACAGACACGCCACCGCGCCGGATCGCGGGGCAGTCCTGACCAAAGCCGCTATCCGGGCCGCCGAACGGCTCGACATCTCTGGTCGCCTTTTGGCCGAGGTGCTTGGCGTCTCCGAGGCGCAGGTTTCCCGCTTCAGGAACGGGGAGGCCGCCCTTGCCGACCACAGCAAGCCGTTCGAGCTTGCCGGGCTTCTGGTGCGTGCCTTCCGCTCGCTGGACGCGATCACGGGCGGGGATGAAGGCGTTGCCCGCGCGTGGCTGACTGCACCCAATACTGCCCTCGGCGCGCGCCCCGCCGAGCGGATCGCTTCTGCCCAAGGACTCGTTGATGTCGTCACCTATCTGGACGCTCGACGCGCTCCGCTCTGAAGCACGGCCCCTTGAAAGCGCGGCGTGGCGACTGGTCGAAGCGCAGCACCGTGTTTCGACGCTGAAGCTCGTGGACAGCCTCGGCGAGCAAGACGTGCTCGAATCCATTCTGGACGAGACCAAGCCGCCGGTGCCGCCCGAGTGCCGCCATCTCGACTATCTGCTTTCGACGCCGTTCCGTTATCGCCCCTATCCGCACGGATCGCGCTTCCGCCGGGCCGGAATCACGCCGGGCGTCTGGTATGGCGCGGAGCGGCCCGAGACTGCGGCCGCCGAGATGGTGTTTTATCGCTTCCTCTTCTACGCCGAGAGTCCGGAGACACCGTTCCCGGATGATGCCGCCGAATACACCGCCTTCTCGGTTGATCTGGCGGCCCCCGTGGCCCTTGATCTGACCACGGGCGCACTGGCGGGTGATGCCGCTCGATGGCTGCACCTGACCTATTATGAACCCTGCCAGAGCCTCGCGGAGACTGCGCGTGAGATCGGAGCGGAAGTCATCCGCTATGCTTCCGTGCGCGATCCGGCACATGGGACGAATTTCGCGGTGCTGACCTGCCGGGCGTTCCGCAGTCCTGCGCCGGTCGAACGGCAGACATGGCGCATTCGTATAAACCGAACCGGCGGGCAGGCCGTCCGCGAGCATCCGCGCCTCGGGATCGAGTTCCCGCCCGGATCGTTTGCCGATGACCCGCGCCTCGCAGGCATGGTCTGGGATCGGCCGAGGACGCGGTGATCCGCGTGAGAGCGCTTGAGTGGTGGCAGAAAGCCGATGCTGCGGGCGTGGAAGAGGTGAAGGTCAGTGCAAATTTCGTTCCCTTTCTGTGCCGCTTGTCCTAGAGTTATCCACAAAAGGACCGAGCAGCATGGCCCAGAAATCTGAAATCGAATGGACGGATGCGACGTGGAACCCGGTTACGGGTTGCACCAAGATCGGCCCGGGTTGCGACAACTGCTATGCTGCGCGGTTCGCCGAGCGGTGGCGTGGCATTCCCGGGCACCCATATGAACAGGGCTTCGACCTGCGCCTCTGGCCTTCCCGCCTGCGGCAGCCTTCCCTCTGGAAAAAGCCACGCATGATCTTCGTAAACTCCATGAGTGACCTTTTCCACAAGGAGGTTGATCGGGAGCATATCGACAAAGTGTTTGACACGATGGAGTCCGCCAACTGGCACGTCTATCAAGTTCTCACCAAACGCTCCTCGCTAATGCGCAACTATGTCAGGCGGCGATATGAGGGGGGCCGGGTCCCATCTCATATCTGGCTCGGTGTTTCTGTTGAGGATGCCGCGCACAAGGCTCGGATCGAGCACCTTCGGCAAATCAATTCTGAGGCCCGCTTCATATCGTTCGAGCCGCTGCTTGGCCCCGTAGGCCCGGTCGATCTGACCGGGATCGCGTGGGCAATCGTTGGCGGCGAGAGTGGCCCGAAGGCACGGCCGATGTTGCCTGAATGGGCAACCGAACTACGCCTCGCCTGCGAACGATTTGGAGTTGCGTTCTTCTTCAAGCAATGGGGTGGAGCCCGTCCCAAATCCGGCGGGCGTCTGCTGGAAGGCGAGGAATGGAATGGATTTCCGTGGCAGATTGTGCCTGAGGCGATCATGGCCGAGCTTGCATGAAGAAGAACCACCGCGAGAATACTGTTGGACCTTGGGCTGCCGCCAAGCTGGACGCTCTGGAAGCATATCTGAATTTCTATGGAACGGCGCTAAGCAAGCAGCCGTTCACCCGTGTCTATATTGATGCTTTTGCCGGTGCTTGTGTAACAAAAGTGCGTGGGAGCGACTCCGCGAGCGAGCCAAGCCCATTCTTCGACGAGCCCGCCGATACAGAGGCACAGGCAGAATTCATCTTAGGCTCCCCCGTTCGGGCATTGAATGCTCCACACGGATTTCATCAGCACTATTTCTTTGACCTCGACGCGACGCGAGCGGAGACGCTGCGGACAGTTTCGGAAGGGCGAGGTGGGGTAACGGTCCGAGTCGGAGACTGTAACCCGCTCATACGGGACCTTACGCCATCGCTGCGGGCAAGAAACGTGCGCGGGGTGGCCTTTCTGGACCCTTACGGAGCCCATTTGGAATGGGCGACTCTTGAGGCCCTGGCGTCAACCGGGACGATGGAGGTCGTGCTGAACTTCCCCGTGGCAATGGCGATCAACCGGCTAATCACACGCTCCGGTGTTGTGCCCGAGCGGTGGAGTGAGCAGTTGACGGCCTGCTTTGGCACAGATGAATGGCATAGTGTAGCTTACAGCCGCCAAACCGATCTTTTCGGAAATGAGGTTGTGACGAAGAACGGAGGAGTGGCCGAGCGATTGCTTGACCTCTACATCGGGAGGCTGAAGGCTCTTTTCCCGCACGTCGCGACACCGCGTCTGATCCGAAACACCCGAAATACACCGCTATACTATCTGATTTGGGCCGGGCCGAACAAGCTTGGTCTAAAAGGTGCTGACTACATTCTGCGGCAGGGGGAGAAGGTCGCTAGATGACACAGATCAATGCGCAGGTTGTGGTGCCGGAGCCGCTGATTGCGAAGTTCTCGGCCAGCATCCGCACGGACATCGTGACGCTTGAGAGCTTCTTGGGCGACCTGCGGCTTCTGGCCCCGGGTGCCATTTAGCACAGATCATGGAGGCGTAGGTTGTCAAAGAACGCGGATTTCCTGAATAGCCTCAACGAAATCACCCTTGAGGCAATCGAAAAATCTACAACGGAGCATGATTTCTCCGAAGAACAAGTGCAGGAGCTTGTGGATAACGTTCTAGAAAATGGGCACCACCAACTTCTGTCAGATTTAAAATCTCAAGCGCCGCAGATGCTTGCCAGACTCAAGGAGGACAACGCAGCTTTTCGGGGGCGGTGCTATGAGCGTTGGCGTGAGCCAATGGATTTGATGTGGACGCTTTGGGTGATCGCTCAGGAAGTCACCGAAGCGCACGCGCACGCGGGTCCCCGAGATGCCGATCCGCTTGTTTTCGATACGCTCGCACATTTGAACCCGAAGGCGCTTCTTGTCACCAGCGAGATACTCTGCCTGCTTGAAGGCGGCTTCGCAGATGGTGCGTTAGCGCGCTGGCGCTCGCTGCATGAAACTGGCGTGATTGCAATGTTCATACGAAAACACGGCAGCACTGTCGCGCGCGACTACCGCTTGTCAGTTTGGTTTGATAACCACAAAGCGGCCAAAGCGCTGAACCTTGTTGCCGATAGGGCAGGTATTCCGGCGTTTTCCGACGAGGAGTTTCCCGCTGGCTCCTTTGGAAAGAGGTGCAGCAATCGGGGAAGAAACCCCTCAAGGTTCCGCATTACGTTAACGGCAACACGCGCGGCGAAACCGACACGCCCGAGGATTGGGCGCAGCTTGCCAGCTATGATGACGCCAAGGTTGCGCTCGCCCAGCGCGGCGAGGAATGGGGCTTGGCATTCGCGCTTGGTCCCGATGGAAGCGGCGGGCATTGGCAGGGTATCGACCTTGACGATATTGAGTCCAAGGGTCTTGGCAGCCTCGCTAATCGCTGGGCGAAAGACGACCTCCACGATTGGGGCCATGTCGAGGTCAGCCCAAGCGGGACCGGGGCGCATGTAATCGGCTACGGCAGGCAGTTCGCAACCCTCGGCTCCAATGCCAGTGGGATCGAAGCCTATGCGTCGGGTCGGTTCTTCACCGTCACGGAGCGCGAGGTACGAAATGACAGTCCCGGCCACCTGATTGACCTTGCCGACTATGTCGAACGCGAGCTTGCTCCCCGACACGGTGTCGCGCGAACTGCACCCGCCACCGCCGGGCCGGTGGAGGTCATGCAGGTTGACGCCAAGACGGTGACGGAACTGCGGTCTGCGCTCATGCACATGCGCTCGGACGACTATCACCTCTGGATTCGCATGGGGCTTGCGCTGCGAGAGCTTGGCGAAACAGGCCGCGGTCTCTGGCTGAACTGGTCCGCCACCTCGGAGAAGTTCGACCCGAAACAGGCGGCCAAGAAATGGGATACGTTTGCGCCGACTGGCACGGGGTATCAGGCGGTGTTTGCAGAGGCGCAGGCGGCAGGATGGGTGAACCCCGCCAGCAGCGCGGCGCAGCTTCCCGTCGCCGCATCGCAGCAGCAGCCTGCGGAGACCCCGGAGCAAATGCTGGCTCGCATGAACGTGGACTGGACTGGCGACGATGACGCCGAGGTGCCCGACATTGTTGAGGGGATGGTCGCTGACGAGGACGTGACGCTGCTCGGCGGGCATGGTGGCGTCGGCAAGTCATTCCTTGCCTTGCAGATGGCGTGCGCGGTGGCGCTTGGCGAAACCGTCCTTGGTTGCGGCACCCGGCGGTCGCGGGTGCTCTACTATTCTATTCGGCAGAGGACGGGCGGAAGCGCCTGAAGCGCCGCCTGCGCCGGGTCACTGAAACCTTCGACTACGACCCGGAGGGTCTGCGGGGCAACCTGCTCGTGCTGGACGCCAGCGAGCTTGAACCGCTCTACGGCGAGGAAGTGAGGGACGTGTCCGCGACCAGCAAGCCACAGATGATGAAGCACCTCGGCGACACTTCGACGTTCCGCAGCTTGCAGGCGATGGTTGCTGCCTTTGATCCTCAGCTTGTCATCGTTGACGGCGCGTCCGATACCTTTGACGGGAACGAGATTGCCCGCCGCGAGGTGCGTGCCTTCATCAAGCTGTTGCGGCAGGTCCACCCGACCGGCAAGATCGGCGTGCTGCTGATGGTCCACATCGACCGCGCCAGCGCACGGGGCTATTCGTCCAACGATGATGGCTATGCGGGCAATGCCCAGTGGCACAACTCCTGCCGCCGACGGATGTATCTGCAACAGAAGGTCGAGAAGGACGATGATGACGGTTCGGTCATCAGCGATACCTTCCTGCTTCGGGTGATGAAGAACCAAGACGGGAAGCCGGTGCCCGACATGGAGCTGATGCGCGGAGAATTCGGCCTGTGGCAACGTGCCGTCGAGTATTCCGGGCAGCTTGCGCAGGGTGTCGGCCCTGAGAACCCTGCCGAGACGCTGGCACGGCTCATTCAGGAGTATTACGACCGGGGCCAGTTCATCAGTGCCTCGCTGGCTGCGAACGCGCCTACCGGCGTGCACGCGACCCTTTCCGGCGACCCCGGCTGGCCCCGCAGGCTGCGGAAGGCAAAGCAGACGAACGAGGTGCTGCGCGACATGGAACGCGACGGCATCCTTGGCAAGGAACCTTATCAGCGACCGAACCGGAGCTGGGCGGAACGCTGGAAGGTCACGCGCGATCCGAGCAAGCCTTTCGAGCAGGTGGCACACAGTGGCACATAGTGCACCGTGTGCCACTGTGTGCACACTGTGCCGTGTCCCGGCACACAGTGTGCGGGGGTATATAGGGGGGACACTGTGCAGTGCCGCCGTGTGCCGCCCCTACACGCGGGCCAGTGCCCGTGCCCGCGTGTAACGCTCGCCCGCAGCCCAGCCGCCCTGTGCCGCCGAATAGGTCGAGCCGTTGACGGTTGTTCAACCAGCCATCGCCCGGAACATGCTGGAACTGTTCAGTTCAGGCGTGTGGGGTTCGGGGCGGGCAAGCCTATCGTTAGCCCCAATCATTTCAAAGTTGAACGGCCACCTTCGCAGGCAACTAAACAGAAAGCTTGCGCCATGACGAAATTCATGCACCTCTAGGGTTTCAACGTGGAATGAGACTATGCCAGAAATTGGAATAAAGATATATAAACTGTCCCTCTATGAGCATCATCGCGTCGTAAACTTCGGCACGCAGGGTCTTGGTGAGGAACCTGAAAGGTTCATCAGAGCCACGTTTGGTCAAGCAGTGATGTTCAATGATGCTGGGCGTCAACGAACATACAGGGCGGAGCCGATACAGGACGGCGATGATTACTTCCATGGGCTTCTGAGATACGGAATTTACGGCATCGCCAGCACAATAAATGTAGGTATGATGGCTGAGCAGGATCGAGAAAATGACGAAAACCCAGATGAAAGGCCGGAAATTCAAGTCATTCGGCGCGGCGCCTTAGATGTTGAAGAGATACCAATATATTATATGTGCTATTTTCCAGAAAATGAACAGAATGCATATATCGCATTTCAAACTTATCAAACGAGATCATGCGCAATGCTTGTTCTTGGGCATATAGTTCAGGCGTTCAATGCGCAACGTGAGCATTTAAATCAGCGCCTAACAGTTCAAAAAGTTATGTTATCTGGCGAGCAAGATCCTGCGGTGCGCAATGCGCCAGTTAAAGAGATTACTCTCATTCGCAACAGAATGCCTGCTGATCGTTTTGACCGATACCTGAGAGATGGCGTTCGTGAGATTAAGCTCCGCTTGACGATGGCATCAGTCCGTGGCCGATCTCTGGGCCAATATTTGAACATCTTTAACGACTATCGCGCCCGAGCGGGAGACATACTCATATTTGACGGAATAGAGTTTGAGAGAGCGATTGCTCTTGTGGACTTGGGCGGAAAAAGACGGAAAGTAAATTTAGTCGGCTACAACAGTGCCGCCGGATCGATCGACATATCTGATCAGGTTGAGCTGGATGATAATGAGGAATACCCTACAACCGATTCGATGGAGCCAATTTTTCGAGATAGCATTGGAGATATTTCTGAACGGCTTGCGGAGCAGAGACAGAGATGAAGGTAGATGTAACTTGCATCCTTATTGACCAATGGAGGACATTGGGTGGGTCACTACTTGGTTGGATATCTGATGCCTTCTTTTTTCTAGTTATTCCGACATTACTGGCAGTTCTTGCCTCACGCGCGGGCGTGACTTATTCAAATGAAGTTTACGGGTATGCCCTGACTGTATTTTCTATATTTTCTGCGCTCTTGATAACGGCGCAGATTGCGATATTTGGTATGTTCCAGAAGCACGCAGATAAGTTGAAGGAGATTTCTGCATCGGAGGGTAAGCCCGGTTCGATAGCAGCTGTGCGCGCGGCGAAAACAACTGATCGACGAAAAGACAATTTGAAGCAGTTGAATTCTAACATATCATACCTGACGCTACTATCTTGTGTATGCGCCACTACTGTCCTCGCGTTCCTGGCGTTCTCGTTAAATGGAACCTTAGAGACGGTTGTTTCAACGTTCCTTTACAGCCACTTTGCGGTATCCTTGGCTATGGTTCTGAAGCGATTTCACATTGTTTTCGATGATGAGTATCAGCAGAATAGTTAGGATGATCCGAGGAATGTGCCGTTTGGTTTCGTCCCATTTATACCCCATATGATGTTCGGAACTACGCAAGGCATTGGCACACAATAATTTTCCTCGCGGACCTTCGCTGAGAACAGCTACCTTGCAGCCTGTAACAAGCCGCTATCAGGGTTTATCAGCACCATGTCCGACGACATCGACATCCGCGTCTCCGCAGACCTTCACCCTGGCACTGTTCTGGGGCTTGAGGACGTGACCGAGGCAACCGCGCCCTTCGTCTCATCGACGGTGGACGCCTTCCGAAGCGCTTACCAGTTCATCGGCACCATCCATGACGTGCGGGACGCCGCCTTTGCCGACCCGACGCTCACCGAGGCCGCCGCGCTGCTCAAGGCGGACGACTACGCTCGCAGCAAGCTGGCAGGCGTCACCAAGAAGTTCGACACCGCGATGACCCACCTCAAGAACGGCATCGCCTCCATCGAAGCGGAAATGTCGCAGCCGGTGAAGGAACGCGCCTCAGTGATGATCTCCGGGGAGGTGCGGGCGGCGCTCAAGGCCTCCGATAAGCGCACCGAGATTCTGGAACGGGCGCTGGCGGAACAGGATCACGAGGTTCTGTCGGCGGCGCTCGGTGGCCCGCCCATGCTCAGCGGACTGACGAAGGAACAGCACGCCTTCTTCCTGCGCCGCTACAACGAGATGCGCGAACCGGAGAAGTCGGCACGCCTGCGGGCAATGATCGCCGCGCGGGATCACCTGACGCAACGCGCAGGCTCGGTGTTCAAGCAGATGGAGAAGGCCGTTGGCGGCATCCCTGTCCACGACCAGCGCACCGGGCGCGTCGTTCGCGAGATCACGCCGCAGGAGATCCGCGCCAAGCGCGATGCGTCCAGCGCGGTCTATGCCCGCCACGCATCCTGATCCAACCCTGATGAGATCACGGAACGCCCCGCATGACAGAAGCATCCGAAAACACTCTGCCGCCCGGTAGATGGGTTCCGGGCATGAAAAGCCCGCACCCCTCTGGCCGCCCCAAGGGCATCATCGACAAGCGCACGAAAGTGACGCAGGCGCTTATGAACGATGCCCCGGCTGTGACCCGCGTGGTGATCGACGCCGCACTGGGCGGGGACATGCAGGCGGCGAACATCGTCCTGTCCCGCATCGCCCCGCCGATCAAGGCACAGGCGGAACGGGTCCAGTTCGAGTTGACCGACGACGCGCCGCTGTCGGAGCAGGCGCATCAAATCCTTGTCGCTGTCAGCGAGGGCAAATTGGACGCCGAGACCGCCAAGACCCTTATCGGCTGTATGCAGTCGGTGGCGGGCATCCGCGCTGTCGAGGAGTTGGAACAGCGCATCATCACCCTTGAGGCGAAGCAAATCTGATGGGCCACCTCTCTCAACACAACCTTTGGGGTCCGGGCGACAACCGCGTCGTGGCGCTTCCGCCCAGCCCCGGCGACCTGTTTGTCGTGACCACGGTGGGCGGCAAGCTGGCGCTGGTTCATCCGATCGACGAATACGACAAGGCGGTCAGCCTCGCCAACGCCTTCATCCATCGCTGGCGGGGCAGGCCCGTCGCCACGATCAAGGTGCTCAGCCTGACCCTGCAAGAAGCGCAGGCGATGGGCTACCTGCCCGCCAACCTGTCGCAGAACCAGACGCCCGAACAGCGGGCCGAGGCCCGGCAGTTCGTGGTCAGTAACCTCTGGCGGATCATCCGCGACAGCAACGATGCCAAACCTCGCGCCGAGGCACTGGACCTGTTGCGCAGCATGGGAGAACTAAAATGAAGGCGGACGCGAAGGACGCTCACCGGCGTTACGAGGTGACGGTGGACGACATGGAGGCGCTGCGCCAGCGGCATGTCGAGACCATGCAGGACCGGCAGCGCTATGCCGATCTTAACCTGCGCCGGGCGCTGGAAGCGGCTCCGAAGCTGACGGGGCGGGAGTAACCACGCATGGCGAACGTCAGGGGCATGTTGGCGCGGGTTCGGCGGCTGGAAGTTGCCCGCAGCACGGCCTCGCCCATCGCCCGGCTCTACGGGTCGTTCGAGGCCTTTGCCGAGGAAGTGCAGGCCGACATTGACGCCGGGAAGCTGGACCGCACCGACATGCCCGTGGTCCTTGACTGCCTGCGCCGCTGGGAACGCGAAAAGGTGTGGAGCCAGTGGCAGAACACCGGGCACCGCGTCATGGCGCAGAGCCTCTAGAAGAATCGCCTGCCCGTGGTCGTCAAGAACACAGGCAGGTCGCGGGTTCTGATTGCCTTCAGTGCCGCCCGCGCGTCCTAAAGGAAACCGACGGACGATAAACCATCGGAACCAGCAGCGGGGGTAGGTTCCTTTCTCCGGTGCCCTGACGCTGCCAGCACCCTGCCCCTCGGGGCGGGGTGCTATCGTCTAAACCCCCATCGTCATTGAATGAACCCGCCCGGCATGGCAGAGATGACAGGCGGCGCAGTCAATCCTGCCCGTGGGGCGTGGAATCCCCGATGGCACACAGCCGGTCAGGATCACCTTGGCCGGGTGGCCGTCACGCATGTCCAGGGTTCGCCTAAAGGTGATGGCGCCCTGTGCTGTGTGCGGGGATTCCAACACCCGGCTTTGATCCGGGCGGCCTCTCAACAACAGCGAGGGGCAGCCCATGACAGATACGACCACACCGCGCCATCGTAGCCAAATCACCGGCAATGCCGGGCTGAACTATGCCGCATGGCAGCTTTCCCGGCGCGGATGGCACGTCATGCCGACCATCCGCAACGCGAAGGGGTCGGACATGATTGTCACCGATGCCGACGAGACCATGTTCTTCGGGGTCCAGTCCAAGGGGTTCAGCAAGCGGTGGCCGGTGCCGCTCGGTCTGAACCTCGACAGCCTGCGGTCGGATTGGTGGATCATCACGATTCACGCGAACAGCGACAACCCGGTCTGCTACGTCCTGCACATCACTGACGTGCGCAGCCTCGCCACGCAGGACAAGAATGGCGGGCGCTGGTGGCTGGAGCCAAAGGCCTACGACAAGGACGAGTTTCGGGATGCCTGGCACCGCTTGGGGTCGTCGTGACTCATCGGTCGCCCCACGGCTGCTTACGATATGCTTATCAACCGCAAAAGCAGCACTCACCGAGGTCGCCAGACCTTCGGTAAGTAGCTGCTTTTATTGTGATTTTTGGCTCCGGCGGTAGGGATCGAACCTACGACCAATTGATTAACAGTCTATTTTATACCCATAACGAAGCCTAAATATGTAAAACTATCTTTCGGCCACATGGCGCTTGAAACCAAGGATAATTTGCTTCATGTTGGGGACTGTTCCTAACATGGGGTAACGCTTCGTTACACCCGAAAGTGTTACCCCAGCGTTACCCCAGAGGACAAATTGACCATGGCACGAGCGCTGACGACCAAGGCCGTTGAGGCCGCGAAACCCGACCCGGCGAAGCGATACGAAATCCCCGATCCTGCGCTTTCCGGCCTCTATCTTGTGGTGCAGTCCAGCGGCGTGAAATCCTGGGCGCTCCGCTACCGCTTCGGTGGCAAGCCTGCGAAGCTCACCCTCGGACGCTGGCCGCTCATGGGGCTGGCCGAGGCACGGGCGGCGGCATCCGGCGCGCTCGACCGGATCGAACGGGGCAAGAACCCGGCTATCGAGAAGAAGGCGACCAAGGCAGCTAAGATCGAGGCGCAGCTTTCCGAGCGGGACAAGATCAAGACCTTGATCGGCCAATACGCCAAGCGCCATCTCGCCAGCCTGAAATCCGGTGATGTGGTGCGGCGTGAGCTTGACCGCTTCGTGGTGGCGGCATGGGGCGATCGGGACGTTCACGACATTCAGAAGCGCGATGTTATTGACCTTCTCGACGGCATCGCCGACAGCGGGCGCGTGGTGACGGCAAACCGCGTGCGGGCCTATCTGACGAAGTTTCTCAACTGGTGTGTCGAACGGGACATTCTGCCCATGTCTCCGGCAACGGGCGTCAAGCCGGCAGCCAAGGAAACTAGCCGCGACCGGGTGCTGACCGACGACGAAATCCGCTGGTTCTGGGCTGCTTGTGAGGCCGAGGGTTTTCCATGGGGGCCTATGGGCAAGGTGTTGCTGCTTACCGGCCAGAGGTTGAACGAGGTGGCGCAGATCACCGAGGGCGAAATCCGGGGCGATCTGTGGCACCTGTCTGCCGACCGCACGAAGAACGGCAGGGCGCATGACGTGCCACTGTCAGAGGCGGTGCGCGAAGTGCTGGCGAGCGTCGAGCGGATCGCGGGGCGACCGGGCTTCATCTTCACCACGACCGGCAACAGCCCCGTGTCGGGCTTCTTCAAGGCGCGGGCAACGCTGGCCGAGGCCATGGAACTGATCGCGGCGAAGGAAAGGGGCGAGCCTGTCGAAATCCCACGCTGGACCTTCCACGACCTGCGCCGGACGGCGGCGACCGGCATGGCCCGGCTCGGCATCCCTGTGCGCATCACCGAGGCCGTCTTGAACCACGTCTCGGGAACGGGTGGCGGGATTGTCGCGGTTTATCAGCGGCACGACTACGCCGACGAAAAACGGCAGGCGTTGGACGCATGGGCACGGTTTGTCGCGGAATTGATCGAGGGCAAGGCCGGGAATGTGGTGCGACTGCGGGGTTAGGCCGCCAATAGTGGTTGAATGTCCCCCAGATCATCCGGCCCGCTGGTCAGCAAGTCGTAGTGCAGCTGAAGGTTCATCCAGAATTCGGGCGTGGTGCCAAGCGCACGAGCCAGCCGCATCGCTGTGTCGATCGTCATAGAGGTCCTTTCCTCGCACAGGCGTTCAATCCGTGTGCGGGGGACGTGGATATGTTTTGCCAGCTTTCCGGCGCTGATGCCCATTTCGTCAAGGAATTCTGCCCTGAGGATTTCGCCGGGATGGATCGGGACTTGCAGCGTGGTCATGGTGATTCCTGTCAGTGATAATCTACGATTTCGACGTTCTCCGGGCCTTGATCGGTCCACACGAAACAGATGCGCCACTGGCTGTTAATGCGTATCGAATGTTGTCCTTCCCGGTCTCCGTGCAGAGATTCAAGCCGGTTCGCGGGCGGCACCCGAAGGTCATCAAGCACAACGGCAGCCTGCATCATGGCAATCTTGCGAACGGCGATTCGGAATAGGTCAGACGGGAAGCCTTTGCCGGGCTTTCCCGACAAAGCTTGCTCGATCAGCCTGCCCTTGGTGCTTCGTATCATAAGGAAGCATGTATCATGTCGTGATACGCAATGTCAAGGGGCGCCTATCATGCTGCACACTGATTCGCCCTGCACTCATGACGGACCCGGCTCGACCCGCCGAAGGGAATATCCTTTAATTTCAATGACATGCGCGGCGGTGGCCAACCTGCCGCCTGTCCCCGCCTACGCGCCTACAGTCGGCGCGGGTTACCGCTTGTTCGAACACCGAACACGGAGCCCGCGCCATGAGCATCCCCGCACCCATCCCCGCGCATCTTATCACCGCCGCGACTGTTCGCGCACTGTGCGGAGGCGTGGCCGACATGACTCTGTGGCGCTGGCTGAACGACCCTCGCATGAGCTTCCCGCGCCCCGTTTACATTGGAAAACGTCGCTATTTCCGCCGGGATGAAGTCATTCGCTGGCTTGAGAACCTTCGCCCGGAAGCGACGGAGCATGGCGCGAACTGCGCCCGTTGACAGGCTCCGCAAAGCAATGAACCCTATAGAAGTCTCAAGCCTCGAGTCTGTCCCGATGCCGAACGATCAATCCAGCCCCGACCCTAGGGATGCCCTTAGGCCCGATCGGCACCGCCGGGCCTCGGAATTCATTCGCCTATGCTTGTTCCTGGGTGACTGGTCGGATGCGTCGATCGTCCTGTTCGCGCGCCTGACCCGTGGCGAGCGGCTGCTTCTGCTTCTGGCCGTTGCCTACGCCCTAAGCCCGGATGATCGGGACGAGGCTATCCGGGAAATGTTCCGCGATTGCATCCCGGACGTGCCCCCGCCGCCCTTCATGGACCCACTGGCCGATGCGCGGTTCTGGGCCGCCTGCACGACCCGCTGCCATCTTGAAGCAACCGGCGCGGCCGTGATGGAACATCTGCCGCCTGCCCGCAGGGACGCGCTGGCCGACTACGGCAGGGGGTTGCCGCGATGATGCCGACCGACTTCGAGCTTGACCGCGTCCTGACCCTGGACTGGCCGGCGCTTCTGCGGGCAGCGATGTCGCGCCCCTGCGATCCGGCTGCGCGGGGGTTCATCCGCAGCATCAGCCGCCAAGCAAAGAAGGCGGACTGGCGACCGACACCCCGGCAATGGGCATGGATGCGCGCGCTACTGGATGAACACCGGCGCGGATCGCTGGCCGACGATTTCAACCCGTTCGAAGGGGACGCCCCGCCATGATCTTCTGACCGATCATCTTAAATCAAAGAATGGCACCGCCGAGCGCGGTGCATCGGCTGGGCGGTGCGGTTCACGGGTTACGGGGCCCCCAGCTTAAAGCGCCACCGATGGAACGGGCCAAGGCGCAAACTGGCAGGACAATGTTCTGCCAGTGCGGTGAAATTCCGCAGGGGCAGCTATCCCGGCTTCGCCGGTCTCTCCAAGCCCCAAGGCCCCGCTGGCACCCTCAAGCCGACGAACATGGGAGAGCGTCCTGTGCCGGGGGAAAGGCAGGGATGACCTAAGCGGCGGGCGGCTCCGGGTGGGCAGGTCAAGATCGCGGCGGTCAGGGCGGGAGGCGGGTTTTGAACCCCGCCGCGTAACCCGCTTCCTGACCGTCACAACAGGCTCACCAGATGGGCAGATAGGAAAGTAGAAAGGGAAGACGATGAACGGCAACGATAATTGGAAGACCGCGGGCGCGGCCATGCGTGATGGACTGGCCGAAGCTGCCGGGCAGCGCATTACCGAAGCGGAGCGTCGCATCGCAGCAGGATCGCGCGCGGACACCGAAGCGGAAGCTCTGGCCGAACTGGCCCAAGCTGGGGAAGCAAGCGAAGCGGCCGAGCGTATCATCGACGCAGGCATCGAGGCCGGGGAAGCCGAGGTGCGGGCGGCGCTCAGGGCAGCATACCTTCGCGGGCTCTACACCGACGAGCCGCCGCCTGCGGGTCCTCTCGCCGATCAAACGTATGTGGGGCGCGAAAGCCCGTTAATACAATCGCTTACGAGATTTAGAGAGGGGTGAGATTTGCGCATACTGGACGAACTGGCACTGGACGGCGCGCGGCTGCACCGCATCGGCGGGCGTGACCTTTGCGACCTGCTGGGCCTTTCGTCCGGCGCGCTGGCCGATCTCACAAAACGCGGCATCGCGATTCACCTGTCGCATGATGCCTACGATCTGGAAGGCACCGTGAGAAACTATTGTGCCAGCCTGCGTGCTGCGGCCGCTGGCCGGGCCGGTGCAGATGGTGACGGATTCACGCTGGCCGGCCAGCGCGCCCGGCTGGCGAAGGCACAAGCCGAGGCGCAGGAGATGAAGAACCTTGCGCAGCGCGGCGAACTGGTCAGCGCGGCCGAGGTCGAAAGGGCGTGGGCGGACACCCTGCGCAATCTTCGTTCGCAGCTGCTGGCCGTGCCCGGGCGAATCCGCGCCCGCCTCGGGCACCTGACCGCGACCGACACCGCCGTCATCGACCGGGAAATCCGGGACGCGCTGGCCGAGCTTGGGGGCGATGATGCCGACGATAGCTGAAATTCAGCGCAACGCGCTGCGCGCCCTGATCCCGCCGCCGCGCCTGCGGCTGTCGGAATGGATCGAGCGCGAAATCCGCCTGCCCGAGGGCGTCAGCGCCCAGCCCGGCCCGGTGCGCCTCTGGCCGTTCCAGCGCGAGATTGCCGACGCAATCGGGGATCCGCTTGTGGAGCGGGTTAGCCTGGTCAAGCCGGTGCGCGTGGGTTTCACGACGCTGCTGACCAGCGCGCTTGCGGCCTTCGTGGCGAACGATCCCGCGCCGATCCTCTGCCTTCTGCCGGCGGAAGCCGATTGCAGGGATTACATGGTTTCGGACGTGGAACCGATCTTCTCTGCCTCTCCAGCCGTTGCATCCGCCCTTGCGAATGAACGGGACGAGACCGGGCGCAATACCATGCTGTCGCGGCGGTTTGCTGGCGGATCGCTCAAGATCGTGGCGGCGAAAGCCCCGCGGAACCTGCGCCGTCATACTGCCCGCATCCTGTTCATCGACGAGGCGGACGGGATGGACGCCACGGCGGAGGGGAGCCCGATCCTGCTGGCCGAGCGCAGGACTCTGTCGTTCCCTGACCGCACGATCGTTCTCGGATCTACCCCGGTTCATGAGGATACCAGCCATGTCATCCGAGCCTATGCACAATCGGATCAGCGCATTTTCGAGGTGCCTTGCCCGGACTGCGGCGCTCTGACCGAAATTCTGTGGCAGCATATCGAATGGCCAGAAGGCCGGCCCGAAGCGGCATTCTTCCGCTGCCCGCATTGCGGGGAGGCGATCGAAGAACGACACAAGGCGGCCATGGTCGAGGCCGGGTGCTGGCGCGCACTGCGCCCCGATGTTCAGGCGCATGCCGGGTTCAGGCTCAATGCCTTGGTCAGCCTTCACGCGAATGCCGCATGGGGAAAGCTGGCAGTGGAATTCGTCGCGGCGAAGGCCGATCCGACCACGCTGCAAACCTTCGTCAACACAATTCTTGGACAGGGCTGGAAAAGCGACGGCGGCGATGAGCTGGCCGAGGATGAACTTGCGGCGCGCGCCGAGCCCTTCGGGCTGGACGCGGTGCCGGCCGAGGTGCTGGCGATCACGGCCGGGTGCGACGTTCAACATGATCGGCTAGAAATCAGTTTCATCGGCTGGACCGAAGCCGGTGTGCAACTGATCCTCGGGCATAAGGTCATCTGGGGTGCGTGGGATTCACCCGAGGTCTGGCAGGATCTGGACGAGCTTTTGCGGATGCGGTTCCGGCACGATCTTGGCGGCCAGATCGGAATTGACGCGGCGGCGATCGACAGCGGCGATGGCACCAGCCAGGGCGCTGTCATGGCCTTCACCGCACCGCGCTTTGCCCGCAAGGTGATCGCGATCAAGGGCGCGGACGGCAACCGCCCGATCATCGAGCGCGCCGCGCGGGTGAAGCTGCGCGCTCCGCTGTTCATCGTCGGTGTCGATACCGTAAAGGCGCAGCTGTTCGCGCGAGCCGCCCGCCCCGAGCTGCTGCGCTTCTCTACCGATCTGCCGGAACACTGGTTCGGCCAGTTTGCCAGCGAACGCGCCGTGCTTCGCTATCGGCGCGGCCAGCCTGTTCGCGCATGGGAACGCATCGCGGGGAAGCGGGCCGAGGCGCTGGACTGCGCGGTTTATGCCGTCGCTGCCCGTCAGCTGCTTAACCCGGACTGGGACCGGCGGCGTATCGAACTTTCGGGGCAGGCCAGCCCGGCGCGGCCCTCGCAAACCGTTTTCCACTCGCCGTTCATGCAGCGGCGATGATTCAGGACCGGCCCCGCCGTTTGTGGGCGAGTGGGCGAGGCCGGTTCCCGTGGCGATGCGAATGCGTCACGGGGCATAGCAAACCCCCACAGCGCGCGGACCGTTCTCCTGCGGGCGCGGCGCGCATCCGGGCGGGATCGGCCTTTATGACCTTTCGGGCCGGTCTCGCCCGGCAACATGGCGCGGACTGCGCCCGTTGACAGAGAGCGAAATATGAGACGTAATTAAGTCTCATTTCGCTTGACCGGGGCGACTCATGGCGCGGACCATCGACCAGCAGACGATTTCAACCAAGGCGCTATGCGCCTTCCTGGGGGTGAAGGTCGAAGCCTTCAAGAACTGGCGCGAGCGCGAAGGGTTGTTGCCTGATCGTGCGCCCGGCACGGGCCGTTCGGCCGAGTGGCGCTTCGGCGACTGCCTGACCGCCCATGTCGCTGTCGCGGCCATGCAGCGCGGGCACAGTGTCCGGGCGGCGGTGCAGGTCGCGCACGAGGCCGACGCCCTTTCCGCCTTCATGGCTGGCCGTCCGGTGAACCTGAATCCCGAGGGCACGCCCGAGTCGCTTTCGATGGAAGACTTCGGCCGCGAACTGGCGGACTGGTTCTGTCACCATGTTGCCGCCACGCTCGACCCCGCAACAGGTCACTATGCCGGGCCGCGGGCCTATGCCGAGGCGAAGGCGCATTTCGAGGCGCAGCTTGCGCGGTGCCGGAAATGAAACTGCCCGCTGCCCTCGGGAAGCTGTTCCGCCGATCTGCCGGCATCGAAGCCGGCGGTTCCGGCTGGCGCTGGCAGGGGCACCCATCTGTCTGGGCGCCTCAGGAAGCCGCCCGTGCGGCCCGTGGCCCGGCGAAGGCCCGTGCGACCGCGGCCGCACTGAATTCGGCGATCGGCGCAAGGGCGGTGGAAGCGTGGACGGCAAGCCTTGTCGGGCGCGCCTGGCAGACGCAGGCGCAACACCCCGACCGCGATACGGCGCGGCGGCTCGCCGAGGAATTCGAGGCACTGATCGGCTGCCTGCTGCCGGTGCTGGTGCGCGCAATCGTGCGGGATGGAGAGTGCTTCGCCCGGATCGTGACCGGGCCGGAAGATTTCCGCATTCTGCCGTTGCCATGCGATCAGGTGGACCCGCAGAAGACCGAAGACCTAGGAAACGGCGCAAAGATCGTCAGCGGCATCGAGTATGATGCGCAAGAGCATGTGGTTGCTTTCCACATCTTGCCGCAGCCGCCCGGTGATCCCTTCGCCGCATATTCGAACCCGATCCGGGTGCCGGCCGAGGAAGTCGTTCATGCCTTCGACAGGCAATTTCCGGGGCAGGTTCGGGGCCTTTCGTTCTTCACGCCGGTTCTCTTGCGCATGGCCGACTATGACGCGGCCAGCGATGCTATGCTCAAGGCATTGCAAACACAAGCTCTTTTCGCTGGATTCGTCAGCGACGTGAGCGGAGGTGCCGCCGGATTCGAGGGGCAGGTAGAGGCCGGTGCGCTCAATCTGGCTCTGGAGCCCGGAACCGTCAGATTGCTACCGCCAGGCAGCGACATCAAGTTTTCGCAGCCCGGTTCCGGTCTTTCGGATCAGGTGAGCTTCTGCAAGCTGCAATTGCACGAGATCGCGGCCGGCCTCGGGCTGGAATATGCCCGCCTCTCGGGCGATCTGTCGGAAGCCTCCTACAGCTCGACCCGCTTCGGGCATCTGGATCACCAGCGCCGCGCGGAAATGCTACAGCGAACCATCGTCGAAGGGCAGATTTTGCGCCCGATCTGGCGGCGCTGGATCGCATGGAAAGCCCTGACAGGCGAAATCCCCGCCAGCGATGCAACCGGCCCGGACTGGCAGCGGGTGCGATTCATCGCGCCGGCGCAGGAAGCGATTGATCCGCTGAAAGAAATCAATGCGGACGTGCGGGCGCTGGAAGCCGGCCTGACCAGTCGCGCCGCACTGGCGGCCAAGGCTGGCCGCGACCTGGCGGAACTGGATGAAGAAATCGAGGCCGACCGCCAGAGACAGGCCGGGCAGAAGGATGCCGCAGCATGACATTCCAGTTTCGTGCCTTCGACCCGCGCCCCGCCACGCTCGACCCCGCCGCCCGCACGGTCGAGGCGATCGCAAGCACCTTCGCAGACGTGCAGCGCCCCGGCTTTGTCGAGCGGCTGGCCCCGAAGGGCTGCGACTTGTCGCGGCTGATCGGGGGGCCGGTTCTGGATGGACACAAGGCCGGTTCGACCCGCGACCAACTCGGAATCATCGAAGCTGCCGAAATCCGTCCCGAAGGACTGTGGGTCCGCCTCAAATTCCGCGCCAACGATTCCGCGCTGGCCGTGTTGCGCGATATTGCCGAAGGCACCCTGCGCGGCATCAGCGTCGGCTACAGCGTCCGGCAATGGCGGCCCGGCCGCGAGAACGGGGCGCAGGTTCGCACAGCGACTGCATGGCAACCCATTGAAATCTCAATTGTTCCGATTGCAGCCGATCCGGCTGCCCATTTTCGAGGAGTCGAAACCATGCCGGATGGCAACATCACCACCGAAACGACCGAGGCCGCCGAAGTCATCCTGACCCGGGCGGAAATGAACCGCGAGATTCGCAGCATTGGCCAGCTTGCCGGGCTTCCCCCCGACTCGATCAACGGGCAGATCGACGCCGAGGCGACCCCGGAGGAAGCCCGCACCGCCGCCTTCGAGGCGATGGCATCCCGGCAGGCCGAAACGCGCACCACCACCACGCGCGCGAATGTGGGCTTTTCGCATGACGCGCCCGAGGTGATCGCGACCCGGGCTGGCGAAGCCCTGTTCGCACGCAACAATCCCGGGCACGAGCTTTCGGCACCCGCGCGGCAATATGCCGGCTTCGGCCTGGCCGATCTGGCGCGGGACTGCTGCCGCCGTTCCGGCATCGCGATCACCGGCATGACGGGTGAAAGCGTCATCACGCGGGCGATGCACTCGAGCGCCGACTTCGGTTTGATCCTTGCCGACACGACCGGGCGCGAGCTTCGGCAGGCGTATTCCAACGCCCCGAGCGGCATCCGCCCGGCCGCGCGTCAGGTTTCCGCGAAGGACTTCCGCGCCCGCCGAGTGCTGGGCCTTGGCAACGCGCCGGCGCTGGACCCGATCAACGAGGGCGGCGAATTCACCCGCGGCACGATCGAGGAAACCGGCGAAAGCTACAAAATCGGCACTTTCGGCAAGATGTTCGCCCTGTCGCGGCAGGCGATCGTCAACGACGACCTCGGCGCCTTCGCGGACATCCCCCGCAGCATGGGGCAGGCCGCGCGCGAGGCCGAGAACCGGATTCTTGCCGATCTACTGACCGCCAGCCCGGCCATGAGCGACGGCAAGGCCGTGTTCCATGACGACCACGACAACCTGAAATCCGGCCTGTCGCTGACGACCGCCTTCAACACGCTGATCGACCACGCCCGCATCGGAATGCGCCGGCAGACCAGCCCGGGCGGCGACTATATCAACGCGGTGCCGCGGTTCATCATCGTCGCGCCCGAGGATGAAAGCCTTGTCGAGGCCGGCCTTGCCGAAATCTACCCCGCGACGGCCGAGGACGTGAACCTTTTCCACGGCAGGTTGTCGCCTCTGGCGGACCCGCGCCTTGAGCAGGGCCACTGGTACGTGGTGGCGGACCCGGCTGCCTGCCCGGGGCTTGAAATCGCCTTCCTTGCCGGTGCCGAGGGACCGCAGGTCGAAAGCCGACCCGGCTGGAACACCGACGCCATGGAATTCCGGGTGCGCCATGACGTGGGCGCCGGTTTCGTGGACTGGCGCGGCTGGTATCGGCTGACCTTCACCCTTGGCGGCGGCGGCTGACCATGATCGACGCCGCAGAACTCGAGGCCATGCGGGATAAGCTTCTACGCGCCCGCGCGGCCGGCAGCCGGGCCGTGACCTTCTCGGACGGCCGCAAGGTCGAATATGCCACGGGCGCGGAAATGGCCGCGGCCCTGGCCGATCTGGAACGCCGGATCGCCGATGCGCGGCGCCCGCGCCTTGGCGCGATCCGGCCCATGAGCTCGAAAGGGGCACTCTGATGAAGAACTACGTCCAGCCCGGCAATACCGTCACCTTCACCGCCTCGGGCACCGTCACCAGCGGCCAGCCCGTGACCATGGGCAGCCTGTTCGGCGTTGCAGTGACCGATGCCACCAACGGCCAGAGCTTCGAGGCGACTCTTGCGGGCGTCTTCGATCTGCCGAAGGCAACGGGTGCGGTGACGGCCGGCGCGAAAGTCTACTTCGACGCCAGCGAAGGAAAGGTGACGACCGACGACGACGAGGGGGCCAACGCCTTGATCGGCGCCGCGATCGAGGGAGCCGCCTCTGATGCCATCACCGCCCGCGTGAGGCTCAACGGCGTGGCGGTCTGAACCGGCACCCTGCCGTGCCATCCAGCGCCCCGACCGAAAGGCCGGGGCGCTTTCGTTTGCGCTGAATCGTGGCGGGCGAGCCGGACGTGGGAAGCAATCCGTTACCCCAGATATTACCCCCGCCCGTAAACGACGAAAGTCCCCGAAGGGGCTTTGCTCGTAAATCTCTGTATTTTCAGGGATTTTTGGCTCCGGCGGTAGGGATCGAACCTACGACCAATTGATTAACAGTCAACTGCTCTACCGCTGAGCTACGCCGGAACACTTGGCGGCGTATAGCAAGCTGCCTTGGGGGCTACAAGGGCTGTTGTGACGAAAAATTCCAGTGCCTGATACCTGTCGGTTTGAGGGCGCAAGGGCGCGGCGGCGGGGGAGGGCGAGGGGGTGGTTGCGGCGGGGCCTGTGTATGAGATTGCGGCGCCATATCATCTCGGTATCGGTCGGCCTGGGCCACTGATTTGTGGGCGGTGCCGGGTGGAAAGCACGGGGCTGGCAGTCGCGCCGCGAGGGGGCGATTGGCCGGGGCTGTGTGAGAATTCGACCGAAGGACAGAATGCCCGGAGCGGGTTTTTTCGATGTGCGGAGCATTACAACAGCTTCCTTCCGGGGGTCATCATCCCCGTTTTTCTCATTCGAATCTTCTCAGTTCACGCTGTGAGAAACTTTACCTGTCCATCGGCTCCGACCATGGGGAGGATTGCCGGGGTGCCGATCGGGCGGGGCGGGGGGAAGATGCTCTCGGGCTGATCTCCCGGCCGGGTCTTCACGCGGCCTCAGCCTGCCGCAGCGCCGGGCGTTCGGGATGCGCAGGGGGGGAGGTCGGCGGGGGATCATGGAGCGGGCGCGGCCGCTCGGCTGCCACCCCGGACCGGCCGGGGCAGGGCCGATCTGCCCTCGGGCGGGGCGCCGCGGGGTCAGGCCAGGCGGAACACCGCCTCGGTCGCGGGCCAGGGGCTGGCGCGGACCTCGCCCTCTTCGATCAGCTCGATCAGATGGGCCAGCGCATTGCGCGCGGCGGCGGGCAGCAGCGCGGGGGCGAGCCCGGCATAGACCCGCGCCGTCACCTCGCCAAGCGGCGCCGGGCCCGCGCGCAGGGCGGCAAGGACCTGCGCGCGTCGCGCCCGCCGATGCGCCAGCAGTTCCGCGATCCGCGCGGCGGGGTCGTCGATCCCCGCGCCATGGCAGGGCAAGAGCCGCCGCCAGGGCCGTCGCATCAGCCGTGCCAGCGAGGCCATATAGGCCGCCATGTCGCCATCGGGGGGCGAGACCAGGCTGGGCGCCCAGGCCATGACGTGATCGCCCGCGAACAGATCGTCCCCGAGGGCGAAGGCGAGATGCTCGCCCATATGGCCGGGGGTGTGCAGCACGTCGAGCGTCAGGTCGCCGAAGCGCAGCCGCTCGCCGTCCCTCAGCCGCCGGTCGGGGACGAAGTCCAGGTCCAGCCCCTCGGCCCCGCCGGACAGCCCGGCCTCGGCCAGCGCCGCCATCTGCGGGCTTCGCCCCGATTCGGCGGGGCCGAAGCCCATGACCTCGGCCCCGGTGGCGCGGGCAAGCGCAGGCGTCAGCGCGGAATGGTCCAGATGCGGATGGGTCACCAGAATCGCGCCGATCCGACCGCCCCTTGGCACGGCGGCCAGGATCGCGGCCAGATGGCCCTCATCCGCCGGGCCGGGGTCGATCACCACGACCTCCTCGCGGCCCAGAAGGAAGGTCGTGGTGCCGGGCCCGGTCATGGCCGAGGCATTGGGGGCAAGCACCCGCCTAATCTCGCCTGCGGCCTTTCCTTCGCCTTCGGCCATGGCTAGCCTCCGTTCCCATGTTCAGCGTCAAGCGCATCCTGCCGCGCAGCCTTTTCGGGCGCGCCGCCCTCATCCTGATCGTGCCCATCGTCACGATCCAGCTCGTCGTGTCCACCGCCTTCATCCAGCGCCATTTCGAAGGGGTGACGCGGCAGATGACGCGGGGGGTCTCGCTCGACCTCGCTTTCGTGCTGGCGGAATTCGCGGCCGGGGCGGGGGCGGGGGCGGAGGGGGAGGCGGCGATGGCGCGCGCGGCCCGGGTGGCCGCGCCGCTGGAGATCGTCCTGCGCCAACCGCCCGGGCCCGATGCGCCGGAGGGCGACCTTCGCGCCTTCTACGACCTGTCGGGCCGCGCCATCATCGAGACGCTGCACGCCGAGATCCCCGAGGTCCTGGCGGTGGATGTGACGGGCGAGGACCGCATCGTCCATATCCGCCTCGCCACCCCCCATGGCGAGATCGAGGCCGAAGTGTCCCGCCGCCGCATGTCGGCGACCAATCCGCACCAGCTTCTGGTGCTGATGATCTTCACCTCGATCCTGATGACGCTGATCGCCTATCTGTTCCTGCGCAACCAGTTGCGCCCGATCACCCGGCTGGCCAGCGCCGCCGAGGCCTTCGGGCGGGGCGAGCGGCTGCCCTTCCGCCCGCGCGGCGCGCTGGAGGTGCGGGCGGCGGGGCGGGCCTTCCTTGAGATGCGCGCCCGGATCGAGCGGCAGATCGAGCAGCGCACGCTGATGCTGTCCGGGGTCAGCCACGACCTGCGCACGCCGCTGACGCGGATGCGGCTGGGGCTGGCATTCCTGCCCGAGGACGAGGAGACCCGCGCGCTTGCCGCCGATGTGGCGCAGATGGAGCGGCTGGTCGACGAATTCCTGGCCTTCGTGCGCGGCGATGCCACCGAAAGCGACGAGAAGACCGATCTGGTGGCGCTGGTGGCCGAGGCGGTGGCGGATGCCTGCCGGGGCAGGGCGGGCACGGCGGCGGCGGGCGGGCCCGATCCCGTCGTCCTGCGCGGGGGCGAGGGCCGGGCCCGCCCGGTCGGGCTGCGGCCCCAGGCGGTGCGGCGGGCGATCGACAATCTGGTCGGCAACGGGCTGCGCCATGGTCGGCGGGTGGAGCTTGCCTTGCGATACGAGGCCGACCGGGTCACGATCTCGGTCGAGGACGACGGGCCCGGCATCCCCCCCGGTCGGCGCGACGAGGCGGTGCAGCCCTTCATCCGCCTTGGCGCCGAGCGCGACCCGAACCGGGGCGGCGGGGTCGGGCTGGGCCTTGCCATCGCCGCCGATATCGCGCTGTCGCATGGCGGCGCGCTGCGGCTGGGGGAAAGCGCCGCGCTTGGCGGGCTGAAGGCCGAGATCGTGCTGGCCCGTTGAGCCGCGCCCGCTGAGCCTCTCTATACTGGGCCTTGCCCACGAGGACTCGCCCACTGGGCCGCGCACTGGCGGCGATCCCGCGCGGGCGGTCGGCCGAGGGCGGTCACGCGCGGGGGGGCTTCGCAGGGGGCTTCCATCAGCGATCAACCACGGGTGAGCATCCAGGCGTGGCCATCCTCCTACCGTCATCCTCCTGCCGTCATCCAAGGGCCCTCACTCACCGGCGACCATCCGCAGCCATCATCCCGTAACGGAATGCCTGGCGGCCCGCCGGGCGGCGCGAGCGGCCCATGCAACGCCATCGCCCTTCGGTCGAAGACGAGACCCGGCCGGAGCGAAGCGCGCGCCTCACCCCGTGCCGAGCGGCCCGGCCGCGAACGGGCCCGGCTGATGCACCGAGGCAGGAGTGGCCGAACCTAGGAAGGAGGGCAGAGCCGGGCCGCTCGGCGCGTGGTCGGGGGGCTGCCGCGACGCGGAGAAGCCTTCCGGCCCGGCGGGGCAGGACGGTGCGCGCACTCGTCTGCGGCGCGCCGCCGCCGTGTCGCCGCCGCGCCGTTGGCCCTTGCGCCCGTTCTGCGGGCGGCGCGGGCCTTGGCCGTTCCTTCCCCGCGCCCTCGCGGTCCGCCCGCCCTTGCGGCCCCCGATCCGCACCACTAAGACTCCTGAAACCTTCCGGCGATAGTGCTTTCAGAAGATCCGACAGAGGCAGACCAAGATGCGAGATCCGATTGACACCTACATGAACACGCTGGTCCCGATGGTGGTCGAACAGACCAGCCGGGGCGAACGGGCCTATGACATCTTCTCGCGCCTCTTGAAGGAGCGGATCATCTTCCTGTCCGGCCCGGTGCATGACGGCATGTCCAGCCTGATCTGCGCCCAGCTTCTGTTCCTTGAGGCCGAGAACCCCTCGAAGGAGATCTCGATGTATATCAACTCGCCCGGGGGGGTGGTCACCTCGGGCCTGTCGATCTACGACACGATGCAATATATCAAGCCCAAGGTCTCGACCCTGGTGATCGGCCAGGCGGCCTCGATGGGCTCGCTTCTGCTGACGGCGGGCGAAAAGGGCATGCGCTTCTCGCTGCCCAACAGCCGGGTGATGGTCCACCAGCCCTCGGGCGGCTACCAGGGCCAGGCCACCGACATCATGATCCACGCGCGCGAGACCGAAAAGCTCAAGCGTCGCCTGAACGAGATCTATGTCCACCACACCGGCAACAGCTATGAAACCGTCGAGGCCGCGCTGGAGCGCGACAATTTCATGTCCGCCGACGAGGCCAAGGCCTGGGGCCTGATCGACGACGTGCTTGCGCCGCGCGGTAAATCCGAAGACACGGCAAAGTGAGGGCGATGCCCCTGCGGCCCGGGCCCGGCGCCCGGACCGCGGGGGCGATTTGGCGTTGTGGAGGGCGGGGGCTTGGCCTAGACTTTCCACCAAGCAAACGCATCCCCGGATGCGGCGGACGGCGAAGGGAAACGGATGGCTACGAATTCGGGCGACAGCAAGAATACCCTCTATTGCTCGTTCTGCGGCAAGAGCCAGCATGAGGTCAGGAAGCTGATCGCGGGGCCGACGGTCTTCATCTGCGATGAATGCGTCGAGCTGTGCATGGATATCATCCGTGAGGAGACCAAGACCTCGGGTCTGAAATCGGGCGAAGGCGTGCCGACCCCGAAAGAGATCTGCAAGGTGCTGGATGATTACGTCATCGGCCAGGACCATGCCAAAAGGGTCCTGTCGGTCGCGGTCCACAACCATTACAAGCGGCTCAACCATTCCTCGAAACAGGATGTCGAGCTGGCGAAGTCGAACATCCTGCTGATCGGCCCCACCGGCACCGGCAAGACGCTGCTGGCGCAGACGCTGGCGCGGATTCTGGATGTGCCCTTCACCATGGCCGATGCGACGACCCTGACCGAGGCGGGCTATGTCGGCGAGGATGTCGAGAACATCATCCTCAAGCTGCTGCAGGCCTCGGAATACAACGTGGAGCGGGCGCAGCGCGGCATCGTCTACATCGACGAGGTCGACAAGATCACCCGCAAGTCCGACAATCCCTCGATCACCCGCGACGTTTCGGGCGAGGGGGTGCAGCAGGCGCTTTTGAAGATCATGGAGGGCACGGTCGCCTCGGTGCCGCCGCAGGGCGGGCGCAAGCATCCGCAGCAGGAATTCCTGCAGGTGGACACCACGAACATCCTCTTCATCTGCGGCGGCGCCTTCGCCGGGCTGGAGAAGATCATCGCGCAGCGCGGCAAGGGCTCGGGCATCGGCTTCAAGGCCGAGGTCAAGGACCCCGATGCGCGCGGCGTGGGGGAACTCTTCCGCGAGCTGGAGCCCGAGGATCTGCTGAAATTCGGCCTGATCCCGGAATTCGTCGGCCGTCTGCCTGTGATCGCCACGCTGGCCGATCTGGACGAGGCCGCGCTGGTCACAATCCTGACCGAGCCGAAGAACGCGCTGGTCAAGCAATACCAGCGCCTCTTCGAGATCGAGGGCGTGAAGCTGACCTTCACCCCCGATGCCCTGACCGCCATCGCGCGTCGCGCGATCAAGCGCAAGACCGGCGCGCGCGGGTTGCGCTCGATCATGGAAGACATCCTGCTGGAGACCATGTTCGAACTGCCCGGCACCTTGGGCATCTCGGAAGTCGTCGTCAATGACGAGGCGGTGAACAACGGCGCCAAGCCCCTGGTCGTCCATACCGAGGGCAAGAAGAAAGAGCCCGCCGCCGCCGGTTGATCCGGCGGCGGCGGGCGCTTGGCCCCGGGCGGGTCGGCTTGCCTCAGCGCGTGCGGGCCGGGCGCCGGGTTCGTATGGATGCGCGCGCTGCCGGGCGCCGGGGCGTCCTGACCGGCCACGGGCCCGCGCCGAAAGGTGGGCGCTGCCGGAAAGGGGCCTGGGACCCCGTGCGAACCCCGAGACCCTGCGTGAAGCCGGGGACCCCGGATGAGACGGTTCTCGGCGAAGATGACCGCGGAAAGTGACCCCGAATGAAAGGACCCGCCGATGATCCGCCGCATCGCGGCAGGTTCGACCTGGGAGGACCGCATCGGCTATGCCCGCGCCGTCGTGGCCAATGGCATGGTCTTCGTCTCGGGCACCACCGGAACCGATCATGCCACGGGTGAGATCCCCGAAAGCGTGACCGCGCAATGCGAACTGGCGCTGGACATCATCGGCGCGGCGCTTGCCCGGGCGGGGGTGGGCTTTGCCGATGTGGTGCGGGTGACCTATGTGCTGCCCGACCGCCGCGATTTCGAACCCTGCTGGCCGGTGCTGCGCGAAAGGTTCGGCGGTGCTCCTCCCGCCGCGATGATGATCGAGGCCGGTCTGATCGACCCGCGCCACCGGATCGAGATCGAGGTGACCGCGGTCCTGCCCCCTGGCGCCGCTTCCCCCGACGTCGCTTTCCCGAACGGCTGAGCCCCCGCTTCCCGGGTCTCCCCGATCCCGCTGATCGTCCGGCATGCCCTGCTGCCGTCCGCATATGGCGGGCGCGGATCGGCGCAAGCCGCGGTTCGGCCCGCGCTTGGCACTGGACCTTGGCGCGGCGATGGGCCATAGAAATGACAGCGATACGGAGGCCCGCGATGAAGTTCCTGCTCAGCTTTCTGACCTGGTGGAACAGCCAGACGCTGAACACCCGTTTCTTCACCTGGAGGAACGGCGTGAAGGTGGGCGAGGATGCCGAGGGCAACGTCTATTACCAGTCGCGCGACGGCAAGCGCCGCTGGGTGATCTACAACGGCGAGATGGAGGCCAGCCGCGTGCCGCCCGACTGGCACGGCTGGCTGCACCACACTTTCGAACAGCCCCCGACCGAGGCGCCCCTGGCCCACAAGCCCTGGGAAAAGCCGCATCATGAAAACCTGTCCGGCACCGCGCTGGCCTATGCGCCCCCGGGCTCGATCCGGAGCGGCGTCCCGGTCGAGCGCCGCGATTACGAGGCCTGGCAGCCGGAATAGGCCGCAGGGCCCAGGGTCCGGGCGGGCGCCCCCCGGGCCGGGTCACGTCTGAAAGAGGCATCAGCATGAGTTACTCCGCCGCCGAAGTCCTGACCGGGGCTGCCGTTCTGGCCGTGGCCGCAGGATTCGCGCTTTACGCGGCGCAGGGCGCGGGCCTTGGGCGCGGGGGCGACAGCTATCCGCTTACCGCCTCGTTCCGCTCGGTCCAGGGCATCACCACCGGCTCGGACGTGCGGCTGGCGGGGGTCAAGGTCGGCACCATCACCCGGCTGGAGCTGAACCCCCAGACCTTCTTCGCCGATGCGACGATCTCGATGGCGCGGGGGGTCGAACTGCCCTCGGACAGCGCGATCCTGATCTCGCAGGACGGGCTTCTGGGCGGCGCCTATGTCGAGATCCTGCCCGGGGGCATGCCCGACAACCTTGGCCCCGGCGACGAGATCGAGGATACTCAGGGCGCGGTCAGCCTGATTTCGCTGCTGATGAAATTCGTCGGCGGAGATTCGGGCGGCGATTCGGGCGGCAGCGCGGGCGGGGCGGAATGATCCGGGCCGCCGTCCTCTCGCTCGGCCTTGCCGGGTTTGCCGGCCCGCTGATGGCGCAGGGCTATGCCGATGCGCAGGGCGGCGTTATCCGCTGGCTGGACACCCTGACCGGCGAGACCGGCGATGTCGAACTGGCGCGCGGCCAGTCGGCCACCAACGGGCGGCTGACGATCCTGCTCAACGCCTGCCGCTACCCCTCCGAGAACCCGGCCTCCGGCGCCGAGGCCCATCTGACCATCCTCGATTCCAGCCGCGATGCGCCGGTCTTCGCGGGCTGGATGCTGGCGGATTCGCCCGCGCTTTCGGCGATGGAACATCCGCGCTACGACGTCTGGGTGCTGCGCTGCGTGGTGCCGGGCTATGCGCCGCCGGTGACCGAGGAAGCGCCCGCCGAGGAGGCGACCGAAGAGGATTGGGGCGAATAGCCCGGCGGATCGAAGCGGGCGTCTTGCCGCAGTCCCGCCGCCAGGGCGGCGCGGTATCGGGCCCGGGGCATCTCGAAGGCGCCCAGGCTGGCCAGATGCGGGGTCAGGAATTGCGTGTCGAACAGCACGAACCCCCCGGCCCGCAGCCGGTGCATCAGGAAGGCCAGCGCCAGCTTCGACGCATCCGTCCGGCGCGAGAACATCGATTCCCCGAAAAACACCGCGCCGAGCGCCACGCCATAGACGCCGCCGACCAGCTCCTCACCCTCCCAGACCTCAAGGCTGTGGCCATGGCCCAGGTGGAAAAGCGCCTCGTATAGCGCAAGGATGCGGGCGTTGATCCAGGTCTCGGGCCGGTCGGCGCAGGCCTCGACCACCTGGCGAAAGGCCTGGTCGGTGGTCACGCGCCAGGGGTTGCGCCGGATGCGGCGGGCCAGGCTGCGCGAGATGTGGAAGCGGTCCGGTAGAAAGACCCCCCTTTGTCGCGGATCGACCCAGTGGATTTCGGGATCGTCGCGGCTTTCGGCCATCGGGAACAGGCCCGAGGCATAGGCCGAGAGCAGGATTTCCGGGGTGATTTCCGTCATCTGGAGGACGGGTGGCTGCAAGACGGCGGCGGCAGGCAGCCGGGGGAGGCAAGCGCCGCCCCCCGGTCCGGGCACAAGATCAGGAAAACTGGCGCGCCAGCCATTTTTCCAGCCAGTGGATGTTGTATTCGCCGTGCTGGATGTCGGGCTCGTTCAGCAGCGCGTCGAACAGGGGCGCCGTGGTCTCGATCCCGTCCACCACCAGTTCCGACAGCGCCCGGTTCAGGCGCGCCAGCGCCTCGGGCCGGTCGCGGCCATAGACCACCAGCTTGCCGATCAGGCTGTCGTAATAGGGCGGGATCGAATAGCCGCCGTAAAGCGCCGAATCCATCCGCACCCCCAGCCCGCCGGGGGCGTGGAAGGTCTTCACCCGGCCGGGGCAGGGGGTGAAGTTCGGCAGTTTCTCGGCGTTGATCCGCACCTCGATCGCATGGCCGTTCAGCTCCAGCTCTTCCTGCCGGAAGCTCATCGGCAGGCCCGAGGCCACGCGGATCTGTTCGCGCACCAGGTCGATCCCGTAGACGAATTCCGTCACCGGATGCTCGACCTGAAGGCGGGTGTTCATCTCGATGAAATAGAACTGGCCGTCCTCATAAAGGAATTCGACCGTGCCCGCGCCGATATAGTTGATCTTGGCCACCGCATCGGCGCAGGTCTTGCCGATTTCGGCGCGCATCTTGGGGGTGATCACCGGGCCGGGGGCCTCTTCGAACACCTTCTGGTGGCGGCGCTGCAACGAGCAGTCGCGCTCGCCCAGATGGACCGCGCGGCCCTTGCCGTCGCCGAAGACCTGGATCTCGATATGGCGCGGCTTTTGCAGGTATTTCTCGATATAGACCTCGTCATTGCCGAAGGCGGCCTTGGCTTCGGCGCGGGCGGTGCGGAAGGCGATTTCCATCGCATCGGCATCGACCGCCACCTTCATGCCGCGCCCGCCGCCGCCGGCGGTGGCCTTGATGATGACCGGATAGCCGATCTCGGCCCCGACCTCCAGCGCGGTCTCAAGATCCGGCACGCCGCCGTCCGAGCCCGGGACGCAGGGGATCCCGAGCGCGCGCGCGGTCTCCTTGGCGGTGATCTTGTCGCCCATCAGCCGGATATGCTCGGCCGAGGGGCCGATGAAGGTGATGCCGTGGTCTTCCAGCGCCTGGACGAAGCCCGCATTCTCCGACAGGAAGCCATAGCCCGGATGCACCGCCTGCGCGCCCGAGATCTCGCAGGCGGAAATAACCGCCGAGATCTTGAGATAGCTTTCCGACGAGGGCGCGGGCCCGATGCAGACGGATTCGTCGGCCAGCCGGACATGCATCGCATCGGCGTCGGCGGTGGAATGGACCGCGACCGATTTGATGCCCATCTCGCGGCAGGCCCGTATCACCCGCAGCGCGATCTCGCCCCGGTTGGCGATCAGGATTTTCTCGAACATTGCGGCCTCACTCGATGATCAGCAGCGGCGCGCCATATTCGACCGGCGTTCCATCCTCGACCAGGATGCGCTTGACCTTGCCCGCCTTGGGGGCCGGGATGTGGTTCATGGTCTTCATCGCCTCGATGATCAGGACGGTCTGGCCCTCGGCGACCTGGGCGCCGACCGAGATGAAGGGCGCGGCACCCGGCTCGGGGGCCAGATAGGCGGTGCCGACCATGGGCGAGGTGACGGCGCCCGGATGCTGGCTGGGATCCTCGGGCGCGGCGGCGGGGGCGGCGGCCGCAGGGGCCGCGGCGGGCGCCTGCGCGGCGGGGGCGGCGGCGACATAGGCCGGTGCGGCGCTGGTCACGATATTGGCCTGTTTGACCACGCGCACCTCAAGGCTGTCGTCCTCGCCATATTCGCGCTTCACCGCGATTTCGGTCAGTTCGTTCTTGTTCAGAAGCTCTGCCAGGGCCGAGATGAAGGTGACGTCCGCGTCGGGGGAGTGTTTGCTCATGCCGTCCTCGTGATGGCTTGGTGCCAATTTCTGTTGATGTCCCGTCCTGCGCGGGACCAGGCTGATGGACCTGCGGCCCGGGTGGCGGCGCGCTCAGCGAAGAGCATGCGCGCGCGCCCCCGGACGCGGCTGACTGCTTATAGGACAGAGGAAAGGGCGAGGAAAGCGCCCTTTCTGGCGCTTTCGAGCGGGCGGATGCCGGGGACGGGACTGGGGGGGCGGGACCGGAGGGGGGCGCCAGGAAGATGAGGACGTGCCGAGGCCGTGGCGGTCATGGCCATGGGGTTGCGGCGCCTTCGACACGGCCGGGCTTTCGGGGCGGCGGGGGCTTCTGGCCGGACGAGCCGGCGACAGAGACGGTCAAGGCCGTTCCTTTCCGCCGGGCGGGGGGCATGCGGATGGAGGCGCGCAGGCAGCCCCCCATAGCAGGCCCATGGCAGGCCCTGCGCGGGTGCGGCACGGGTGCGGCACGGGCGGGCGCATCGCCCGGTTTCCGCGCTCCGGCGCCCCCGCATTCTCCGCCATTGTCATCGGGATGTTGCTTCGCCCTTGTTCTTTGCTGCGGCCGCATCCTATGGAGGACGAAACGGGAAGGGCGCATGGACAGTTGGATCGATTCAATCTCGGCCTTCGTCGAGGCAAACCAGGCCTGGGGGCCTTGGATCGTCGCGGTGCTGGGGGCGGCGGAAACCACCGCCTTCCTGTCGATCCTGGTGCCTTCCACCGCGATCATGTTCGCGGTGGGGATGGTGGCGGCCTCCAATGCGCTTGGTTTCACCGGGCTGTGGATCGGGGCCTCGCTGGGGGCCATGGCGGGGTCGTTCTTCTCTTTCTGGCTGGGGCGGCGCTACGGCACCGCGATCCTGCGCATGAAACCCCTCAGCGAACATCCCGAATGGGTCGAGAAGGGCAATGCCGCCTTCACCCGCTGGGGCCCGGTGACGATCTTCGGCGGCCATTTCGTGACCGTGCTGCGGCCGGTGGTGTTCCTGATGGCGGGGATGAGCGGGGTGACCCTGTTCCGCTTCGCCTTCTGGAACGTGCTGGGCTGCATGGCCTGGGCCTTCGTCGTGCTGAAGTTCGGCGAGGTCGGTGGCCATGCCGTCGGCTGGCTCTGGTCGCTGGTCGGCGGGGGCGGCGGCGAGGGCTGAGCCGGGGCCGGGGAGGGGCGGCTGGCGCGCCTGCCCGCATGCCGCTTCTGCCCGGGGGTGCCGCCGCCAGGGGCGTCATTCCATGGCCAGTCAGGTCGGGCGCAAGCCGCCGTTCCGTCCCGGCCTGCCGCCCCCGAAGAGGCGCCGCCTCAAGGCGGCCGGGGTGCGTCGCGCGCTCAGGGCACCGGATTGTCCAGCGGGTTCATCCCCGCCGCCCGCACCGCCATCATATAGGCGCGTTTCGCTGCATCGACCCTGTCCTGGGCGCGGTCGGGCGCGGTGTTCTGCCCGGCCAGTTCGGCCGAGAGCCGCTCGGCCCCGCTGGCCTGCGCGACCGGGCGCGGCGTGACCGCGCTGGCGGCGGGCGCATGGCTGGCGCCGTTATGGTCGGCCGAGCCGTTCCTTGCGGAATTGCCCGCGGTCTGCTGTTCGGATGTCGCCACGGCCTGCACCACCGGCCGGACGGCTGAGACATTCGCCATTGCCCTGTCCTTCCCCTAGCGCCCCCACCGAAGCCGATCCTAACCCGGCCCGGGCGGCGCACCCAGCGGAAAATAGCTGGCATTCGAAGGGTTTCCCCGGGCATGCCAGCGCCCCGGAGCACGCGTCTGTCGAGACGGGCCTCGCCCCGGTCAGGATCCGGCGGCGGGCGGGGGGCTGGCCGGGCCGGGCCCCGGATCGGGCACCAGCAGGCGCGAGAACAGGATGTCGAGGAACCGCGCCGCCCCCTCATAGGGGTCCTGCCCGGGGCCCAGGACGGCGCGCACCTGCACCTCGAAATCGGCGTAATGCTGGGTCAGCGCCCAGACCGAGAAGATCAGATGCACCGGATCCAGCCGGTTCAGCCGCCCCTCGTCCATCCAGCGCGTCAGGACGGCGGCCTTGCGCGCCACCAGCGCCTTCAGATCGCCCTCGATCGCCCCGGTCATACGCGGCGCGCCTTGCAGGATCTCATTGGCGAACAGCCTGCTTTCGCGAGGAAAATCGCGCGACATGTCCAGCTTGCGCCGCATGTAGCCTAGGATTTCCGCGACCGGATCGCCCTCGGGGTCGATATGTTCCAGCGGGTCGAGCCAGGTGTCGAGCAGCCGGGTCAGCAGGCTGTGGTGCACCGCCTCTTTCGAGGGGAAATAGTAAAGCAGGTTGGGTTTCGACAGCCCCGCCACCTCGGCGATCTGGTCGAGCGTGGCGCCGCGAAAGCCCTGGGCGGAGAACACCTCCAGCGCGGCCTCCAGGATGGCCTCGCGGTTGCGGGTCTGGATCCGGCTCAGGCGCGGGCGGGCGCCGGTCGCGCTGCCTGTGTCGGGGGCGGTGTCGCTGTCGGGGCGGGGCGGGGTCATGCCATCGTGACTAGCCTGCGGGCGGGGCAGGGGTCAACGCCCGGGGGCCCGGGAGGGGCCAGGGGACGGGTCCGGGGCCGCGCCCCATCGGGCAGGCGCCGAAGGCATCGGCATTGAAGGCGGATTTCCATGCGCGTGGCGGGCGCCTGCGGACCGCCGTCGAGGCGGGACGCGGTGCGGATCTCGCTCGACCGCATGAAATATGTGCTTCATATCCATATTATGCCTTAAATCCGGGCGAACCCCTTGCCGCCCCTTGCCGGGGGAATCCGTTGACCGGCGGGTCCGGTTGTGGTCGCCTCGTCCTTGACCATATGGTCAGGAAAAGAATCGCCGCAAGCAGGTGGAAGGCGCCTCGAAGGCCGCCAGGCCGAATGATCGCCGCGACAGGGAGACGCATGATGCCCGCACCCGGAGAGAACCTCCGCATAGATTCCGCGCGGCTGTGGGACAGCCTGATGGCGATGGCGCAGGTCGGCCCGGGCGTCGCGGGGGGCAACAACCGCCAGACCCTGACCGATGCCGATGCCGAGGGGCGGGCGCTGTTCCAGTCCTGGTGCGAGGCGGCGGGAATGACCATGGGCGTCGATGCCATGGGCACGATGTTCGCCACGCGCGCGGGCGAGGATGCCGATGCGCTGCCGGTCTATATCGGCAGCCATCTCGACACCCAGCCGACGGGCGGCAAATATGACGGGGTTCTGGGCGTTCTGGGCGGGCTGGAAGTGATCCGCAGCATGAACGATCTGGGGATCAGGACGAGGCATCCGATCGTGCTGACCAACTGGGCGAACGAGGAGGGCGCGCGTTTCGCGCCCGCCATGCTCGCCTCCGGGGTCTTTGCCGGGGTGCATTCGCTGGACTACGCCTATGCCCGCAAGGATCTCGATGGCAAGACCTATGGCGAGGAGCTGGCGCGCATCGGCTGGAAAGGCGGCGAAGAGGTCGGCGCGCGCAAGATGCACGCCTATTTCGAATATCACATCGAACAGGGCCCGATCCTCGAGGCGGCGGAGAAGACGATTGGCGTCGTCACCCATTGCCAGGGCCTGTGGTGGCTGGAATTCACCCTGACCGGGCGCGAGGCCCATACCGGATCGACCCCGATGGACATGCGGGTGAATGCGGGCCTTGCCATGGCGCGCATCTTCGAGATGGTGCAGGAGGTGGCGATTAAGGCCCAGCCCGGCGCCGTGGGCGGGGTGGGGCAGGTGACCTTCACGCCGAATTCGCGCAACGTCCTGCCGGGCAAGGTGGTGTTCACCGTGGATATCCGCAGCCCCGATCAGGCCAAGCTCGACGCGATGCGCGCCGAGGTCGAGGCCCGCGCGCCCGAGATCTGCGCCGCGCTCGGCGTCGGCTGCGATATCGAGCCGGTGGGCCATTTCGACCCCGTGACCTTCGCGCCCGAACTGGTGGCGCGGGTGCGCGAGGCGGCGGTCAGGCTGGGCTATGGCCATATGGACATCATCTCGGGCGCCGGCCACGATGCCTGCTGGGCGGCGCGGGTGGCGCCGACCACGATGATCATGTGCCCCTGTGTGGGCGGGCTTTCGCATAACGAGGCCGAGGAGATCAGCCCGGAATGGGCGGCGGCGGGGGCGGATGTGCTTTTGCACGCGGTATTGGAAACGGCGGAGGTGCTGTCATGATCGCTGCGAAGACCGGCATTCCCCGCATCGCGGCGGCGCTGGCGGCGCTTGGCCTTGCGGGCGCCTGCGTCGCGGGCGATGCGGCGCCGAAGGCCGAACGCTTCTACGGCTTCGACGGCAACGAACCCGAGGATGCCGTCCGCCACCTGCCGCCGGGCGTCTCGCCCTGGACGCTGCGCATCGGCAATGACGATTGCTACTACTACGACCACCCCGGCGAGATGCGGCCGGTGCTGGTGACGGGCACCAGCCGTCACTATTGCCGGGGCTGAGGGGCAGGGCGATGCGCGGGCGCCATCTGCTGCGGGGGCTGGTCATGGCGGGCGTTCTGATCACCTGCACGGTGTTTTTCGGGCGCGGCGATGCGGAACTGGCGCGCGAACGGGGCGGATACCCCGGGCTGGCGGCGATCTGGATCCTGACCGGCCTTGCCTTCGGCTGGCTGGCTGCGCGGATCGAGGCCTGTCGTGGCGAAAGGGAGGACAGTAAATGACCACCGTCATCCGGGGCGGCACCATCGTCACCGCCGATCTGACATACAAGGCGGATGTCCTGGTCGAGCAGGGCCGCATCGCCGCCATCGGGCCGGGCCTTGCCGGCGACAAGGTGCTGGATGCGACGGGCTGCTATGTCATGCCCGGCGGGATCGACCCGCATACCCATCTGGAAATGCCCTTCATGGGCACCTTCTCGGCCGATGATTTCGACTCGGGCACCCGTGCCGCGCTGGCGGGCGGCACGACGATGGTGGTCGATTTCGCGCTGCCCGCGCCGGGCCAGTCGCTTCTGGACGCGCTGAGGGTCTGGGACAACAAATCCGCCCGCGCCCATTGCGACTATTCCTTCCACATGGCTGTGACCTGGTGGGGCGAGCCGGTCTTCGACGAGATGAAGGCCGTCACCGAAAAGGGCATCAACACCTTCAAGCATTTCATGGCTTACAAGGGCAGCCTGATGGTGAACGACGACGAGATGTTCGCCAGCTTCCGCCGCTGCGCCGAACTGGGCGCGATCCCGCTGGTCCATGCCGAGAACGGCGATCTGGTGGCGGAAATGTCGGCGCGCCTGCTGGCCGAGGGCAATTCCGGCCCCGAGGCGCATGCCTATTCCCGCCCCAGTCAGGTCGAGGGCGAGGCCACGAACCGCGCCATCATGATCGCCGACATGGCGGGCGTGCCGCTTTACGTCGTCCACACCTCCTGCGAGGAGGCGCATGAGGCGATCCGGCGCGCGAAACTCGCGGGCAAGCGGGTCTGGGGCGAGCCGCTGATCCAGCACCTGACGCTGGACGAGCGGGAATATCTCAGCCCGGACTGGGACCATGCCGCGCGCCGCGTCATGTCGCCGCCCTTTCGCGACAGGCGCCACCAGGACAGCCTCTGGGCCGGGCTGGCCAGCGGCACGCTCTCTTGCGTCGCGACCGACCATTGCGCCTTCACCACCGAACAGAAACGCTTCGGCGCGGGCGATTTCACCAAGATCCCCAACGGCACCGGTGGGCTGGAGGACCGGCTGCCGATGCTCTGGACCCATGGCGTGAACACCGGCCGCATCACCATGAACGAATTCGTCGCGGTCACCTCGACCAATATCGCCAAGATCCTGAACTCCTATCCCAGGAAGGGCGCGGTGCTGGTCGGATCGGATGCCGATCTGGTGGTCTGGGATCCGGCGCGCGAAAAGACCATCACCGCCGCCGCGCAGCAATCGGCGATTGATTACAACGTCTTCGAGGGCCAGAAGGTCACCGGCCTGCCGCGCTTCGTGCTGACGCGCGGCCATGTCGCGGTGACCGAGGGCGCGCTGGATTCGCGCGAGGGCCACGGCGATTTCGTCGCGCGCGAACCGATGGGGGCGGTGTCGAAGGCGCTTTCGACCTGGAAGGCCCTGACCAGCCCGCGCCCGGTCCAGCGCGCGGGCATCCCGGCCAGCGGGGTATAGGGAGTGGAAAAGATGGAAAAGACTGCGCTCGTGATCGGTGGCGGATCGGGGATGGGCGCGGCCTCGGCCCGGGCGCTGGCCGAGGCGGGCCATCGGGTGGCGATCCTCTCCGCCTCGGGCAAGGGCGAGGCGCTGGCGCGCGAGTTGGGCGGGATCGGCCTGACCGGATCGAACCGCAACGCCGCCGACATACAGGCGCTGGTCGATCTGGCGCTGGCCGAATGGGGGCGGATCGACGTTCTGGTGAACAGCGCGGGCCATGGGCCGAAGGGGCCGCTGCTGGCGCTGGAGGATGCCGATTGGCATGAGGGGGTGGAGGTCTATTTCCTCAACGTCGTCCGTGCCTTGCGCATCGTGACCCCGGTGATGGAGGCGCAGGGCGGCGGCGCTGTCGTCAATATCTCGACCGCCTGGGCGTTCGAACCCTCGTCGCTCTTTCCCACCTCGGGCTTCGCGCGGGCGGGGCTGGCGGCCTTCACCAAGGTCTTCTGCGACGAATACGGGCCGAAGAACATCCGCATGAACAACGTCCTGCCCGGCTGGATCGACAGCCTGCCGGAAAAAGAGGGCCGCGCCGCCGCCGTGCCCCTGGGACGCTATGGCCGCGCCGAGGAGATCGGCCGGACGGTCGCCTTCCTCGCCTCCGAGGCGGCGGGCTATATCACCGGCCAGAACCTCCGCGTCGACGGCGGATTGACGCGCGGGGTCTGACGGGAATGCGGGATCGGGGAAAGATGACCACAATGCGAATGCGGGCCTGCCGCGCCGGGAGAGAAGCATGACCGACAGCACCGCCCCATCGGCGGCAGAGGCCCCCGTGATCGAGGCCCCCGCGATCGAGGGCCCCGTGATCGGAGCCCCGGTGATTCAGGCTAGGGGCCTGGATCTGGTGTTCCAGACCGCCGACGGGCCGGTCCAGGCGCTCAGGGACGTGAACCTGACCATCGGCCAGGGCGAATTCGTCAGCTTCATCGGCCCCTCGGGCTGCGGCAAGACCACCTTCCTGCGCTGCATCGCCGCGCTCGAGACGCCCACCGGCGGCAACCTGAGCGTCAATGGCATGAGCGCGGACGCCGCCCGCCGCGCCCGCGCCTATGGCTATGTGTTCCAGGCCGCCGGGCTCTACCCCTGGCGCACCATCGCCGGGAACATCCGCCTTCCGCTTGAGATCATGGGCTTTTCCCGCGCCGAACAGGATCAGCGGATCGAGCGCGTGCTGGATCTGGTCGAGCTTTCGGGCTTCGGGCGCAAATATCCCTGGCAGCTTTCGGGGGGGATGCAGCAGCGCGCCTCGATCGCGCGGGCGCTGGCCTTCGACGCCGGGATCCTGCTGATGGACGAGCCCTTCGGCGCGCTGGACGAGATCGTGCGCGACCGGCTGAACGAAGAGCTTTTGAAACTCTGGGCCGCGACGGGCAAGACCATCGGCTTCGTCACCCATTCCATCCCCGAGGCGGTCTATCTTTCCACCAAGATCGTGGTGATGAGCCCGCGCCCCGGCCGGATCACCGATGTGATCGAAAGCACGCTTCCGCGCGCGCGCCCGCTGGAAATCCGTGATACGCCGGAATTCATCGAGATCGCGCATCGGGTGCGCGAGGGATTGAGGGCGGGACATTCCTATGACGACTGAGAAAACCGGCGCGACGGGGCAAACCGGCCTGGCCGAGGGCACTGGCCTGGCCGAAGGCGTCGGCATGTCTGACGACACGGGCGCGGTCGAAGGTATCGGCGCGGCCGAAAAAACCGGAACGGCCGAGAGGATCGGCCAACCCGGCTGGTTCTGGAAGGCCTGGGCGCGGCGGGCGGGGCTTCTGACCGTGATCGCCGTGCTGATCGCCATGGCGCTTTACGGTCGCATGGAGCAGGCGGGGTCGCCCTACAGGCTGGCGGTGCCGATCTTCTTCCTGCCGGTGCTGTCGCTGGTCCTGGGGATCGACTGGCTCTGGCTGCGCCGCAACCACGGCAAGATCAACGAATGGGGCCTGCGCAAGGGCCGCGCCGCGCGCGGCCGGGGCGAATGAGGGCCCGTGGTGAATGATGGGCAAGGACGAATGAAGGGCGGGGGCGAATGAAGCGGGACGGGCCGATGAAAGCTTTCGCCTCCGCCGTGACGCCGGTTCTGGCCGTGGTCCTCGTGATCGTCGCGGCCTGGTATCTGGGGGCGGCGCTGATGAACCGGCAATGGGTGCTGGATCAGGCCGCCCGCGCGGGCACGGCCCCGCCCGGCGGGGTCGAGATGCTGGCCGAGACCTGGAGCCAGGACCGCCCGGTGCTGCCCGCGCCGCATCAGGTGGTGGCCGAGCTGTGGAAGGGCGTGACCGGCCATGCCGTCACCTCGCGCCGCAGCCTGGTCTATCACGGCTGGGTCACGCTTTCGGCGACGCTTCTGGGCTTCGGCATCGGCACGGTGATGGGGATCGCGCTGGCGGTGGGGATCGTCCACAACCGGGCGATGGATCTGGGGGTGATGCCCTGGGCCATCGCCAGCCAGACCATCCCGATCCTCGCCATCGCGCCGATGTTCGTCGTGGTGATGAATTCGATGGGATTGCAGGGGCTTTTGCCCAAGGCGGCGATCTCGGCCTGGCTGTCGTTCTTTCCGGTGGTGGTGGGCATGGTCAAGGGGCTGCGCGCGCCCGAGCCGATGCAGCTTGACCTTCTGCGCACCTGGAACGCCTCGGGGCTGACGGTGCTGACGCGGCTGCGGCTGCCGACCTCGATGGCCTGGCTGTTCGCCTCGCTCAAGGTGGCGGCGGCGGCGGCGCTGGTCGGCGCCATCGTGGGCGAGTTGCCGACCGGCGCGGTGGCGGGGCTGGGGGCGCGGCTGTTGCAGGGCAGCTATTACGGCCAGACGGTGCAGATCTGGGCGGCGCTGTTCGGCGCGGCGATCCTGGCGGCGGGGCTTGTGGCGCTGATCGGCCTGGCCGAGCGGCTGGTGCTGCGGCGGATGGGACTTCAGCGATGACGGGGCTTCAGCGATGACGGGGCGCAGCGTGACGCAAGAGAAGGGCCTGCTGGCCGGGGTCTCGCCCTGGTGGGGGGGGGCCTTGATCGTGATCGCGCTGGCCTGGGCGCGGGATCCCCGGCTGGGCCTGGTGATCGCGGTCTGGCTGGGCGCCTGGGGGATCAGCGCCGGACTGGCCGCCGACCGCAGGCCGGGGCCCGCGCGCGCGATGCGCTGGATCGTGCCCCTGGTCTTCGGCCTGGTCCTGCTTTTGTTGTGGGAGATGGTGGTGCGGCTTTTCGCCGTCTCGCCGGTGATCCTGCCCGCGCCCTCGGCCATCGCGGCGCGGATCCTGCGCAGCGGGCCGGTGCTTTGGGCCGATTTCGTCCAGACCGGGCTGCGCGGCGCCCTGAGCGGCTATCTGATCGGCTGCTCGGCGGCGGTGGTGGTGGCGGTGCTGGTCGACCGGCTGCCCTTCCTGCAGCGCGGGCTCTTGCCGGTGGGGAATTTCGTCGCCGCCCTGCCCATCGTCGGCATCGCGCCGATCATGGTGATGTGGTTCGGCTTCGACTGGCAGTCGAAGGCGGCGGTGGTGGTGGTGATGGTGTTCTTCCCGGTCCTGGTGAACATGGTCGCCGGGCTGAAGGCCACCGACCGCCTGCAGCGCGACCAGATGGCGACCTGGTCGGCGGGCTATTGGCAGGGGCTTTTCAAGCTGCGCCTGCCCGCCGCCATGCCGTTCCTGTTCAACGGGCTGAAGATCGCCACCACGCTGGCGCTGATCGGCGCCATCGTCGCCGAATTTTTCGGCAGTCCCATCGTGGGCATGGGCTTTCGCATCAACGCCTCGATCGGGCAACTGGCCCTCGACATGATCTGGGCCGAGATTGCGGTGGCAGCGGTCGCGGGTTCGGCCTTCTACGGGCTGGTCGCGTTCATCGAACGGCGGGTGACCTTCTGGCACCCTTCGCACAGACGTTAATCACAGGGGCCGGGAAACGGCCCCGCCAACAGGAGAGGATGCAATGAAAAAGCTGATGATCGGGGCCGCCCTGGGCGGTCTTCTGGCGGGCGCCGCGCGGGCCGAGGATGTGACGCTGCAACTGAAATGGGTGACGCAGGCCCAGTTCGCGGGCTATTTCGTCGCGCTCGACAAGGGCTTCTACGAGGAGGAGGGGCTCAATGTCACCATCCTTCCCGGCGGGCCCGACGTGGCGCCGACCCAGGTGATCGCGGGCGGCGGCGCCGATGTGGTGGTGGACTGGATGCCCTCGGCGCTGGCGGCGCGCGAAAAGGGGCTGGCGCTGGTCAATATCGCGCAGCCGTTCAAATCCTCGGGGATGCAGCTTACCTGCCTGAAGGAAAGCGGCATCGAGAGCCCGGCGGATTTCGCGGGCAAGACCCTTGGGGTCTGGTTCGGCGGCAACGAATATCCGTTCCTGAACTGGATGGGCAAGCTGGGCCTGGCGACCGACGGCTCGGACGGCGGGGTCACGGTGCTGAAACAGGGGTTCAACGTCGATCCGCTGCTGCAAAAGCAGGCCGCCTGCATCTCGACCATGACCTATAACGAATACTGGCAGGTGATCGACGCCGGGATCTCGGCCGAGGATCTGGTGAACTTCAACTACAGCGAGGAGGGCGTGGCGACGCTGGAGGACGGGCTTTACGTCATGGAGGACAAGCTCGCCGATCCCGCCTTCGTCGAGACCATGGCCAAATTCGTCCGCGCCAGCATGAAGGGCTGGAAATACGCCGAGGAGAACCCCGACGAGGCCGCGGGCATCGTGCTGGAGAACGACGAGACCGGCGCGCAGGAAGAGCATCACCAGAAGCGCATGATGGGCGAGGTGGCCAAGCTGACCGCCGGGTCGAACGGCGCGCTGGATCCGGCGGATTACGAGCAGACCGTGGCGGCGCTGATGTCCGGGGGCTCGGATGCGGTGATCACGGTGCTGCCCGAGGGCGCCTGGACCCATGTGGTGACGGATCTCGCGCTGGAATAGGCCCCGACTGGGGTTCTGCGGCGGGGTTTTGCTGACAGGCCCCTGCGCGGCGAAAGCGGCGCGTCCCCGGTCGGGGACGCGCCTTTTTCGTTGCGGAGCATCGGGCGGGGCGGAGCATCGGGCAGGGCGCCCGGGTGGAGACCCCGGGCCCGGCGCCCGGATCGACACTTGGGCCCAGCCCTCGGGCCCACCGGCCAGACCCGGCCCCGGCGTTTGGCGGGCCGCTGAAAAAGGCGTGGCGGCGGCATCGGCTTTCGCGGAAAATCAGTAAATTGGTCCGATAGAGGGCCAAAATCTGCGGCTTTCGCAGTGATCTTTGACAATGCAGGGAAAACTTCCGCCTCGAAGCTGCTCCAGAATACTTTTTCAGCCGCCTGTTAGATCCTGCGCCCAGATCCGGCGCCCAGGTCCGGCGCCTAGGTCCGGCGCTTGGGCACAGGACCTCAGGTGGAGGGGGGATCGGCGGGGAAGGCGGTTGCGGCGGCCTCGCTCGCCGCCGCCAGGGCCGCCGTCAGGCTGTCGAGAAGCGGCGCGACCAGCCGTTCGGGATCGCCTTTGGCGGGATCGTGGAGCGCCTCTTCCAGCGCCCCCGCATCCGCCGTCAGCCGGTCGGCGCCGAAATAGCCCGCGACGCCGCGCAGCCGGTGCGCCAGCGCGCCAAGCGCCGCGCGGTCGTCCGAGGCGATGGCGGCGCGGGCCTGCGCCGGGGCCTCGCCGAAATCGCGCAGGAACAGCGCCAGCATCCGCGCCAGCCGCCCCCGGTCGCCGCGCAGCCGCGCCAGCGCCCGGTCGAGGTCCAGCGCCGCCGCCGTCGCGCCGCCGGGGGCAGGGGCGCCCGCTGCCGTCTCGTGCGGAGCGGGCCCGCCCGGAACCATCCCGTCCTGCGCCACCCCATCCTGTGCCAGCCTGTCCTGTGCCAGCCCGTCTTTCGCCGACTGGTTTGGAGAGGATCCGTTCGGCAACCGTCCATTGGGCAGGGGGGCATGCGGCAAGGATCCGTTCGGCAAGGATCCGCGCGAGTCCGGCGCTTGCGGGCGGGGGGCTTCTGGGACCGGCGCGTTCAAAGCCGCGCCGTTCGGGGCTGGTTCCCCCGGCGGAACCGGCCCTTCTGGAACCGATCCGCCCGGAATTGGCCCGCCCGGAACCGATCCGCCCGGAACCGATCCGCCGGGAACCGACCTGCCCGGAATTGGCCCGTTCGGGGTCGGCCCGCCCGCAGGGGCCCCGGCAGAAGGGGCCTCTTGCAGCATCCCGGCAAGGATGGCGAACAATTCGCCCTCGTCCAGCGGTTTCGCGAGATGGGCGTCCATCCCGGCGGCAAGGATCGCCGCGCGTTCCTCGGGCCGGGCCTGGGCGGTCAGCGCGATCACCGGGCGCCGGGCCGCCGCCCGGCCCGCCTCGCCCGCGCGGATGCGGCGGGTGGTTTCGGCCCCGTCCATCCCGGGCATCTGCATGTCCATCAGCACGGCGTCGAACGCGGCCCCCCGCAGCGCCTCCAGCGCCTCGGTGCCCGAGGCGGCCAGCGCGACGCGCATCCCGGCCAGCGCCAGAAACTCCTGCGCGACCTGAAGGTTGATCGCATTGTCGTCCACCACCAGCACCGACCTGCCGCGCAGGATCGCGGGCGGCGCGGTGGGCCCGGCGGTGGGCCCGGCGGGCAGTTCCGCCGCCGAGGCGGCCAGCCGCGCGGTGAACCGGAAGGTCGCGCCCCGACCCGGCGCGCTTTCCACCTCGATCCGCCCCCCCATCAACTCGACGAGGCGCTTGGAGATCGACAGTCCCAGCCCGGTGCCGCCGAAACGGCGCGCGACCTGGCTGTCGGCCTGCGAGAAGGGCTTGAACAGCGCCGCGATCCGGTCGGGCGCGATGCCGATGCCGCTGTCGCGCACCTCGAAGCGCAACAGCCCGTCCCCGTCCACCGCCACCGTCACCCGCACCCCGCCGGTCTCGGTGAATTTCACCGCATTGCCGACCAGGTTGACCAGCACCTGCCCCAGCCGCAGCGGATCGCCGCGCAGCACGGGGGCCACGTCGGGGGCGATGTCGAAGGCCAGATCCAGCCCCTTTTCCGCCGCCCGCAGCGCCGTCGCGTTCGAGAGCGTCTCGAACACCTCGGCCAGCGCGAAATCGGTCTCTTCCAGCACCAGCCCGCCCGCCTCGATGCGCGAGAAATCCAGAATGTCGTTGACGATGGCCAGCAGCGTGCGGGCCGAGGCGTCGATCTTCTGCAGATAGGCCGCGACGCGGGGCTCGGTCGCGGCGCCGAGCGCGAGCCGGGTCATGCCGATGACCGCGTTCATCGGTGTGCGGATCTCATGGCTCATGGTGGCCAGGAAATCGGCCTTGGCGCGTTCGGCGGCCTCGGCGCTGTCGCGGGCGCGGCGCAGGGCCTCGGCCGCCTCGTAGGCGTCGGTCACGTCAAGGACGATGCCGTCCCAGACCCGGCCCGCATCGGTCGCGCGCGGCGCCGCGCGGATCTGCAGCCAGCGCAGCGCGCCGTCGGGGCGGGTGATGCGGAAATCGCATTCGAAGACCGACTGGGCCCGGCTGGCCAGGCGCGAGGTTTCCAGATAGCGGGCGCGGTCCTCGGGGTGGATCGCCGCCACCAGAAGCGAGGGATCGGCCATCAGATCCTCGGCCCTGGTGCCGATCAGCCGCTCGATCCCGGCGCTGATGTAGGAAAGGCGGATCTCGCCCTGGGTGGCGCCGTTGCCCTTCAGCCCCAGCCCCTGCGAAAGATGGTCCAGCCGGTAGATCGCGCCATTGGGCAGGCTGTCGGCGATGGCGGCCATCTGGGCGCGGGCGGCCTCGCGCTCGCTCACGTCCTGCACCGTGCCCGAGACATGGGTGATCCGGCCCAGGGCGTCGCGGATCGGCTGGCCGCGCACCTCGGCGGCGAAACTGCCGCCTGCGGGGCTCAGATGGCTGATGTCGACCGCAAAGGCCGCGCCGGTCCGCAGGCAGGCGCCGAGCGCGGCGTCGAGCCGGTCGAAATCCGCCCCCGGCATCAGGCGGCGCAGGTCGTCCAGCGCGATCTCGTGTCCCGGGGCCGTGCCGTTCATCTCGCGCATCATGTCCGATGAGGCGAAGCGGCCCGAGACCGGATCCAGCACCCATGAGCCGATCCGTGCCAGCCGCTCGGCGCGTTGCAGCGAATCGTGGCTTTCGCGCAGCCGGGCCTGGGCCAGGTGATGGGCGGTCATGTCGAAGACGACGCAGATCACCCGGGGCTCGGTCAGGCCGGGCAGGGGTTCCTGCATCGCCGCCGCCGACAGCCAGCGCGGCGCGCCGGCGCGGGTGCGGATGCGGAATTGCGCCTGCCTGCGCCCGCCAAGCGCCAGCACCGCGTCGAATTCGGCCCGCACCCGGGGCAGGTCCTCGGGCGCGATGCGGTCGAAAAGCCGCTCGATCTCCAGCCCCTCGGCCTCGACGTCGAAGATGCGCCGCCATTCGTCGGAACAGACCAGCGCGCCGCTTTCGGGGCGGAAATCCATCACGCCCAGCCCGCCGACCTCGGCCGCGAGGGTCATCCGCTCGCGCTCCATCCGCAGTTCGGCCTCGGCCGCCTGGCGCGCGGTGATGTCGCGCGACAGGCTGACGAGGCCGGTGACCGCGCCGCTGTCGTCGAGGCGGGGGGTATGGGTGGTCGAGAGCACCCTTTCGCCCCGGGGGGTGACGACGCGCTCTTCGACCGAAAGCGGCAGGCCGGTTTCCAGCACCTTCGCGGCGGCCGCGTCCGGCGGCGGCGCCGTGCCCTCGGCTGCGCCGGGCAGCAGCGCTCCGGCGGCGCGGTTGACCAGAAGATAGCGCCCGTCCCGGTCGCGCAGCGTGATCGCGTCCGAGGCCGAATCCATGATCTGCTGCAACAGCTTGGCGCTTTCGTCCAGCGCGCGGGTGCGTTCGCGGACCCGGTGCTCCAGGTCGGCGTTCATCCGCTCCAGCGCGCGGCGGGCGTTTTCCTCATCGCTGATGTCGCGCACGAGGCCGAGGAAGGTCTTCTCGCCGTCGATCATCTGGCAGGAGATCCGCACCTCGACCGGGAAGACCGAGCCGTCCCTGCGCCGGTGATGCGCCCGCACCCGGGCCGAGGCGCCGGGGGGCGTGGCGCGGTAGAGTTCCTCCTTCGCGCTCTGGTTCAGGTCGGTGGAGATGTCCGTGGCCGACATGGTCAGGAGCTCCGCCCGGCTGTAGCCGAGGTTGCGGCAGGCCTGGTCGTTGACATCGAGGAAGCGGCCGCGGTCGTCGTGGAGGAAGAAATCGTCCAGCCCGTTTTCGACCAGCAGGCGAAAGCGCCGCTCGGACTGGGCGAGCCGGGTCCGGGTGGCGTGGAGGGCGATCTGGTCGCCGATGGCGGCGGCAAGGCTTCGGGCCAGCCGGCATTCGCTTTCGGTGAAGCGGCGGCCGGCGGGCGGCCGCAGCTCCAGCGCGCCGAAGGGGGCGTCGTCGCCGGGCGCGGGGAAGGGCATCGGGATGGGCAGGATCAGCGCGGCGTCGCCGGGGGGGGCGGCTGGGGGCTTGCAGCCCTCAGGGGCTCCGTCCTGCGGTTTGCCTTCCTGCGGTTGCTCGCCGCAGGGTTGTCCATCCTGCGGTTGCCCCTCCTGCGGTTGCCCGCTCGCCGGCACCCCGTTCTCGGCCCCCCCATCCCCCGGTGTCCTGCTCTCTGGCGTCCCGCTCTCCGCCCCCGTGCCGAGGGATTCCGGCGGCCATTCCCCCGCCTGCGCCAGCACGGCGGGCGGCGACAGATGGCGCAAAAGCCGCGCGCCGCGCGCCCCGAGCACCCCGGTCAGGCCGAGAAGGCTCTCGCTCCAATCCAGCAGGAGGCTTTCGGGAAAGGGCTGCAGATCGGGCATCGTCTGTCCTGAGGCTGGGGTCGCGTGGTCAAAGGGCTGGCGTGGTCGGCATCCGGCGGGGCGGCGAGGGGCGGGGCGGCGGCACCTCTGCCATGCCCCGAGGTCGCGCGGAAGGAGGCGGCTGCCCTCGCGCCCCGGACGGGCTGGAGCAGCGGGTGGGAATATCCGGTTCGTCCTTTCCGTTCTATATCGGCTTTCCTTTCTATATCGGAAACCTGCCGCCAAGACAGCGCGATCGAAAGGCGGATCGCCGGACCGGCGAAGGGGGGATCCGGCCCCATCGGACCATTCTTGCTGCCCTGGCGTCAATTTCCCCCCCCCCCAGAATTGCCCGCTATGTGCCGATATCTCATGCCGCGCGCCTCTCTTCATGCCCATGCCCATGCCCGCAGCGCCCCCCCGCGCGCTCCCCGCGTGCGGGGGGCGCTCGGAAGCGGCGACGGGTTACGATAAACCACGATCGCGCGCTCCCCGCGTGCGGGGGGCGCTCGCCATAGGGCGCGCGGACATTCTCAATCCGTGCCCGCGCCCCCCGTGCGCGCGGGGGCCATTGGAGTCCCTCGACGTCGGACGAGTCTGGTCTACCGCGCCCCCCGTGCGCGCGGGGGCCATGTTTTAGTTTTAGGGTCAACATAGGTAGGGTTCCCGCGCCCCCCGTGCGCGCGGGGGCCATTCCTGCGCTTGTGGCATCGGCATGGGTCCCGTCCATTCCGCCCGCCCGCGCGGTGCCCGCCCGCCGCTCTGCCCGTATTCCCGCCCATGGGCTTGAGGCGAATATGCAACAGGCCGATCTTCACTGGCCAAACCGGCCCGGCTCGGGCAAAAAGACATGGTGCAAGCCTGTTGTCTGACCCTTCGGGCTGTGCGATAGCTTCAAATGCCAGAATCTAAACCACAAGGTTCAGAATGAGCGATTTCGCCACCCGCCGCATGTTCATGGTCGATACCCAGGTCCGGCCCTCGGACGTGACCAAGTTCCCGATCATCGAGGCCATGCTCGAAACCCCGCGCGAGGTTTATGTGCCGCCCGACCGACGCGAGGCCGCCTATGTCGGCACCCATGTCGAACTGGCGCCCGGCCGCGTTCTGGTCGAGCCGCGGACCCTGGCCAAGCTGCTGGACGCGCTGGATATCCTGCCCTCGGACCGGGTGCTGGTCCTGGGCGCCGGGCTTGGCTATTCGGCGGCGGTGCTGGCGCGGATGGTCGGGACGGTGGTCGCGGTCGAAGAGGATGCGGACCTTGCCGCCGACGCCGGGCGGATCCTGTCTGAACAGGGCGTGGCCGGCGTCAGCGTCGTCGCGGCGCCGCTGACGGCGGGGGCGCCGGAAACCGGGCCCTATGACGTGATACTCGTCGATGGCGGCGTCGAGGCGGCCCTGCCCGCCGCCATCGAGGCGCAACTGGCCGAGGGCGGGCGGATCGGCGCGGTCTTCATGGAGGGTGCGCTTGGAACCGCGCGGATCGGCCACCGGGTCGATGGCCGGGTGAACTGGCGCTATGCCTTCAACGCGGCGGCGCCGGTGCTGCCGGGGTTCGAGGAAAGCCGGAGCTTCGCGCTCTGAAAGCGACGGGTCCTGCGCCCGGGACTGGGCCTTTCCGCGCGGGCGGGGCCTTGATGAGATGGACCAGCGGGGACATGCGTGCCCCGCCAGACGGATGGGATGGCAGATGCTGAAACTGTTTCGGGCGATGGCCCTGGGTGTCGCCGTGGCGGCGGCGGCGCTGCCCGCGCGGGCCGAAACCCTGGCCGATGCGCTGATCGCGGCCTATCGCAACTCGAACCTGCTTGAGCAGAACCAGGCGGTGCTGCGTGCTGCGGACGAGGATTTCGCCGTTGCCGTCTCGGCCCTGCGGCCGGTGATCGGCTATGTCGCCAATCTGGGCGCGACCTGGACCGACAGCCGGGTCTCGGGGGTGCGGGTCAATACCGAGGACCTCAGCGCCTCGGTCACGCTTTCGGCGGATCTGGTGCTTTTCGACTTCGGTCGGCGCCAGTTCTCGATCGACATCGCCAAGGAATCGGTCCTGGCCACGCGCCAGGCGCTGATCCTGGTCGAGCAGCAGGTGCTGCTGGCCGCCGTGCAGGCCTATGTCGACGTGCGGCTGACACAAGAGATCGTGGCGCTGCGGCAAAACAACGTCCGCCTGATCACGCAGGAATTGCGCGCCGCGCAGGACCGGTTCGAGGTGGGCGAGATCACCCGCACCGACGTCTCGATCGCCGAGGCCAGCCTTGCGGGCGCCCAGGCCCAGCTTGCCGCCGCCGAGGGCAACCTGCGCGTCGCGCGTGAGGCCTACAAGGCCGCCACCGGCAACTACCCCGGCAACCTGGCCGCGCTGCCCGCCAGCCCGCGCCTTGGCCGCACGCTGGACGAGGCGCGGGCCGTCGCGCTGGCCACCCATCCGTCGATCAAGCAGGCCCAGCATTCGGTGGCCATCGCCGAAAAGCAGGTCGCGCTGGCGGATGCGGCGATGAAGCCCTCGATCGGCCTTGGCGCCTCGATCAGCGCGGCCGACACCAACGATACCGTGCGCTCGACCCTCGGGCTTTCGATGAACCAGACCCTCTATGCGGGCGGGCGGCTTTCGGCGCTGTATCGCCAGAGCATCACCGGCAAAGAGCGCGCGCTGGCCGCGCTGCGCCAGACCGCGGTCGAGGTCGACCAGAACATCGGCACGCTCTGGGCCACGCTGGCGATCTATGTCGCCTCGATCGAGGCCTCCGACCGCCAGATCGTCGCCGCGCAGGCCGCTTTCGAGGGCGTGCGCGAAGAGGCCAATCTGGGCGCGCGCACCACGCTCGACGTGCTGGACGCCGAGCAGGACCTGCTCGACGCCCGCGCCGCGCGGCTTGAGGCCGAGGCCAACCGCTATGTCGCGGTCTACCGGATCCTGGGGGCGATGGGGCTGCTGACGGCGGATCACCTGAAGCTGGGCATCCCGACCTATGATCCCGAAGCCTATTTCAACGCGGTGAAGAACGCCCCCGCGACCACCTCGCGCGGCAAGAAGCTCGACGGTATCCTGGAGAAATACGGCAAGTGATCCGTCGCGTCCCCGGTCCGGGGGCGCGCGACGTCGGCCCGAAGGGCGCATCTGCGAATGGCGCGGCACTGTTAACCAATCGGTAACGGTGGCGCGCCATTTTCTTGTCTGCAGGGACGGTTGCGGCTAAGGTGTCGGCAAAACATCAATAATCCCCAATAATTCCTTCGGACAGGCACGATGTCGGAACCGCTCAGCTCGCATGAAATCGAGGATGTCCTGTCCTCCATCCGCCGCCTGGTGTCCGAGGAGCTGCGCCCGGGGGGCGGGCGGTCGGCGGATGCGGCGGATTCCGCCGGGGGTGGGGCACTTGGTGGTCCGTCTGGCGGCAAGCTGCTGCTGACGCCCGCGTTGCGCGTGGTGGAGCCAGTTGCGCAGGACCCTGCCGCAACGGGTGCTGGTGCGGCGGGGGACGAACCCTCTGCGGCTGCGCCTGGCTTTGACACGGCGGAACCCGGGTCCGGGGGCGAAGCGGGTCCTGCCGGGGGGGAGGCCGCGCTTGCACAGGTCGAGCCCCCCGCAACCCAGGTGCCGGAAGACGAAGACGCGGCGGCGGAAGCGCAATTCCTCGCAGTGGCCGCGCAGATTCCCGCCGCCGAACCGATTTGCGGTGCGGATGGGCCCCTCGGCATTGGCGAGATACCCGAGGCCGACATGGCCGCCGGCGGGGCCGAAAGCTCCGAGGCGCTTGCCGAAGGCGCGGATGCGGCAGGGGCAGGGGCAGGGATCGAACCCGCCGGATTCGACGCCGTCGAGATCGCCGCCGCCCCGCCTTCCGACCCGCCCGAGGTCCTGCCGCAGGCGCCGCTGCGCGCCATTGTGGGCGGCATCGCCTCGGATCGCGCGGCCGATCCCGAAGCCGAGGCCGATCTGATCTGGGCCTATGCCGAAGAGGTTTTCCCGCCCGAAGAAGAGATCCCCGGAGAAGAGATTATCGAGGAGGCGCCGCCCGCCGGTGCCCTTCTGCCCGATCCGGCCCTCGCCCCGCATGACGCCCCGGCGGTGGATGCGTCCGGGGCCGCGGGACATTGGTCGGCGCGCACGGGCCGGGGGCTCGACTGGGCCGGGGACGATTCAGCCGGGGACGACCACGCCGGGGACTGGGCCGATGAGGAGCCCGCGGCTTTCGCCGTGCCGCCGCTTGGGCCGCTGTCTTCGGCGCCGCTGGTGCCGCCGCCCTTCACGCCTTCCCCCGCCGCCGCAAGGCCCGCGCGGGAGGCGCGGCGGCCCGGCGCGGCCGGTGTCGTCGAAACCCATCCGGGAACCCCGACCGAGGGCGGCGTCGAGGCCGGGCTGCGTGCCTCGGGCTTGTTCGAGGCGGACGAGACCCTGTTCGACGAAAAGCTCCTGCGCGAGATCGTGCGCGAGATCATCCGCGAAGAGCTTGCGGGCACGCTGGGAGAGCGGATCACCCGCAATGTGCGCAAGCTGGTCCGGGTCGAGGTGAACCGCGCCCTGACCACCCGTGATCTGGATTAGTCGGGGGGGGCGGGCAGCGGCCACGGCGCGGGTAACAGCCCGCATCATCGGCGGATCGGATTAGCCGGGGGGGGGGGGCGCGGGCAGCGGCTGACCGGGCTTCGATCCGGGGGGCCTCGCTTGGCGGCGCGCCGTCAGACTCCCGCCCATTCCCCCGTGAAGATGCCGAAGCGCCGGGACGCGCCGGGGCGATGGTCCCCCGGAAAGCCATCGCAAAAGCCCAAGGCGGACAGGCGGCTGGGGAAGCGTTGAAGCGGGAGCGGCGTGACGCCCGATCCGGGTCACGTCTAACCGCTGCAGAATGTCGAAAGTGACGCTGCACGCGCAGGTTCCATGCCGAATTTCGCTGGATCTGGCGCGGCCTGCTTGGCAAGGCAGGCCCAGAATATGGGCCCGAAATGCGGCCCTTGGCACAGGTAACACTTCTCCGGCAGCCGGACAGGAAAACGAAAAGCGCGGCCCCCCTTAGGTCCGCGCTTTTCGTTTCATCCGGCTTGGCCGATGCCCGGTCCCGTCCATGGCCCGACTAGCGGGCCCGGCGTCGCGGGAAAGCTGTCTCGGTCTGGCGGCGCAGGCGGCTGGGGCCAAGCCCCCGGGGCGGCGGGCTCAGGCGGCTTCGGCCTGGTCGGCTTCCAGCGCGGCGCGGCGCTCGGATTCCTCGCGCGACAGCGCGACCGAAGTCCGCACACCCTTGCCGACGAATTCCATCAGCCCTTTCACGACACGCTCGTTCGGGTCGATCCCCGCGCAGGACAGCACCTCGCGGCCATCGCGCGACCGGGCCCAGCGAGCGATCTGCTCCGGCCCGTTCCCGAACTTCTTGTCATCGGCGATCGCATCGTCCAGAGCCGCCAGAACGACGGCCGCAAAAAGCTTGCGGGCCCGCTGGCCCTGTTCGAAGTTGAACGCCGTGCTGTCGATATTATCGAGCATCACTGGTTATCCTTGGTCGTTTTTTGATCTTGTGTCGCGCCCTGTGCTTGTAACGATTTGGTCACGATTCGGGCCCTTCTGTTTGGAATGCCTGCCATGCGTATAGATCATGACTGGCGCGGCTTCCTACAGGATTTAGTCGGTACTTGCTGAAAACGCCGACGAAATATGGGGGGCATTGAAAGGATTTCAAGCTTCGGCCGAAATGTTGCCGTTTTTTGTCGCCGTTGCCGCCGGGGCTTGCATCCGGCCCCCCTTGACCTTCACACCGAACGCGGCCTTGGCGCGCGCCCAAATCGCGGGCGGTTTGCGAACGGCGCCTATTCGGCACGAAGACGCGCTGTATCGGCCGCCAGCGGCCCGGCCAGCCGGTCGAAGCGCAGATGCGCCAGCGCCCGCCCGCCCGAGCGGGTGCCGAGGATCCCGGCCTCGCGCCCGTCGGGCAGGGTGATCGGCGTTCCGGGGGCGGCGGCGCCCTCGATCCGCAGCCGGACGAGGCCCTTGCGCAGTTCGGTCTTGTGCTTCATCCGCGCGGTGACCTCCTGCCCGACATAACAGCCCTTGCGGAAATCGACGCCGTGCAGGCGCTCGAACCCGGCCTCCAGGATATAGCTGTCGTCGACGCGCAATTCGCCGGGGTATTCGGGCACCATATGCTCGACCCGCAGCGCGTCCCAGTCGATCGGCTCGGCGGCGGGGGGGGGCTGGTCGGTCCAGAACCGCCAGCCGAGCGCGGGGTGGCGCGGATCGGCAAGGGCGCCGGGCGGCGGGGCGCCCAGGCCGCGAAGCACGCGAAACCCGGTTTCGGCGATCTCGACCGCGGCGCGCAGCCGGTAGATCGTCAGCCGCCGCAGCGTCGCGGGGGCCAGATCAGCGGGAATGTCCACCAGCAGCACGTCCGGCGGATCGCCGGGGCGTCGGATCACGAAGAAATCGGCCAGATACTTGCCCTGCGGCGACAGGAGCGCGGCCCAGACCATGCCGGGCGCGGCCTTCAGCCCCAGCACGTCGTTGCTCACCAGCCCTTGCAGGAAGCTGTGGCTGTCCGGCCCGGAAAGCCGCCAGACCACGCGATCCGGCGCGATCTCGGCCGCGATGTCGTGCTGTGTCATGCCTTCGTCCCCCCGGCTTGCGCCTTGTCTTGCGCCGCCCCCGGCTCTTGCCCCGGCAGGGCGGACGTGGCGGCGAATTGCAGGTCGTAAAGCCGGGCGTAAAGCCCGTTGTGCGCCATCAGATCGGCGTGGCGCCCCTCTTCGACCACCTGTCCGCGGTCCATGACCAGGATATGGTCGGCCTCGCGCACGGTGGCAAGCCTGTGGGCGATCACCAGCGTCGTGCGCCCGGCCTGGGCGCGGGCCAGCGCCTCGGTCACCGCGCGCTCGGAGGCGGCGTCGAGCGCCGAGGTTGCCTCGTCGAGCAAGAGCACCGGCGCATCGGCCAGAAGCGCCCGGGCGATGGCGATGCGCTGGCGCTGGCCGCCCGACAGCGACGAGCCGCGCGGCCCGGCGCCCGAGTCCAGCCCCTCGGGCAGGCGGGCGAGGAATTCGGCCACATTGGCCGCCTCCAGCGCGGCCGAGAGCCGGGCCTCGGGGATGGCGTCGCGGCCCAGCAGCAGGTTCTCGCGCAATGTCTCGTCGAACAGCGCGGCCTCCTGCGCCACCACGGCGAAAAGGCGGCGCTGGTCCTCCAGCGTCATGGCGGCGGTCTCGGCCCCCCCGATCAGGATCCGGCCCGCGCCCGGCTCGGCCAGCCCGGCGAGCAGGTGGAAGACGGTGGATTTCCCCGCGCCCGAGGCGCCGACCAGCGCGGTGACCCGGCCCGCGCGGGCCTCGAAGCTCAGCCCGCGCAGCACCTCGTCGGGGCCGTAGCCGAAATGCACCCCCTCGAAGCGGATCGCGGGGGGCAGGGCGTGGGGGGCGGCCAGGCTGCGGGCGGGGCGGCGGGCGGTGGGGCGCAGGTCCAGCAGCGCATAGATCCGCACCAGCGAGGCCAGCGCGATCTGGCGATGCCCGGCCAGGTCCGACAGCCGCCGGATCGGCTGGAAGGTCAGCGCCATGGCGGTGAAGAAGGCCATGAACTCGCCCGTGGTGCGGGTGCCCGCCACCACCTCGCGCCCGCCCAGCATCAGGACGGCGAAGAAGCCAAGGCCCGTCACCACATCGACCAGCGCGGGCATGGTGGCGCGGCCGAGCGCGGATTTCACCTCGGAGCGCACGATCCGGTCGAGGATGGCCGCGAAACGCGACTGCTGATAGGCCTCCATCCGGTTGAGCTTGATCTGGGCGATGCCGTGGAACACCTCGTCCAGGCGCGTCGCGCGCAGGCCGGATTGCTCGCGCACCTGCATGGTCTTGCGCCGGATATAGCGTTGCAGCCCGATGGCGGGCAGCAAGAGCAGCGGCACGCCCACCAGCGCGGCCAGGGTCCAGCGCCAGTCGATCATCAGCGCCACCGCGAACAGCCCCGCCAGCGCCACCAGGTCGCGCCCGAAGCCGACGATCACAAGCTGCGTCGCGCCCTGGGCCGCGATCGTGTCGCCCTGGACCCGCTCGATCAGCGTGCCGGGCGGGTTCTTCTGGTAGAAGTCGCCGTCCAGCGTCAGCAGATGGCCCAGCATGGCCTTCTGCATGTCGGCGGCGGTCTCCTGGCTGACGCGCGCGATCAGCGAGCGGCCGAGCACCGCCGTCGTGGCGCGCAGGGAGAACAGCCCCAGGATCCCCAGCCCGACCCAGAGCAGCGCCGCGCCCGAGCGCGCCGAGAACACGTCGTCGAAAAGCGGCTCCAGCATCCAGGACAGAAGGCCCAGGGTGGAGCCCTCGATCACCGACATCAGCAGCGCGAGCGCCAGAAGCCCGGCCTTGCGGCGCTGGAAATCGCGCCAGAACCGGGTGAACAGCCCCTTGGGGGCGGCGGGATCGTCCCGGCCGGGCCGGGGCGCCGGTTGCGGCTCGGCGCCGGAGGGCAGGTCGGCGGGGGAGGGCCCGGCGGCGGAGGGCTCGGTGGCCGGGGCCGGGCGGGCGGAAGGGGTCGGATCGGGCACGGGCTCTCCTGTCTTGGACCCGGCGGCGGGCCGGTCGCACGCCGCGATCCCGGGGATTGCCGGGTGCGGCGGGGACGGCTCCGGGGACGACCGGGGGCGCAGGGCAGCGCGCGTGACGCCCGGCCCGGGCCAAGGATGTAGCGGATGCGGCCTCCGCGCTCAAGCGGGGCGGGGGGGGCGAGTGCGGGCCGTGCGTGAGGCCGGAGCTGCGGGCCTCGCTCCCGAGGGCGGTTGGGTCTGGCCGGAGCGCAGAGGGCTGCGAAGCGGGTGGGTCGGGCGGGGAAGGCGCGGGCCTCGCTTCGCGGCGAAAAGCGCGGGATCGCTTCGAAAACACCGGGAGATCGGCGCTTCCGGCCCGCCCGCACGGATCGGGGGAAAGCTTCCGCCGCGCTGCGGGCCGAAAACGCGTGTCAGGCCGCAGGCCGGATCCCGCCCCCGCGCGTCCGCCATGGCTTTACCGATCCGCACGCATATACTATACTCCACTATGCCATAAGCCGCCAGGAAGCCGCCCGCCATGTCCCACACCCTTCACAACAAGGAAAAGCTGATCGCCCGGATCCGTCGCCTCAGGGGGCAGGTCGAGGGGATCGAGCGCGCGCTTCTGGCCGACAAGCCCTGCGGCGAGATCCTGCGCCAGCTTGCCTCGGCGCGCGGCGCGATGAGCGGGCTGACCGCCGAGGTGATGGAGGATCACCTGCGCGAACATGTGCTGCACGCGGTCTCGGAGGCCGAGCGCCGACAGGGCGGCGAAGAACTGATCGACGTCATCCGAACCTATATGAAATAGCCCGGTCCCCCCGGCAGGAGCGATCCGACATGTCCCCGATCGACATCTCGACCCATGTCCATGCGCATGATTTTCTTGGCCGCGACCATCGTCGCAACGAAAGGCGGGTCTGGCTGGTCATCGCGCTGACCGCCGCGATGATGGGGATCGAGATCGTGGCCGGCACGATCTACGGCTCGATGGCGCTGGTGGCCGATGGCTGGCACATGTCGACCCATGCCGGGGCGATGCTGATCACGGCGCTGGCCTATCTTTACGCCCGCCGCCATGCCCGGGACAGCCGCTTCACCTTCGGGACCGGCAAGCTTGGCGATCTGGGCGGTTTCGCCAGCGCCATCGTGCTGGCGCTGGTGGCGCTGCTGATCGGCTGGGAAAGCCTTCTGCGGCTGGCCGATCCGGTCGAGATCAGCTTCGGCCAGGCCATCGCGGTCGCGGCGCTCGGGCTGGCGGTCAATCTGGCCTGCGCCTGGCTGCTGCGCGACGATCACGCCCACCATCACCACGGGCATGGGCATGCGCACGGGCATGACCATGATCACGACCACGGGCACGGGCACCCCCGGGACAACAACCTGCGCGCCGCCTATCTGCATGTGCTGGCCGATGCGCTGACCTCGATCCTTGCCATCGTCGCGCTGCTGGCCGGGCGCAGCTATGGCTGGCTCTGGGCCGATCCGCTGATGGGTTTGGTCGGTGCGCTGGTGATCGCGCGCTGGTCCTGGGGGCTGATCCGCGATTCCGGCGCCGTGCTGCTGGACCGGCTGCCCGAGGGCGGGGACCTGCCGGATGAGATCCGCTCGGCCATCGAGACCGCGACCGACCGCATCTCGGACCTGCATGTCTGGCAGGTCGGCCCGGGCCACCATGCCGCCATCATCTCGGTGGTGTCGAGCGACCCGGCTGCGCCGGGCGACTACAAGGCGCGGCTGGCCGGGATCCACGAACTCTCGCATGTCACCGTAGAGGTGGAGCGCGTCGGCGCGGTATCGTAACCCTCGGGCCCCGGCGGTCTTGTCCGCGACAGGACGGGATCGCCGGGGCGGGGCCGCGCGTCGGGCGCCTGCCATGCCCGATGGACGCCCCCCCCGTGGTAGATTCCTCGGGCGCGGTAGATCCGCATGCGCCGCATACCCCGGGGAAGGCAGTGGCCCGGCGGGCCGACTTGCCTGATGCGCCGGACCCGCATTTTCCGCGTGACAGCGGCCCCCCATCGCCGGACGGGGCGTCCCCGGACAGGACCTTGACGGTGGGGCGTTGAAGGCGGGGCGTTGACGGCGGGACGGGCTGGGACTAGCGATGGCGCGGCGTAGCGAAGGGAGTCTCTCATGCGCCTTGCCAACGGCCAGCCCTATCTGGCGATCCCCGGCCCCTCGGTCACCCCCGACCGCGTCCAGCGCGCGATGCACCGCACCAGCCCCAATATCTACGAGGGCGCGCTGATCGACACGGTGGTCGGGCTCTGGCCCGATCTCAAGCGCCTCGCCGGGACCAGCCAGCATCTTGCGGGCTATATCGGCAACGGCCATGCCGGCTGGGAGGCGGCCAATGCCAACCTGTTCTCGCGCGGGGAAAAGGCGGTCGTGCTGTCCTCGGGCCGGTTCGGCGAGGGCTGGGCGGGCCATGCCCGCGACATGGGGATCGAGGTCGAACTGGTCGATTTCGGCACCGCAGCCCCGGCCGACCCTGACCGACTGGAACAGATCCTGCGCGCCGATACCGAGGGCCGGATCAAGGCGGTGCTGACCACCCATGTCGACACCGCAAGCTCGGTCCGCAACGACATTCCCGCCCTGCGCGCCGCCATCGACGCGGTGGGCCATCCGGCGCTTTTCGCGGTGGATTGCGTGGCCTCGATGGGCTGCGACCGTTTCGAGATGGACGCCTGGGGCGTCGATGTCGCGGTCTCGGCCAGCCAGAAGGGGCTGATGACGCCGCCGGGCCTTGCCTTCGTCTGGTTCTCGGACCGGGCGCGGGCGCGCTGCGGGCGGGGCGACCTGGCCACGCCCTACTGGCGGTGGGGCCCGCGCGCCGAGCCGGCCGAGGCCCATGAATACTGGGGCGGCACCGCGCCGACGCATCACATCTTCGGCCTGCGCGAGGCGATGGACATGATCCTGCACGAAGAGGGGCTGGAGAATGTCTGGGCCCGGCACGAGGCGCTGGCGGGCGCGGTCTGGGCCGCCTTCGACGCCTGGGGCGAGGGCTGCGCGATCGGGCTGAACGTCGGCCGCCCCGACTGGCGCAGCCGCGCGGTGACGGCGGCCCGGATCGGGGGCGCGGACGGCACCCGGCTGCGCCAGTGGTGCGAGCGCGAGGCCGGGGTCACCCTGGGGCTGGGGCTCGGCATGAACTCGCCCGAGGATCCGCGCGCGGACGGCTTCCTGCGGGTGGCGCATATGGGCCATGTGAACGCCCATATGACGCTTGGCGCGCTGGCGGTGATGGAGGCGGGGCTGAAGGCGCTTGGCATCCCGCATGGCGAGGGCGCGCTTTCCGCCGCCGCCGCCCATCTGGCCTCGGTCGCGGGCTGAAGCGGATCGGCGGGGAGCGGGCGCCTGGGGCGCGACCGGGGGCGCGCAGGCCCGATGAGGTGAAGGCCCGGTGAGATAAAGGTCGGCGCCAAGCGCGGAAGATGTGAAGGCCCGAGGGTGGTGACCTGCCCGGGCGCATGACGCGCCGGGGCGGATAGGACGGGCCGGAGATATCAAGGGCCGAGGATATGACGGGCTGAAGGCGTAAAGGACCGGCGGGCGCATCCCGCCGGTCCCTTTCGTTGCGCGGCCTTCGCATTCCGCCTCTCGACGCGCCGGGCCCGGGCGGGACCGGCCGGGGGAAGAGCGGCGGGGGAGGGGCTGGCGTGGGGGATTGAACCGTCCGGGGCTGAACCGGCGAGGCCGAACCTGGCGGGGTCGGGCAGGCCAGGGCGGAACCCGCAGGAGCCGAACCGACAGCGGCTGAGCCGACGGAAGCTGGAGCCGACGGAAGCCGGACCGACAGCGGCTGAGCCGACGGAAGCCGGGTCGACAGAAGCCGGAGCCGACAGAAGCGGGACCGGCAAAAGCTGGGCCGACAGAATCTGGGCCGGTCAGGACAAGGCCGCCCGCCGCCCGCTCAGGGCGCGTTCGCGGCCAGCCAGTCCTGCATCCAGAGGATCTCGGCCTCTTGCGCGGCGATCACCGCCTCGGCCAGTTCGCGCACCTCGGGGTCGCTGCCATGTTCCAGCACGATCCGCGCCATGGCCACCGCGCCCTCGTGATGCGGGATCATGCCCCGGATGAAGTCGACATCCGCATCGCCGGTATAGTCCAGCGCCATGGCGCCATGCATCTCGGCGGCGGCGGCTTCGAAAGCCAGCGTGGAGGGGGTCGTGCCGGGCGGCACTGGCGCCGCGCCGCCGTGGTCGCCCTGCTCATGGCCGCCGTGATCGTGGGCCTCTTGCGCCGGGGCCGGAAGCGCGAGGCCGATGGCCGCGATAAGGGTCAGGGCGGCGGCGGTTGTGGGTCGTGACATGATGGACCTCCATTTTTGCGCGGCGATGATGAGGCCTTCCTGCCGCTGGAAGGCAAGTCACTGCGCCGTGATCGCCCCCGCGGCATCTTGCCCGGGTGTGCGGGGCGCGGGTGTGCGGGGCGGGGAAAGGGCGGGCCGGGCGCCTTTCTCTGCCGCGCAGGGCGTCGTCCGCCCTGCCGATGGGTCTCGCCGGGGGCGTTCGCCCCGGGAGCTCCCCCCCCGGGGAGCTTTCCCCTCGGAAGCTTTCCCCTCGGAAACATTTCCCCGAGGTGTCCCCCCTGGGGAGGCGCTCGACCGAGGTCTTCCCCGTAACCATCCGACCCGAGGATGTCGCGCCGCGCCCCCTTGCCTCCGGTCGAGTCCTTCCTGGACCCTTGCCCCCGGCAGATCCTTCCCGGGCCCTTGCGAGCGTCACCACGATGCCTTGGGCCGGATTCCCTCGGCTCCGATCCCCGCTCCAATCCCTTCGGCCCCGACACGCAGGACACCGGCTTCTGTGCCCAGACCCTTGGCCGCGTTTCCGAAGGTTCTGGCCCTCGTCGCCCCGACCTCTTTCCATTCCAGCCCGAGACGCGCTTCCCATCCCGGCGAGATGCGCCCGCCCTTCGGCGCCGCTGTTCCACGTCGCCTGCCATGCCGGGCCGCCCGCTTTCCGGGCATTGTGCGCCAACGGCCCTTCGCCTGTGCCGCATCAAGCCTGTAAAACCGGCGCGGCGCGGTCTATCTTCGGGTCATGACCGATCAGACCGCCGTCCCCCATCCGCATCCCCGCCCCCCGGCCGCCCCGGCTCTGGCCCCGGCCCCCGCCCGCCGCCCGGTGGTCGGGATCATCGGCAATGCCCATGACATCGAGGGCCGCTATTCGGTCCATGCCGGGGGGGTGATGACCTCCGAGGCGGTGGCCTTGGTCGCGCATTGCATGCCGCTGATTGTGCCGACCGATCCCCGGCTGGTCTCGGTCCCCGAACTGCTGGAACATTGCGACGGCTTCCTGCTGACCGGCGGGCGCCCGAACGTCCACCCTTCGGAATATGGCGCCGAGGAGACCCCCGCGCACGGCAGTTTCGACCGCGGGCGCGATGCGGTCAGCCTGCCGTTGATCCGGGCCTGCGTGGCGCGCGGCCAGCCCTTCCTGGGGATCTGCCGCGGCTTTCAGGAGGTGAACGTGGCCATGGGCGGCACGCTCCACCCCGAGATCCGCGACCTGCCGGGCCGGATGAACCACCGCATGCCGCCCGGCGGCAGCATGGAAGAGGTCTTCGCCCTGCGCCATGCCGTCCGGTTCAGCGAGGGCGGGGTGTTCCACCGGCTGATGGGCGCGCGGGAGGTGCTGACCAACACGCTCCACGGTCAGGGCATCGACCGCCCCGGCCCCCGGATCGTGGTCGAGGGCCATGCGCCCGACGGCACGCCCGAGGCGATCCATGTCGCCGATGCGCCGGGCTTCACGCTGGCGGTGCAATGGCATCCCGAATGGCGCGCGGGCGAGGATCCGGTCTCGCGCCCGCTGTTCGAGGCCTTCGGCCGCGCCTGCGCGCAATGGGCGGGCGCGGAGCGGGCGGCGCGGGACCACGAGGCGGCGCGGCCCTGCCCGGCGGAGCGGGCCTGAGAGGCGGGCCCGATCGCAATGGGTGGGGCGCGCAATGGGCGGCGCGGGACCATGAGGCGTGGTGCAGGCGTTTCCGACGCGCCCCTGACCGGGCGGGTCTGAACGGCTGTCGCGGCACAGCCCGCCGCAAGAGCGCCCGCTCAGATCAGGCGGTTCAGATCGGCGGGGCGGTTCTCCAGGATCCGCTCCATCGAGAAAAGCCCCGTCACCTTGTCGAATTCGAACCCGTCGATCAGCCGCTGGTAGAAGCGGTCGTAGCCCGCCATGCCCGGCGTCACCACCTTCAGAAGGTAGTCCCATTCGCCGCCGATGCGGTGGAAGTCGATCACCTCGGGCAGGGCGGCGACATGGCGGGCGAAACGCGCCACCCAGTCGCGCGAATGCTGCCGGGTCTGGAGCATGACGAAAACCGTCAGGTCAAGGCCGAGCGCCGCCAGATCCACCCGCGCCTGGGTGCCCGCCAGGATCCCCGAGGCCTGCAACCTCTGCAGCCGCCGCCAGCAGGCGTTTTGCGACAGGCCGACCTGCTCGGCCAGCTCGCGCTGCGAGAGCGAGGAATCGCGCTGGAGCACGGTCAGGATCCGCAGATCGGAAATGTCGAATTTCTCCATATATACGATCATATGACACAATATTTGTCCGTTACAGCGAAAAAATGTCACGAATGATCGTGCGGAACAGGGGCATCCTTGGCGCATGACGACGAAAGCCCTGCCGATGCCATCCCTCATGCCCGCCGACGCGCCCGGCCGGATGCCCGCCGCATCGTCTGGCCCCTCGGGCGCCGGAGCTGATCGGGGGGGCGATCCGCTGGCCCCCTTCCTCGACCGGATGGCGGCGGCGCGCGCCTGTGCCGATCCGCTGGCGGCGCTGGCCTCCGGCCTGATCGGCGAGGGGGTGGAGATCCCCGGCCCCTTCGGCCCCTGCCCGCTGGTCTATGCCGATTACACCGCCTCGGGCCGGGCGATGGCGCAGGTCGAGGATTTCATCCGCGACCACCTGCTGCCCTTCTATGCCAACAGCCATACCGAGGCCTCGTTCTGCGGCGGCCATGTCACGCGGATGCGCCGCGCGGCGCGGGCCGCCATCGCGCGGCTGTGCGGCGCGGATGGGGATCACGCGGTGATCTTCGCGGGATCGGGGGCGACGGCGGGGGTGAACCGGCTGGTCGCGCTCTTGGGGGCGGATGGCCGGAGCGGCCCGGCGCGGGTGATCCTTGGCCCGTGGGAGCATCATTCCAACCTGCTGCCCTGGCGCGAATCGGGCGCCGAGGTGGTGGAACTGGGCGAGGATGCCGCAGGCGGCCCCGACCGCGCCGAACTGGCCGAGGCCTTGGCCACGGCCCGCCCGGGCATGCGGGTGATCTGCGCCTTTTCGGCGGCCTCGAACGTCACCGGAGAGATCGCGGATGTGGCGGGGCTTACGGCGCAGGTCAAGGCGGCGGGCGCGCGGATGGTCTGGGATTACGCCGGCGGCGGGCCCTATCTGCCGATCCGCATGACGCAGGACGGCGGGGCCGGGGCGGCGGCGATCGACGCCGTCGTCGTCTCGCCCCACAAGTTTCCCGGCGGGCCCGCGGCCTCGGGCGTGCTGATCCTGCGCCGCGACGCGGTGGTGATCGGGCGCCCCAGCCAGCCCGGCGGCGGCACGGTGCGCTTCGTCTCGGGGGCGGGGCACGATTATTCGACCTCGCTGGAGGCGCGGGAAGAGGCCGGGACCCCCGATGTGATCGGCGACATCCGCGCCGCGCTGGCCTTCATCGTCAAGGACACCATCGGCGAAGAGCGGATGGCGGCGCGCAACGCCGCGCTGTTCCAGAAGGCGCAGGCGCGCTGGCAGGACCTGCCGGGGCTGGCGCTTCTGGGCCCGGCGACGCGCCCGCGCCTGCCGATCTTTTCCTTCCGCCTTCGCGACGGGCGGGGGGGCTGGGTGCATCAGCAACTCGTCACCCGGGTGCTGAGCGACCTTTACGGCATCCAGGCCCGGGGCGGCTGCGCCTGCGCCGGGCCCTGGGTGCACCGGCTGCTGGGGATCGGCGCGGCGGAATCGGCGCGGCTGCGCGCGGCGATTCTGGCCGGGGACGAGCTGTCGAAGCCCGGTTTCACCCGGCTGAACCTGTCGGTGCTGATGGGCCCGGACAAGATCAGCCATATCCTTGAAAGCGTCGCCGCCCTGAGCGCAGGCGCCCCAGCGCTTGCCGGGCATTACCGCGTCGATCCGGCGCAGGCGATTTTCAGCCCGCGCGCGCCGGACGAGGGCGCCGGAGCCGAAGCCGGAGCCGAAACCGGGAAGGACTTCCCGGCGTCGGCCTTTCGTCCGGCGTGAGCGCGGTCCGGCGGCGTCTGGCCCAAAGGTGGCTTTCGCAGGTGGGGTTTCGCAGGCGGGGCTTTCGGTTGACCTTCCCCCGCGTAAGGTGGAGCATGGCGGCGCCCTCCTTGGTCCGTGCGGCGCTGTCCGTGGTCCGGTCCGTGGAGACGTCCTTGCCCCGGCCTGCGCGGTGTCGAGACTTGTGCTTGCCCGGTGGAATTTTCCGTGATAACGTCGATAAATCCGCTATTGCGGAGTTCCGTTGTCGTAGAGTGCTGCCGTCCGGGTTCGGCCCGGCAGGCAGGGTGGCGGGTTCCGGTCCCTTGTGGATCCGGGTCCGGCATGGGGCCAGAGGGTCCGGCTCGGCAGGCGTCTGGTGTGGATCGGCCCGGTTCGGGCCATCTGGCGGCCCGGTCCCGCAGAATTCGGGCGGGTCGTCGCAGTTTCGGTCATGCCCCTTGGGGCGGGCATGCGAAATCACGGAGGCGAGATGACGAAGGTGGATGCTGTGGGGGTGGATGCTGCAGGGCCCGAGGGGCTGAAGGCGCTTGAGGCGCGGCTGGCGCGGGATTTGCAGGATCTGTGCTACCCGCCCGCGAACTGGGTGCCGCCCGCCAACCCGGGGCCGCAGGCCGGTGGGGTCGTCGGCCCGGTGGTCGATGCCGTCATCGTCGGCGGCGGCATGTGCGGCCTTGTCGCCTGGTTCGCGCTGACCCGCGCGGGCATCCGCAACATCCGCATCATCGACGCCGCCCCCGAGGGCCGCGAGGGCCCCTGGGTCACCTATGCGCGGATGGAGACGCTGCGCTCGCCCAAGACCCTGACCGGCCCGGCCTCGGGCCAGCCCTCGCTGACCTTCCAGGCCTGGTATCGCGCGCAGTTCGGGCCCGGGGCCTGGGAGGCGCTGGACAAGATCCCGCGCCCGATGTGGATGGATTACCTGCGCTGGTATCGCCGGGTGCTCGGCATCGCGGTCGAGAACGAGACGCGGCTGGATCTGGTCGAACCCTCGGGCACGGGCGACTCGGGCACGGGCGATCTGCTGCGGCTGCACCTGTCGGGCAGGGGCGCGGGCCAGGTGCTTGCGCGCAGGCTGGTGATGGCGACCGGGCGCGACGGCACCGGCGGGCCGGTGATCCCGGGCTTTGTCGGCGGGCTCGACCGTCGCTTCTGGGCCCATTCCGCCGATCCGATCGATTTCGCGGCGCTGAAGGGCAAAAGGGTGGCGGTGGTGGGCGTTGGCGCCTCGGCCATCGACAATGCCGCCGAGGCGCTGGAGGCGGGCGCGGCAGAGGTGCGCCACCTGATCCGGCGCAAGGAGATGCCGCGGATCAACAAGTTCATGGGCATCGGCAGCTACGGCTTCACCTGCGGCTTCGCCGGGATGGACGATGCCTGGCGCTGGCGCTTCATGAATTACTCGTTCACCAGCCAGACCCCGCCGCCGCGCGGATCGACGCTGCGGGTCTCGCGCCATGCCAATGCGTTCTTCCATTTCGGCAAGGCCGTCTCGGCGCTGGACGAGCGGGACGGCGCGGTCCGGGTCTCTTTCGCGGACGGCACCGCCTATGACACGGATTTCGTGATCCTGGGCACCGGCTTCACCGTGGATCCGCTGTCGCGGGTCGAATTCGGCGCGGCGGCGGCCGAGATCCGGCTGTGGTCGGACGTCTACACCCCGCCCGAGGGCGAGGAATCGCGCGATCTGGGGCTGTTCCCCTATCTGAACCCGGATTTCACCTTTCAGGAAAAGCATCCGGGCCGCGCGCCCTGGCTGCGTCTTGTCCATTGTTTCAACTATGGCTCGACCGTCAGCCTGGGCAAGGTCTCGGGCGATATTCCCGCCGTCTGGGTGGGCGGCGAATGGCTGGGCCGCGAGATGGCGCGCAGCCTTTATCTTGAGGATATCGAGCGCCACTGGCAGGCGCTGCACGATTATGCCACCCCCGAGCTTCAGGGCGACGAATGGCGGCCGAGCGAGATCGGCGCCGACCGGCTGGTGAACGGGCTGGTGAAGGCCGAAGAGGTATGAGCGCGATGGAAAAGACGCTGCAGACGAGTGTGACCGCGATGGCCGGGCTGGTCCCCGGCAGCGCCGCCGCCGCCGAGGTGGCGGCGCGCGAGACGATCTTCCTGCGCACGCAGGAGGCCGAGGATGCGGTCCTGCGCCCCGCCGATCCGGGCGGGCTGTCGCATGACCTGCGCCATGCGCTTGCGGCGCGGATCGCGGCGGTGAATGCCGCGCCCGCGCTGGCGGCGCGCTACGGGCAGGCCATCGTCGACCCCGAGCTGCGGCCCTTCGCCGATCCGGTCACCGGGACCGAGGACCGGGCGCTGGCGGCGATGCTGGCCTTCACCGATGCGGTGGCGCGCAATCCGCGCGATTTCGGCGCGGGCGACCTCTCGGCCCTGCAGACCGCCGGGGTGGCGGATGCCGATATCGTGCGGCTGGCGGAGTTGAACGCCTTTCTGGCCTATCAACTGCGGCTGATCGCCGGGCTGAAACTGATGGTGGAGAACCCGGCATGAGCGCGCCCGACACCCAGGACCCCGCCGTCATCCGCCGCTTCACCCGCAAGGTGCCGAAATGGCGCCCGCGCGTGGTGCCGGTGAAACTGGCCGAGGCGACGCCCGAACAGCTTGAGGCGCTTCAGGTCACGCCCTCGAACACCAAGGTCTCGGATTACGTCCTGGTGCTGGCCCATGACGTCGAGACGCTGAAGGTGCGCTCGCCTCTGTTCAACGCCATCATGTATGGCAAGGGCGGCATGAGCCGGGCCGAGCGCGAACTGGGGGCGATCTCGGCCTCGATCGTCAACCATTGCATCTATTGCGCCGCCGTCCATGCCGACCGCCATGCGCAACTGACCAAGGACACCGGCGTCACCGACCGGCTGTTCGCCTCGGGCCAGAAGGCCGAGCTTTCGCCGCGCGACCGGGCGATCTTCGATTTCGGCCTGGCGCTTTCGAAGACGCCGCAGGAGGCGGGGGCCGAGGACCTGGCGAAGCTGCGCGCGGCGGGGCTGGACGAGGGCGAGATCCTCGACCTGATCCTGTCCACGGCGCTGTTCGGCTGGGCCAACCGGCTGATGCATATCCTGGGCGATCCGGTGCGGGCGCAGGACTGAAAAGGAGAGGAAGCGGGAATGGGTCTGGCGACAGGGACAGAGCGGCTGACGGTCGGGATCGCGGGGGCGGGGGCGGTGGCCTTCGCCACCGCCGCATATCTTGAAAGCCGGGGCCATCATGCCGTGCTGTGGTCGCCCTCGGGCGCGGGAACGGCGCGGCTTGCGGCGGGCGAGCCGTTGCAGGCCCGGGGCGCGCTTGAGGGCGTGTTCCATCCCGGCACCGCCGCCTCGGCCCGGGATCTGGCCCGCGCCGATGTGGTCCTGATCGCGCTGCCCGGCTATGGCCACAAGGCGGTGTTCGACGCGCTGGCGCCGCATCTGCGCGAAGGCCAGCCGGTCATCGTCTCGTCCCATGCCTCGTTCGGGGCGCTTTATCTGCTGGACCTGCTGGCGCGGCGCGGCGTCTCCTTGCCGGTGACGGTCTGGGGCACCACGCTGGCGACCGCGCGCAGGCCCGATCCGGTGACGGCGCAGGTCAACACCATCCGCTCGAAGATCGACCTCGCCACCGTGCCCGCCTCGGCGCGGGAGGCGGGGCTGGCGCTGTGCCAGCGCCTCTTCGGCGACAGGTTCGTCGCGCGCGAGGGGTTGCTGGCGATCTCGCTCTCCAACCTCAATCCCCAGAACCACATGGGGATCGCTTTGTGCAACATGACCCGGATGGAGCATGGCGAGACCTGGAGCCAGGGCGGCAACGTCACCCCCAATGTCGGGCGGCTGATGGAGGCGCTGGACGCCGAGCGGGTGGCGATCGCCGGGGCGCTTGGCCTGAAGGTGCGCACGATCTTCGAACATTACCACCTGTCCTATCACGTCCCGGTGGCCTCGATCGCCGAGATGAACGCCGAGCTGCACGCCAAGGGCATCGGCGGGCAGGGCCCCGCCACCGCCGACAGCCGCTATGTGACCGAGGACGTGCCCTACGGCCTTCTGGTCACCGCCGCCATCGGCGATCTGGCGGGCCATCCGGCGGTGCTGCACCGCGCGGGGGTCGAGATCTTCTCGGCGCTCTACGGGCGCGATTTCGCCGCCGAGAACACCCTTCTGGCCGCCATCGGACTTGAGCGGCTGAGCCTTTCCCAGTTGCAGGACGCCTGCCGCGAGGGGGTGCTGCCGCCGCGCTAAGACCCGGCGCGCGCAAGACGGAAGACGGACGCCTGAAGCCGTCGCCGAGAGACGACCACGAGAGACTACCAGCCAACAGCGAGAGAGAGAAAAGGGGATACCCGATGTCGAAACTGATCCTGAACCGCCGCCGCTTCCTGCACGGGACGGCGCTTGGCGCCGCCGCGCTGGCCAGCCCCGCCTATCTGCGCGGCGCCTCGGCCCAGACCGGGGGCGAGGTCAATATCTGGACCTACAACGGTTTCGTGCCCGATGCCTTCAAGGCCCAGTTCGAGGCCGAGACCGGGATCAAGGTGAACATCCGCCTGGTCGACGACCAGGGCAAGCAGTTCAACCTTCTGGCCGCCGAACAGCCCAATCCGACGGTGGATATCCTGACCGTGGCCGGTCACCGCTATCTGCAATTCATCGATTCGGACCTGCTGGCGCCGGTCGACACCGGGCGGCTGACCAACTGGGTCAACATCAACCCGGTGTTCTCGGAAAGCGACTGGGGCACCATCAACGGCAACAAATGGGGCGCGCCGATCCTGTCGGGGGCCGAGGTGCTGGCCTATAACACCGAGGTCGTCAGCCTTGAGGAGGCGCTGACCTGGGACACGCTGTTCTCGGACAAATACGCCCGGCAGAACGCCTATATCCTGCAAGACATGATGTCGGTGCTGATGCTGGCCAATGGCTACGACGGCAATATGGTCGCCTATCTGGACGACGAGGCCGAGGCCGCGCGGATCATGACCGAGACCCGCGATTTCCTGATCGCCAACAAGTCCAAGGTGCGCAACTACTACGATGGCGGCGCCGAGGTGCAGCAGATGTTCATCAACCAGGACATCGTGCTGGCCCATGCCTGGAACGGCCCGATCGCGACGCTGATCGCCGACGGCTTCCCGGTGGCGATGACCATCCCGAAGGAGGGCAGCTACGGCTTCGTCTACACGCTGAACGTGGCCAAGGGCGCGCCGAACGAGGAAAACGCCTATACCTTCCTCAACGCGCTGCTCGCCAGCCCCGAGATCGGCGCCGAGATCAGCCGCTCGTCGGGCTTCATCTCGACATACAAGGATGCCGACCAGCATCTGACCGAGCTGGAGCGCGCCGCGACCTCCTTCCCCGAAGAGCAACTCGCCGGGCTGCAATTCTTCCGCGCCGAGGCCAATGAGATGAAATACCGCCTGATGGATCCGGCGGTCGAAGAGATCAAGGCGGCCTGAGCCCGGTCCTCCCGTCCGGGCGGGGGCGTCTCGCGCGCGCCCCGCCCGGTGTTTCGCCGCTTTTCCAGATCCACAACGACCCGCCCGCCGCGCTTGCCCGCCGCCAGCCCCCTTCGCTGCCGGTCGGCCCCTGGCCCGGCGCGCGCGGGGATGTCAACAAGGCGACGCGCCCCATGTCCGATCTTTCCTCTTCCGGGGGGGCCTCTCTCGGGGGGCCTTCCCCGGGCCATCCGCTTCCCGATGCCGGGCGACCGGGGTTCTGGGGCCGCCTGACCGGCTTCGGCCCCTATCGCGGTTTCAGCGACTTCGTCCTCGCCTCGCCCCGCCGCCAGTTCTGGCTCTTGCTGATCGTGCCGCTGATCTGGGTGTTCGTGACCCATCTGGGGCCTATCCTGCAGATGCTTCAGGTCAGCTTCCTGACCAACTACCCGCCCAGCCCGGCCAAGGTGACCGGCTATACGCTGGACAATTACACCCGCTTCTTCTCCGAGGGGATCTTCATCACCCCCTTCATCCGCACGCTGGTGTTTTCCTCGGTGCTGACGCTGGCGACGCTGGTGATCATGTATCCGGTGGCCTATTTCCTGGCCCGCCACGTCAAGCGCGACAACCAGATGCTGTTCCTGATGCTGCTGCTGGTGCCGTTCTGGGTGGGCGAGGTGGTGCGGATCTATGCCGTGATGATCCTTCTGGGCAACAACGGCGCGATCAATATCGCGCTGCAATGGCTTGGCCTGATCGAGCGCCCGATCCCCTTCATGTATACCGGATTCTCGCTGTCGGTGGGGATCATCTACCTGACCGCGCTCTACATGCTGATGCCGCTTTATTCGGCGCTGGAGAAGATCCCGGCGAATTATTCCGAGGCCGCCGCCGATCTGGGCGCGGGGGCCTGGACCCGGTTCCGCCGCGTCACGCTGCCCCTGTCGCTTGAGGGCGTGGGCGCGGGCTGCACCCTGGTCTTCCTGATCTCGACCGGGATGTATGCCACGCCGGTCCTTCTGGGCGGGCCGGGGACGACGCTGTTCTCGCAGGTCATCTCGGGCTTCTTCCATGTCGCGGGCGACCAGTGGCCGGTGGGGGCGGCATTCTCCTGCATCCTGCTGATCGCCGCGCTTGCGGTTTCGGGCGGGTTCAACCGGCTGATCGGCTTCCTGTCGAAGAGGGTGGTGAAATGACCCGCAATACCCGCATCCTGATGCAATGCCTCTACTGGGCCTTCGTGGTCTATCTGCTGGTGCCGCTGGCGCTGATGATGGTCATGGGGTTCAAGGATTCCAAGTTCATCGGCTTTCCGATCCGGTCCTGGACGCTGGACTGGTATCTGGGCGTCTTCGGCGACGCGCAGGTCGTCTCGGCCATGCTCTATTCGCTGGTGATCGCGCTGGTCTCGACTGCCATCGCGCTGGCGATGGGGACATGGATCGCGGTCGCCCTCAGCGGGCGGGCCTTCTGGGGGCGCGCGCTGGTCCTGGGGCTTGCGCTGCTGCCCGCGGTGATCCCGGGCGTCATCTCGGCCATCGCCTTTCGCATCTCGGCCCGGGTGATCGGGATGGATCCGGGGATGTGGGCGATCATCTGGTCGCATGCCATCCACAACGTCCCCTTCGTGCTGCTTGTGGTGATGGCGCGGCTTTCGACCCTGCCCAAAAGCTATGGCGAGGCGGCGCGCGATCTGGGGGCCGATCCGTTCGTGGCCTTCTTCCGTGTGACGCTGCCCTATCTGACGCCCTCGCTGATCGGGGGGGGCGTGTTCTGCATGCTGCTCAGCTTCGACGATTTCGTGCGCTCGTTCTTCCTTGGCGGATATGAACCGACGCTGCCCGTCCTGATCTTTGCCAAGCTGCGCTCGGGCATGTCGCCCGAGATCAACGCCATCTCGACCGTCGTTCTTGTCCTGACCGCGATCCTCGGCATCTGGGCCGAGCGTTCGATGCGCAAACTTTCCAAAAGGCCCGACCAATGACCCACGATCCCATCGTCCGCATCGAGGGCGTGACCAAGCGTTTCGGCGATTTCACCGCGCTGCACGAGATGAACCTGGAAATCGCCAGCGGCGAGTTCGTCACCTTCCTCGGGCCCTCGGGCTGCGGGAAATCGACGACGCTTCGCATCCTTGGCGGGTTCGAGAGCCCCGACACCGGGCGCATCGTGCTTGGCGGGCAGGATGTGACCGCGCTGCCGCCGAACCGGCGCAACGTCAACATGGTGTTCCAGGACTACGCGCTCTTCCCGCATATGACGGTGCGGCGCAACATCGCCTTCGGGCTGGAGCTGAAGGGCATGGGCCGCAACGCCATCGCCGCCCGGATCGAGGAGCTTGCCGCCTTCCTGGAGCTGTCGGCCTATCTCGACCGCCGCCCCGACCAGCTTTCGGGCGGCCAGCGGCAGCGGGTGGCGCTGGCGCGCGCGCTGGCGCCCGATCCTGCGCTTTTGCTGCTGGACGAGCCTCTGGGCGCCCTGGATGCCAAGCTGCGCGCCCAGGTCCAGGTCGAGCTGAAGGCGATCCAGCGCCGCACCGGCAAGACCTTCTTCTTCGTCACCCACGACCAGGAAGAGGCGCTGACCATGTCCGACCGGATCGTGGTGATGAACAAGGGCCGGATCGAGCAGGACGGCACGCCGGAAGAGCTTTACTTCCATCCGGCAAGCCGCTTCGTGGCCGAATTCATCGGCGAGACCAACCTGCTGGAAGGCCGTTTCGGGGGGCTCTCCGGGGGCTTTGCCGCCTTCGACTGGCAGGGCCACCGGCTGCGCGCCGCCGTTTCGGGTGGTGGAGCGGCGGCAGGCCCCGAGGGCGGCGCCCGCACCGCCTCGCTCCGCCCCGAGCGCATCCAGGTCTCGCGGGATCGGACCGGCGCCGAGAACGAGGTCGAGGGCCGGATCCTCAGCCGCATCTTCAAGGGCAGCCGCCTGCTTCTGGACGTGGCCGTGGGCGAGGCGCGGCTTCAGGCCTATGCCGAGACCGACAGGGGCGCGGGTCTTCTCGATGGCCCGGTCTGGCTGGGCTGGAGCGCGCAGAGCCTGACCCTGCTCGGCGATTAGGGCGCGCATCGGGCCCGGCGACACCCGTCGCCGGTGCCCCCCGCCCGCGCGCGGAAGGGGGCGCCCGATGCGTCCCCCTGGCCCGCGGTGCCGGACCCTGACGGGCCCCTGAGCGGCGGCCTTCGGCGCCGGGGCCCGGTCGCCTGCCGAATCGACGGCCAGGCCTTCGAGCCGCAGGGAATGCGCGAGTCGTCCCTTGGCCCGCTGCCGGGCCCCTGCGGGGGGCTCTCCGGCCTCGGCCACGCGCCGCAAGGGGCGTCCGATGCGTCCCCCCTGGCCGTGCCCGGCCCCCCTGGCCCGTGCCCGGCCCCGATGGGCTCTGACGCGGCCAGCTTCGGCGCCGGGCCCGGCAGGCCGATCGCCCCGGTCGCGTGCCGCCCCCCTTGGCCGCGCCGCCCCTGGCTGGCCTCTGCGCGGTTGCATTCGGGGGGAGGGGTGCGGCGACCTGCGGCGCCGATGGCGCTGGCTGCGCCACATGCAAGGCGCTATGCGCCCTCTCGGCCGGGCGCGCGCTTGCTGAGCCGCTGCGCGTCAGCGCGGGCGGCCGGAGGGGGGCGGTGGCGGGAGAGGCGAGGGCCGGTCCGCGGAGCGGGACGGCGCCTTCCTTTCCGTCGATTGCAAAGGAGCGCGGAATTATCACCGTCTGGCCCCTTCCGTTCCGCCGGGCCATGGCGCAGCTTTCACCGACCCGACCCGACCCGACCCGACCCGACCCGACCCAGCTTCCCTCACCCAAACCGGCCAGGATCATGCAGGACATCACCCATCGCAGGGTTCTCGGCATCGCGCTGCCGATCCTTGTCTCGAATGCCACGATCCCGCTGCTCGGGCTGGTCGATACCGCCGTGGTCGGGCGGCTCGGCGCCGCCGCGCCGATCGGGGCGGTGGGGATGGGCGGCGTGATCCTCACCACCTTCTATCTGCTGTTCAGCTTCCTGCGCATGGGCACCTCGGGCCTTGCCGCCCAGGCCCATGGCCGCGCCGACCCGGCCGAGACCGCGATGGTGCTGCACCGCGCGCTGCTGATCGCCGCGGTGTCGGGGCTGGCGCTGATCCTTTTGCAGATCCCGATCCTGGCCGGGGCCTTCGCCGTCTCGCCCGCCAGCGCCGAGGTCGAGGAACTGGCCCGCGCCTATGTCTCGATCCGCATCTGGGGCGCGCCCGCGGTGATCGGGCTTTACGCCGTCACCGGCTGGCTGATCGCGCTGGAGCGGGCGCGCGCGGTGCTGATGCTGCAACTGTGGATCAACGCGATCAACATCGCGCTGGACGTGGGTTTCGTGATCGGCCTGGGCTGGGGGGTGCCTGGGGTGGCGGCGGCGACGCTGATCGGGGAATGGGCGGGGCTTGCCATGGGGCTGTGGCTGTGCCGCGACGCCTTCGCGCGCCATCTGCGCGCACGGTGGGACGCGCTGGTCGAGCGCGCGGCGCTGCGCGGGATGATGGCGATGAACGCCGATCTGGTGGTGCGCTCGCTGCTGCTGCAGGCCTGCCATACCTCGTTCGTCTTCCTCTCGGCGGGGCAGGGCGATGTCGGGCTGGCGGCCAATCAGGTGCTGTTGCAGTTCATGTTCCTCTTCGCCTTCATCCTGGACGGATTCGCGCTTTCGGCCGAGGCGCTGGTGGGCCAGGCGGTGGGGGCGCGCGCGCCGGGGCATGTGCGGCGGGCGGCGGTGATCTCGGGGCAATGGGCCTTCGGCGCAAGCCTCGTGCTGACGCTGGGCGTGCTTTTCGGCGGGCCGCATCTGATCGCGGCCATGACCACCTCCGAGGCGGTGCGCGCCGAGGCGGCGCGGTTCCTGCCCTGGATCTGGGCGCTGCCGCTGGCCAGCTTTGCAAGCTATGTGCTGGACGGGATCTTCATCGGCGCCACGCTGTCGCGCGAGATGCGCAATGCGATGGTGCAGGCGGTGCTGCTTTACGGCCTGTCGCTTCTGGTCTTCCTGCCACTGTTCGGGCCGCATGGGCTGTGGCTTGCCATGCTGGCGCTGAACCTTGGGCGCAGCCTGATGATGGCGCGGCGCTACCCGAGGGCCGAGGCCAAGGCCCGCTGAGGGCGGGGCGGTGTGGGGGCGCGAGGGTCCGGCTGCGCGGTCCGCGCGCGCGCGAGGGCCCGGCTGTGAGGCTTCCGGCTGAGGCCGCGGGAGGCGCGGCCCCGGGTACGCCGTTCCGGCGGCGAGAGGTTCGGGCCAGATCCCCGGCCCGCGATGGATTGCCAAGCGCGCCTTGCGCCTGCATCTTTGCGCAATGTCAGATCCCGTCTCCACCCGCGCCGCCATCCCCGAACCGACGGCCTCTGCTTCCGCTGGCCCCGATCCGGCAGGCCCCGGCCCGACCCCGGTCGGGACAGGCGGTCCCGCCCAGACTGACTCATTCCAGCCTGACGCCGACCCGACTGGCCCCGACCCGACTGGCCCGGAAGCGACTGGCACCCGGCCGACCGCAGCCGCTCCGTTCCGCCCCGAGCCGACCGCCGCCACGGCGCAGGCGCCGCATCGCCATGAAAGCCACCCGGCCATCGCCGCCCGGCTCAAGCGTGCGGGCGGGCATCTGCGCCATGTCGTCGAGATGATCGAGGCGGGCGCGCCCTGCGTCGATATCGCCCGCCAGCTTCTGGCGGTCGAGCGTTCGGTGGCCGAGGCCAAGCGTCAGTTGATCCACGACCATATCGACCATTGCCTCGCCTCTGGCGGCGAATCGCCCGGCGGGGGCGAGAGCCCCTCGGGCCACGACCTGGCCGAGCTTAAGGCGCTGACCAAACTGCTCTGACCCCGCGCCAGCCGCCGACCTCGCGCGCCGACAGTGCGGCCCCGGGCCGGGCTGTGCCACTCCGGCCGATGCCAGTTCGGGCGATGCATTCCGAGTCCCTGCACCTTTCTAAGGCATGTCTTTCCCGATGACCGTCCGGGCGTAACCCGTCTGGGCAGTCTGTCTGGGGGAGGGGCACGCCTGTCGGTTCCGGGGCGCCGGGCGCGTCCGTCTTCGGTCGCGCCTTTCAGCCTGTGCCTGTCCCGCCCCCTGTTTTTTTGGGGGCCGATCTGTCCCGGCCCGCCCGTCCCGGCCTGCCCGCCCGGGCGAAATCCTCGTCATCATCCCCCCCTGGGGGGATATTGCATTCATCCCCCCAGGGGGGATAGGGTCGCGGCAGGAGGCCCGCCATGCTCAGACCGCTCGCCAATCGAACCTACCGCCATCTCTTCGCCGCCCAGGTCGTCGCGCTGCTGGGCACCGGGCTGATGACCGTCGCGCTCGGCCTTCTCGCCTATGATCTGGCGGGCGAGCGGGCGGGGGCGGTGCTGGGCACCGCGCTTGCGATCAAGATGGTGGCCTATGTCGCTATCGCGCCGCTGGCCCAGGCCCTGACCGAGCGCCTGCCGCGCCGGGCGGTGATGGTGGGGCTGGATCTGGTGCGGGCGGGCGTCGCGCTTTTCCTGCCCTTCGTGACCGAGGTCTGGCAGGTCTGGCTGCTGATCTTCCTGCTTCAGGCCGCCTCGGCGGGGTTCACCCCGATGTTCCAGGCCGTCATCCCCGACATCCTGCCGAAGGAAGAGGAATATACCCGCGCGCTCTCGCTGTCGCGGCTGGCCTATGACCTGGAAAGCCTGCTGTCGCCCGCGCTCGCCGTGGCGGCGCTGAGCGTCATGAGCTTCCACGGCCTGTTCGCGGGCACCACGCTGGGCTTCCTGCTCTCGGCGGCGCTGGTCCTGTCGGTGGCGATCCCGACGCCCGCGCCCGATCCGGGCGCCGCGCGCCGGGGCATCTGGGACCGCACCCTGCGCGGCAGCCGGATCTATTTCGCCACCCCCCGGCTGCGCGGCCTGTTCGCCATGACCCTGACGCTGGCGGCGGCGGGGTCGATGGTGATCGTGAACACGGTGACCATCGTCAAGGTCGGGATGGGGCTGGGCGAGCCGCAGGTGGCGCTTGCGCTGGCGGCTTTCGGCGCGGGCTCGATGCTGGCGGCGCTGGCGCTTCCGGCGCTGCTCGACCGGGTGCCGGACCGGGCGGTGATGATCGGCGCCTCGGCGCTGCTGGTGCTGGCGGCTTTCGCGGGGGCGATGGTGCGCGACTATCCGGCGCTGCTGGCGCTGTGGCTGGTGACGGGCGTCGGGTTCAGCGCCTCGCTGACGCCCTCGGGGCGGCTCTTGCGCCGCTCGGCCACGTCGGCGGAGCGGCCCGCGCTTTTCGCCGCGCATTTCGCGCTGTCGCATGGCTGCTGGCTGGTCTTCTATCCGCTGGCGGGCTGGCTTGCGCTGCGGGTCGGAATGCCCGCGACCTTCGTCACCCATGGCGTGCTGGCGGCGCTGGCGCTGGCGGCGGGGATCCGGCTCTGGCCGCCGGAGGATGCGGCTGAGGGGGCGGGGCATTCCCATCCCGACCTGCCGCCCGATCACCCGCATCTTCTGGCCCATGGCCAGGGCGCGGCGCATCGCCATGGCTGGCTGGCGGACGGGCTGCATCCGCCGCGCGGCTGAGACGGGGGCCCGAATCGCCACGCTTGATCGCCACGCTTGATCGGGGGCGCGATCCGTGGGAAAACCCCGCGCGGCCCGAATCCATCCTGCGGTATCCATCCTTCGATCCGGGTCGCCGCGCCGGGGACGACCCCGGCCCGCTTCCCCTGAATCCGACCGGGACGACCCGGCCTTTCCCGATCAGAAGGAGGGCCGTCATGCCCTGGATCATGCTGTTCTGCGCCGGTCTTTTCGAAATCCTCTGGGCCAGTTCGATGAAGCTCTCGAACGGGTTCACCCGGCCGGGCCCGACCGCCGTCACCCTGCTGGCGATGATCGCGAGCTTCGCGCTCTTGGCCATGGCGATGCGCAGCCTGCCGCTTGGCACCGCCTATACGGTCTGGACCGGGATCGGCGCGGTCGGGGCCTTTGTCGTCGGCCTTGTCGCGATGGGAGAGCCCGCGACGCCGGCGCGGCTGCTGGCGGCCGGGCTGATCGTCTCGGGGATCGTGCTGATGAAGCTTTCGTCCTGATTCCCCCGGCGCACAATCCCTTGCGGCGGGGGCCTGGGCTGACCGCAAGGGATTGGGGTCTGTTGCGCAAAGGCCCTGGATTCGCCGAAAAACCTTTCGTTATTTGGACTTGGGCGGCGAATCTCGTAAACTCCGCCCCAGCCGCGCCCTGCCTGGGCGCGCCGACAGGAGAGCCCGAGATGCAGCGTTACGAATACCGGGTGATCCCGGCCCCCCGCCGGGGCGAGAAGGCCAAGGGGGTCAAGACCACCGAAGAGCGTTTTGCCCTGGCGCTGACCCATCTGATGAACGAATTGGGGGCCGAGGGCTGGGACTACATCCGCGCCGACGCCCTGCCGGTGGATGAGCGCGCGGGCCTGACCGGCACGCGAACCAGCTATCAGAACATGCTGGTCTTCCGCCGTCCGCTGGAAGCGCGCGCCGCGCAGCCCTCGTTGGAGCCGACCGCGCTCGCGCCGCGCGAGGTCGCGGCGGTGTCGGCCCCGGTGGCGCCTGCCGCCGTCGCGCCCCTCGCGGCGCCGTCGCTGGCCGCGCCCTCGGGGCGGCAGGAAACCGCCTTTCCGGCCGTGAAACTGGGGGCCCCGAACGAGGCGGCCGATGGTCGCGCGGCGCCCGCGCTCGGCCCCGCCAAGCCCGAACTGGCCGCCGAATAAATCTGGCCCGAATAAGCTTGGGTCAATAAGCTTGGGCTGGGCGGTATTCGGCGGGCTCAGCCCGCCGGAGCCGTCGCGGCGGCGAGCGCCTGCGGCAGCACCTCCTCGAACACGTCGAGCACCGGATCGGGGCCGAGGCTGACCCGGATGCAGCGGTCCAGCGGCGCCACGCCCGGCATGCGGATGAACAGCCCGCGCGCCAGGCTTTCCTCCAGCACCCTGCGGGCGAAATCGCCGTCCTTTCCGCAATCGACCGCCACGAAATTGGTGGCCGAGGGCAGGGCGCGCAGCCCGTTCGCCCCGGCGATCCGGGCGACGCGGGCGCGTGCCGCCTCGATCCGGCGCTTGACCGAGGCCAGCCAGTCGCGGTCGGCCAGCGCCGCAAGCGCCCCGGCCTGGCCGATCCGGCTCATCCCGAAATGGTCGCGCACCTTGTCGAAGGCGCGGGCGAGCTCGGGCGCGGCCAGCGCATAGCCCACCCGCGCCCCCGCCAGCCCGTGGCCCTTGGAAAAGGTGCGCAGCCGGATCACCTGCGGATGATCGGCGGCGATGCGGGGCAGGGTGCCTTCGGGGGCGAGATCGGCATAGGCCTCGTCGAGCAGCAGAAGCGTATGGGCGGGCAGGGCCGCCACCATCTCCTCGATCACCGCGCCCGGATGGTGGCTGCCCATCGGATTGTCGGGATTGGCGAGGTAGAGCAGCCGCGCCCCGGTCGCGCGCGCGCGGTTGAGCAGCGCCTGCGGATCCTCGTGATCGTCGCGGTAAGGCACCCGCGACAAGGCGCCGCCGAACCCCTCGACATGGAAGACGAAGGTCGGATAGGCGCCGAGCGAGGTCACGACCGGCACGCCCGGCTCCAGCGTCAGCCGGCAGATCAGGTTCAGAAGATTGTCGATCCCCGGCCCCACCACGACATGGGCGGGCGTGACGCCGTGATGCGCGGCCAGAGCGTGCTTCAGATCGTGGTTCTCGGGATCGCCATACATCCAGGCCTCGGCCGCCGCCGCGCGCATCGCCGCGATGGCGAGGGGCGAGGGGCCGAAGACGGATTCGTTGGCGCCGAGCCGGGCGCGGAAGGCGCGGCCCTGGCGGCGCTCCAGCGTCTCGGGGCCGGTGAAGGGCACGCTCGAGGGCAGGGCGCGGGCGAGGGGGGTGAGATATCCGGTCATGATGGCGCGCAGGATTGCCGCAGCGCCGGGGCGGCCGCAAGGGGCTCTGCCGGGCGCGGGGTGAAAAGAGCGGATGGGGGCTGTCGGGGGGGGGGGTCGGGGAAGCGGTTTGCGGTGGGGGGCGGTGTCGAAGGGGGGGGGGGCCGCCCCCCCCGCG
>NZ_JBEFZE010000017.1:0-81292 GCF_042762395.1 Pseudogemmobacter sonorensis
GGCGCGGAGCCTTGCGGGTTGCGCAGCGTCAGGCCCCGTTGCGGGGCGAAGGTTTTGGCAAACTCGGCTGGGGTCTGCCAGCCGAGACGGGAGTGGGGCCGTCCGGTGTTATAGTCCGTGCGCCAGGCGCCCAGCGTGACGTGGGCATGGTGCAGGGATGGCTTTCTTCCTGGCCTTCCTGCCGGGGATGCATGCCTTTATCCCCTTGTCTTTCAACGCATCTCTGAACCATTCGGCATCATAGCCCCGGTCGGCCAGCATCCATTCCGCCTTCGGCAGGCTACCCAGCATGGCGGCAGCCCCGGTGTAATCGCTGACAGGACCTGCCGTGACAAACATGCGGATCGGACGGCCCTGCGCATCGGCAACGGCATGAAACTTCGTGTTCATCCCACAGCCCCGGCCTTTCCTTCAAGAAGGCACTGCGGATGTCTGCGACATCGGCGGACGTGCCGACCGCGAACACCGCGCGGATCGCCGCGATGCGGGTATATTTTGCGCGGGACCTGAGCGCGAAGTATCTGGCCTTGCCGACTAGGGCCTGGATGCCGCCTTGATCGACCATGCGCAGCAGGAACCAAGTGATGTCGTCATCCGCAGCATATTGGTCGAGGAGCGCCCCGATCTCCTCAGCAAGATCGGCGTTGGCGAAGCGCTGGACCGCCTGATATTCCATCATCGAGCGGCCGTGCGCGGGCTGCGCGACCCGTTCACAGGTCTGGCGCAGGATGTGACGCCGCGTGTCAAGCGGCAGCTTGGCGGGGTCGCCGCCCTCAAGCAGCACCTCGGGTGCGAGCGCCACGACTTTGTTGAGGATCCGCCGATCAAGCGCCGCAAGCCACGGCAGCACCGGGCGCATCGTCGGCACGATGACTTCAATGCCATATTGCATGCGGAAAAACAGCCCCTCGATCTTCGCGCGCGAGCCTTCGTCGACCAGCAACGAATTTAGCCATTTGGCGGTTAAATATTCCCGCACCGAACGATGGTGGAATCGCTGGGTGCCATAGATGCCCGGATCGAAGATTGGCCGCGACAGCAGGATCGCGCAGTCCTGATCGTTCCAATTGGTAAGGACATCCTTGATTGGAAGACCTAAGGTATTCTTGTCTCCGTCGGGGATGCGGATGGCCGATTCTTGACAGAGCGTGGTGGCTGCCGCGACTAGACGGGCATCCTCGCGAATGCGGTCGACCGCGATCGGCCGCGCATCGGCCCGGTCCTGATCCCGCTCCTCAAGGCGCTTGGCGATGCTGCTCGTCATCAGGTCGAACCGAGAGCCGACCCGATGGTAATCGTTCCAAAACTCAACAGTTTCGGCAAGGTCGAGAGGCCTGGTTGTGAACGACCATGCCTCGGCACGCTCTAGGGCTTTAGTGAAGGCTTTGATGTCCGTCACGCCCTTGGCGATCGCAAAGGTCTCGACCTGAGCGCCGTGCAGATCTTCGAGGGTAACGATGCGGAACGGGGCGTGCTTACTCTCACGCTTCTCCACTCGCTCAGCTGCGACCGCATATTCCCCCTGGGGCGCGGTCGCCTCGTTGGGTTCTTTCGTCGGCGCATCCCAACGCAAGTTGGTCCGGCACAACAAGAGGTCGGTCGCCGGGCGCCACGCTTCCATGCGGCCCGTGATGACGATATGCGTGCGCTGTAGGGCACGCTCAATCCGCTTCCCAATGCGGCGGATGGCGCGCTCAAAATCCTTGGGATCGCGCAGGCGCGCCTCGTCCACGGAATCGAGAAAGAGCCAGCCCTGGTCGTCCGACTTGAGCCAGGCCTCGAAATCCTCGAGATCCCCTTCTTCGAAACTCGTCTCGAAGTCGTTGACGACATGCTCAATGCGCAGGAAGAGGGCCGGTTTGCCCTTCCGTGCCCTCGCCCCCCAACGAGGCCCGTTGCACTACATCCACCTTGCGTAGACGACCGTCCTCCTGCAGCCCTTTAAGCAGTTCATGCGTATTGCTTGCGGCACGTTGCTGATCTGCCGGTGAAAACGGAGCTTTCCGCAGGCGCGCCGACCGCAGCTTCTCGGCGCGCTCGGGGCGTCCGCCGATCTGGGTGCGGCCACGACGGTCCTGATGCTGTTCCAAGGGATGCGGTCGCCGCACTATCCCTCGGCCATATCGCGCTGCGGCTCGGGCAGATCGTGCATCGGGAGTCGCCTGCTGCCGATGGGGACGACATTGCGCAGGATTGCCTGCGCAGACTGGAAAATCCGATTGCGGACCCTGCCGCCTGTGGGCGCGAACTCCTCGGGTCACGCCGGGCCATTGTGCCGGAGAAGATGACCTCTGCCGTGCGTCTTGCGCATCTGATGGCGCGCGAGCTCATCGACCATCCGCGGATTTTCAAAGGCGGCACTGCCAGGTGAGAGACTTGTTCCCACCCGGATTCATTTGACAGACGCTAAAAATGAAAACCCGCCCCTTTCGGGGCGGGTTTTTGGATCCGGTTTCTTACGAACGCCGTAAAGATACTCCGGGTCACTGCGTCTCAGGCAAGGCGTAGGCGACCACGTAGTCGCCGCGATCCGGCGACTGACGGGCACCACCGACCGACACGACCACGAACTGACGGCCGCTTTTGGGTGAGACGTAGGTCATCGGCGTGGCCTGGGCGCCAACCGGCAGCCGACCTTTCCAGATTTCCTTGCCCGTCGCTGCGTCAAGCGCACGCAGATAGTAGTCCTGTGTCCCGGCATAGAAGACCAGCCCCGAACCGGTGGTAATCGGGCCGCCCAGCGTCGGCATGCCCAGCGGAACCGGAAGGCTCGCCTTGAGGCCGCCCGCGACCACGGTATCCTCGACCGTTCCGGCCGGGCGCTGCCAGACCAGTTCTCGCTTCGACAGGTCGATTGCCGAGAAGGTGCCCCACGGCGGGGCATTGCACGGCAGCCCGAGGAACGACACCAGCGAGCTGTGCTCGATGCCGAAGGGCACGCCCTCCTGCGGATAGATGCTGCCGACGCCGTGACCCGCATTCGCGCCCGCCAGTTCGGCCTGCGGGATCAGCCGCACGACCTGCGGCATGCGGATGTCGTTGACGATCAGATAGCCCGTGCCTGCGTCGATCGAGGCGCTGCCCCAGTTCATCCCGCCGTAATAGCCGGGATAGAGCAGGCTGGCCTCGGTGGTGGCCGCCGTGAATTCGCCCTCGTAGCGCAGCTTGCGGAAGGCGATCCGGCAGGAAAGCTGGTCGAAGAACGTCGCCCCCCACATCCTTTCCTCGGACAGCGGCTCCGCACCGATGGCGGGCATACCGACCGAGTAAGGCTGCGTGGCCGAAACCCAGTCGCCTTCCTGATGTTCCTGCGGAACCGGCTTTTCGACGACATCAGCGATGGGTTCGCCGGTGCGGCGGTCAAGCATGAAGATCTGACCGCGCTTCGTCAGCTGGACAAGAGCCGGGATCGTGCCGCCGTTTCCGTCGGGCACGTCGTAGAGCGCCGGTTGGGCGGGAACGTCATAGTCCCAGATGTCGTGATGCACGGTCTGGAACTTCCACCGCTCACGCCCGGTGACGATATCCAGCGCGACGATGGCCGAGGAATACTGCTCGGAAATCTCCGGCCGCAGCGCGCCCCAGAAATCGGGGTTCTGGTTGCCGGTCGGCAGATAGACCAGGCCCAGTTCTTCGTCGAAGGCGGGCGTGGACCAGACATTCGGCGTGGTGCGCGAATAGGTCTCGCCCTCCGATGGCAGGCCGGTAATCTCGGGGTTGCCAAGATCCCATGCCCAGACCAGCGCGCCGGTGTCCGCGTTGAAGGCGCGGACGACGCCCGAGGGCTCATCGACCGAACGCCCGTCGAACACCCAGCCGCCGACGATGATCAGCCGCCCGGCCACTGTCGGCATCGAGGTGGGTTGATACCATGCCGGTTTTATTTCGCCCATCCCGGCCTTGAGATCGACGATCCCGCCCGTCCCGAAGCTTTCGCACAGGGCGCCCGTTTCGGCATCGAGCTGGATCAGACGCGCATCGACCGTCGTCGTCACGATGCGCCGCCCGCAGGTCGCGCTCGCGGGAACGATGGCCGGAACAGCGCCCGTCTCTGCATCCGGGATAGGCGGTGCGTCAACGGCGGAGGGTTCATAGTAAGCCACGCCGCGGCAGCGGTTCCAGATGGTGGTGTCGACAGGCTCCGGATCGTAACTCCAGCGCTCTTCGCCGGTGTCCGCGTCGATGGCAAAGACCTTGTTCAGCGGCGTGCAGACATAGAGCGTGTCACCGATCTGGATCGGGGTGTTCTGGTTCTCCGACCCGAGTTCGGCCATCTCGCCGGTGCGGAAGGTCCAGGCAACGCTGAGCTGATCGACATTTTCCGGCGTTATCTGGCTTTCGGGCGCGAAGCGGGTCCCGTCAGGGGTGCGGCCGTAATACTGCCAGCGCGATTCCTCTGGCGCATCTACCGCCGCGCGCACAACTGCTGCGCCGCTCGGGCTGATAACGCCGTGGGGGATGAAGACCGACACGGCCCCCGCGATCAGGACCAGCGCGGCGACCACGGAGACGGAATAGCTGGCCTTCTTTCGCGCTCTTCCCAGAAGCAGGGGCGCAAGCAGCCCCATGATGAGGGTCATCACCACGAAGGGTGCAAGGCGCGGAACCAGTGCCCAGAATTCCGGGCCGACTTCCCACAGCGCCCACAGAACCGTGGCGATGGTGGTTGCGCCGAAGAGCCACAGTGCCGCAGACCGGCGCATCGCGAGAAGACCGCCGGAAGCCAGCAGCGCCAGACCGGCAAGAAGATAATACCAGGATCCGCCCAGCCCCGCGAGTTGGATCCCGCCTATTGTCAGGGCCAGACCGACCAGGGCGAGCAGCGCCCCAAAGACCAGGAGCGTCCACCGCGCGCGGTTGCTCTTTCCGGCGCGGCTATCCGCCCCGCCCCGTGTTGAAGTTGACATGCCAGTCCTTGTCCTTCCTCTTGTATCGCTTGATCCCGTGGCTCCCACGAAGAGAGCGACCCGGCGGCGCTGGTTCGGGTGAAGTGGCTGGGAGATCTCCTTGTTCCGAGCTTTTCCCGGCGTCCGCATTCCCGATGCCTGCGGCCATGGCGCTCACCTGGCCTGAACAAGTCGTGACGCTTCCTGCCAGACAAACCTGATCGGGAGTCGCTGCGTCAGGCATGGCAAATGCCGTTCAGCAATGGAAATCGGGCAGCATGCCATGGTCTACAGACCCTGAAATTAGCTATTCCTGCGCTGTTTCAGCGTAAATACAGAAAAATTCCACACAGAGTTTCCTCTGGATCTACTATCTCCCACATCGCCCGGTCCGGCCAACATCACCGCCTGCGCTACCCGAGGTTCGGGACCATCCGGCCATCGGGACAGCTGTGCTGGCTGCTGGCAGGAGGAGTATCGCGTCCCGCCCTCCCCCTCTGCCCTATGCAGGAGACCGGCGAGGTCAAGACGTTTCATCGGTTTCGCGGTCAAGATTTCCGCCCCTCACCGGGAAGGGACCGCGCGGTAGCCCGACGTCTTCGGTGGTGGCCGTTTCAGGCGTTTTGGCTGGCCGTCAATACGCGCAACAGAAACTGACCAGCAGCCCTCGCGCTCTCTGGCGAGATCGCGTGACCAAGGCCGGGCAGGACATTCAGGGCGACATCGATGCCCGCCTGCTTCAAAGCCGCTGCGGCGGTTCGGCTTTCCTCGACAGGCATCACCCGGTCGCCGTTACAGTGGACGAACGGGGGATCTTGGCGCCGGTCGATGGCGCCATTGGCGCGGGCGATGCGAGGCGACGCGGCGAAGGCGGCCACCGCCGCACCCGCCAGCGGCCGGAGGCAACCGCGTCCCGCGCCATGATCGAGGCCTGCGAGGAACCAACTAGGGCATCGCGGTCGGTTGGTCTGGTCAAGCCATGCGCGGCGATGATCCCGGCGATGGTGTGATCGAAGGCACCTCGCGCGGCGAGGATGCGGCCGGGCCGGTTGGCCTCCGTCACGCCCTTGACGCGGAACCACCGCCGACCGCTTCCGCCGTGATCAACGGCGAAGGGCTCGTCCGGCGCCGCGAAATCCGTCGGAGGCAGCAGCAGTGGACGCCAAGCGGCGCAAGATTGGCGCCACGGCCGACGCCGTGCAAGAAGATGACGAGAGACCGGCTCATGACCGCTTCCTTTCGGGTCCGTGCTGCAGCCGCCCCGGCGGCGGGGATCCGCGTGACGGGGTCGAGCCCGGGCAGGTCCGGCCCCCACCGGTACGACGCCGTTGTGGTTGAGCACCGCATCGAGTACTAACCGCGCTTGATATGGTGGATACTGGCGGTCTCTCGCACGCCCGGGAGATCGAAGACAGCCGGGAGACAGGCGCTGAACGCCGGATAATTGGCAAAGCTGCGCAGGTTGCATTTGAAGATCCCGACATAGGCGGCGTCGAAACGCACCGGCGTCGCGTAAAGCCGGATATTCGCCCCGGTCAAGCGCTCGCTCAGAAGATAAGGCCCCTTCTCCGCCAGATGCGTCTTCAGCTCGTCCAGCATTTCGAAGACATGGGTGAAGGCTTTCTCATAGGCGAGCTGCATTGTGGCGAAGCACAAGCGGTAGACCCTGATGTTGAGACGCGGATTTGTCCGCTCGTTCGGTGCGTCGATCCGGTCGCGCGGGTCATTGGGGTAAAGATCGCGGTCCGGTCGCGCCAGGGCACCGAAGCCCGTGTTGAACATCCGCACGCGGGACAGATGGTGCATTCAGTGCGGACGTCCGCGGCAGATTTCAGGCGAACAATGGCGATGCCCTGCTTGCCACAGCCCTGGCCGGGCAGGGCCTGATCTATCAGCCCACGTTTCTTGTCGGCAGCGAAATCCGCGCAGGACGGCTGGTCCCCGTCTGTCTCGATCATCCGCCGATGGAACTTGCCGGTGTCTTCGCCGTCTACGCGGCCAACCGCCGCCCTCCGGCCAAGGTCCGCGCCTTCATTGATTTCCTGGTGAGCGACCTTGGCCCTAACCCATCCTGGGATCGCGGACTTGTACGGTCGGATGACGTGGCATCCCAATCCGCACGCACGAAGGGTTAGACACCGGCCGCTCAGGCCCGGGTTCTAAAGGGTCCCCTGCTGCCCATGCTTTGCGAGCACATCGACGACATGACGCACCCGGGCCAGCAGATGCCGGGTCTCGGGCCAGAGCGCGTAGATGCCCACCGGCGCGGTGCCGTAGTCTGGCAGAACCTCGACCAGCCTGCCATCCGCCAGCGGCTGCGCGACCAGCGACAGCGGCATCTGCGCGATGCCAAGCCCGGCAATTGCCGCCTCGACCACCGCCGCCCCGTCGCCGATCTCATGCGTGGCAAGCACGTGCAGGCGTTCGGGCGTTCCGGTCCCTCGGACGATCCTGTAACCCGTGGGGGCATCCCGACGGACGCCCGTGATGCAGTCGTGATGGTGCAGGTCCTCCGGCGTCGCCGGTACCCCCTTGCGCGAAATATAGCCGGGCGCGGCTACCAGCGGCGCGCGCTGCTCCGCCAGCTTGCGGGTGATCAGGCCGCCGGTGTCCGGCGTCTCGCCAAAGCGGATGACGAGATCCACGCGCTCTTCGATCGGGTCGATGATGCGGTCGGTGAAGGAAAGCGACAGATGCAGACCCGGATGCTCGCGCGTGATGTCGACAAGGATCGGCAGCAGAACCTGACGCCCCCAGGCGGCGGGCGCATCCACGCGCAGGCGCCCGGCGACGTCGCGATTGCCGCTCGCAAGGAAGGTCTCGGCCGCCCCTATCTCTTCCAGCGCGCGGCGCGCCACAGCCAGATAGGCTTCGCCATCGGCGGTCAGTACCAGCCGGCGCGTGCTGCGGCGGATCAACTGGGTGCCGAGGCGGGCCTCCAGACGGCTCACGCTTTTCCCCACAGCGGATTTGGTGACGCCCAAAGTCCGCGCGGCCTCGGTGAAGTTCAGGTGGCGGGCGGTCTCGACGAAGGCCTGAACGCCAGCGAGATGATCGATCTGGGCCATTGTAGAATTAAGCGCCACTCTGAAGTCACCCGGAGGGTATTTATCCACATCAAAGATACTAATATCATCAATGGCGCAAGTCTTATCGCGCCCTCATCCGGAAGGCCGAAAGTCTGCCCCATGCCCTGCCAATGAAAAGGAAACATCATGCCCGTGGTTCGCGTAAGCTGGTTCGAAGGCAAGTCGGCTGAAGAAAAGGCCAAGGTTGCCGCCGAAATCACCGAAAGCATCGTCCGCAACACCGGAACCGATGCGAGCTATATCTATGTGATCTTCGAGGATGTGAAACCGTCCGACTGGGCCGGTTCCGGCAAGCTGTTCGGCTGACATCGGCCGAGGGCGGGGTGCCGGTGACTGCCGGGTTCCCGCCCTTGAACCGGCAGTTATCCCGGCCCCATGTCCCGCGACAATCCAGGCGAGGCTTCGATGAAACACCTTTTAATATCTGCGCTTGTGTCGCTGCCTTTGCTTGTGACCCCTGCCTTGGCCGAACCGGCGATGGAGGTGCTGGGAACCGACTATACCTTCCCCAACCAGATCGCCGACATGCTCGGAAAGCTGTCGGACTTCGCGGGGTTGCAGATCAACGGCTTCACCACCAATGACGGTATCCGGCTGAATTACTGGGAAGCGGGCAGCGGCGATCCGGTCGTCTTCGTGCCCGCATGGGGCGCCAATGGCGCGGAGCTGATCAACGTGATCTGGCTGCTGTCGCAGAGCCATCATGTCTATGTCCTCGACCCGCGAAACCAGGGCCTGTCGGAAAAGACGCTCAAGGGCGCGCGGATCGCCCGCCATTCGATGGATCTGAACGAATTCCTCGACCATATCGGCGTCGAGAAAACCGTCCTCGCGGGCTGGTCGATGGGCGTGTCGGTCATCTGGGGCTATATTGACCTGTTCGGCACCGAGCGGATTTCCAAGGCCGTCTTCGTCGATCAGCCGGTGTCGATCTATACCCATGACGACTGGTCCGAGGAGGAACGCCTCAACGCCGGTGGCATGACCACCTCGGTGGAGAGGATGATCGCCGCCTATCAGGGCGCGCCGACCAACCAGCAGGTCGTCGACATGAAGGTCGTGCAGCGGTCGCTGATGATGGACTCGCCCTATGCGCAGAACTCGGCGGGCTTCGCCCATGCGGTGATCGACACGGACCCCGCCTATACTTTCCGCGTTCTGTTCGACCATGCAGCCAACGACTGGCGCGACGTGATCGAGCAGAAGCTCGACATCCCCGTCGCGGTTTTCTCTGGCGAGGAGAGCAACAACCTGCCGAGCCAGGCCTGGATCGCCGAAACCGCGCCCCACGGGCGGCTGTTCAGCTATACCAGCGCAGAAGAGGGGGACCATTTCCTGATGCTCAAGAACCCCCGGAAATTCGTCGCGGACCTGCGCGGCTTCCTCGCCGAATGATCCGCCGGACAGCGGTTCGGCGATGCTGGAGAAAGACGAAGCGATGAAACCACTGGGCATCGGCCTTATCGGCTGCGGCATGGTCACGCAGCACCTGCATATTCCGGCGCTTGCGCAACTGGGCGAGCGTTTCGCCGTCCGGGCGCTCTACGACGCCTCGCCTTCCGTGCGCGGGCAACTGGCGGCGCGGATGCCGGGGGCGATGGCCCATGACTCGATCGGTGCGCTGCTGGACAACCCCGAGGTCGACGCGGTCCTCGTCGCCAGCCCAAGCGCGCTGCATGCGCCACATGCCATCGCGGCGATGCGCGCCGGGCGCCATGTGCTGATCGAAAAGCCCATGTGCATGACTTTGCCCGAGGCGGACGCACTTGCCACCGCCGCGCAGGAGACAGGCATGATCGCCCAGATCGGCTATATGCGGCGGCACGCCCCGGCCTTTCACGAGGCAAAGCGGCTGATCGCCGCCGACGGGGCCGACATCAACATGGCGCGCCTGCGCGCGATCATCGGGCCGAACAGCGCCTTTCTGAAGCCGACGGCGGCGATCATCGCCGGCGACGACATTCCGCCCGAAAGCCTGGTGGAGGCGGCGGAGGCGAGTGCCCTTGCGACACGCGCGGTCGCCAGAACCACGGAGGGCCCGCGCGCCTTCGTCCATATGCTGCTGCTCGGGCTGTCGACGCATGATCTGTCGGTGATGCGCGGCCTCATCGGCATGCCCGGGCGCGTGTTGTCGGCCCGCCATCGCCGCGACGGCCGGTTCTTCACCGTCGATTTCGACTATGGCGATTTCATCTGCCATTTCGAGACCGGCATCGACCGGATCGCCCGCTTCGACGCCAGCATGGAGGTGCTGTCGGACGAGCGCGTCATCCGGCTGGATTACGACACTCCCTTCGTGCGGCACCTGCCGGCGACCCTGCGCGTCACTGAAGCCGAGGGCGAGGCCGGTGTAAAGGAGACCTTCCACCAGCCGATGCGGCGGGATGCCTTCGTGGCAGAATGGGCTAGTTTCCATGCTGCGATCGCCGAAGGGGCGGCAATCGACACAGATATCGCCGATGCGCGCCAGGATCTGCTGCTGATCGAAAGGATCATGGCCGTCCTTGCAAGATAGCGGCGTCTCCGCCGAAAACGGTCTCGATCAGACTCGCGCGGTCCAGAGCGGGAGGACGATATCATCAACGATTTCGTAGATGTCTGGCTCGGAAAGCGGCTGGAAGGTGATCATCATCTCGTGGCGCGCAAGATCGACGGGCAGGCGCAGAAGCCGGGGGGTTATGCGTTCCGGCGCGACCTCTCCCCGGGCGATGGCGCGGTCCAGGATCTGCTGCGTGGGATATCCCGCGCGTCCGACCTGGGAGCGGATGTCGGCAAAACTGGAGAACGCGGCCTCGAGATCCTTGCGCATTTCATAGATCAGTCGCACAAGCTTCGGTGAGGATCTCCGGGCAACCTGACGCAGCAGCATGAGCAGTTCTTCCCGCAGGCTTCCCAGATCCGGCACGTCGATGGGGTTCTGAATCGCGTATCGCGCAATGGCCGCGGATGCGAGTTTCGACAGGCTGTCCCACCGGCGGCTGAGGACCGGGCGGCTCGTTCCCGCGCGTCGTGCGATGGCCTCCAGGGTCAGGCTCTCATAGCCATGCGAGGCCAGTTCTTCCCAGGTTGCATCGAGAATAGCTTCCTCCAAAGCGGCGCCACGTCTGCGCGGCTTTGTTGCGCTATCCCTCTGACTTGCGGAATCATGTTTGTGGGTCAGGGGTTTGGGATAGGCATATGAGCAAGGCCGTCCCCCTTTTCCGCACGACGAACTGGTCCAGCTACGGCCAGGCTCTGAAGCGCCGCGGCTTGCTGCTGGTATGGCTTGACCCGCAGATGTCATGGTTTGCGGCCCCGAGCGGCAAGGCGGGTCATCCTGAGAGGTTCTCGGCGGCGGCCATTCAGTTCTGCCTCTCGATCAAGGTGCTGTTCGGGCTGCCGCTCCGTCAAACGACGGGGTTTGTGGAGAGCCTGCGGGCTCTGAGCGGGCTCGACTGGCCGGTGCCGGATTACACGGACGCTCTGCCGTCGGCAGAAGCACCTGAAGGTGCAGATCCCGTATCGTGCCGCGCCCGGGCCGCTGCATCTGCTGGTGGACAGCACGGGGATCAAGTTCTCGGGCGAAGGCGAGTGGCCGGTCCGCAAGCATGGGGCCAGCCGCCGCAGGCAATGGCATCGGTATCGATGCTGAAACGCTCGAGGTGCGCGCCGTCGAGATGACCAGCAACCGTATCGGCGATGCGCCCGTTCCGCCCGACCTGCTGGCGCAGATCCCGATGCAAGAGCGGATCGGCAGTGTCACCGCCGATGGTATCTATGACACCAAGGGGTGTCACGGCGCCATCGCAGTCCGAGGTGCCGATGCCATCATGCCACCGAGACGCAATGCCCGGGACTGGAAGGGCCACGATCCCGGCCTGCAGGCGCGCAACGAGGCCCTGCGCGCCTGCAAACGGTTCGGCCGGGCGAGCTGGAAGAAATGGTCCGGATATCATCGACGAAACCGCGTGGAGGCCAGGATGAGATGCCTCGAACCCCTCGGCGAGCGCATCATGGCCAGAGACTTCGACAGGCAGGATGCAGAGGTTCAGATCCGCATCGGGTCGCAGGTTCTCTCGAACCAATGGCGTTCACCTGCTCCACATGAACCGCTTCACATCCCTCGGCACGCCCGAGACTGTCCGAATGCGCTGAAGACAGCCGGGAAAGGGAGACCTGCCGCCTCAATCCGAATGGCGCAACAAGGCCCGTGCGACATTCATGTGTCTTCCTCCCTTTGTGCCGCGAAGATCCTCCTCCCCGCGATTGACGGCTGCTGCCGTTCAGAAGGAACAGGCTAGCGGAAGCGCCGCCGGGGGGTCTTGAACGATCCGGGAGAAGGTTTTGAACGATCCGGCGCGGTGGGGCGGGCTAGGCGCCCCGGGACACGGGCGTCTCTATCATCAGCCCCTGCGCCAGGCGGTAAAGCGCTAGCTCTCCATACCAGGGCCCGGCCAGCATCGCGCCCACCGGAAGCCCGTCGGCCTTGCCCACCGGCACGGTCAGGGCCGGATGGCCGGTGACGTCGAATTGCGAGGTCGAGACATTCACGCCAAGCGCCCGCTGCATGAAATCCCCAAGATCGGTGTCCGGGCCGGGGATCGGCGGGGCGACATAGGGCACGGTCGGCATCAGCAGCGCATCCAGCCCGGCCAGCGCCCGGTCATAGGCCGCGCGCATCTTCAGGGACAGGTTCTGCGCCTTGGCATAGCTGCGCCCCCCGGTCTGGCCAAGCGTCCAGAGCCCGGTCAGAAGCGAGATCTGCAAGGTGACGGGCAGCTCCTCCACGCGGTCGTGCCAGCCCGCCATGGCCTCCATCAACTCGGGCGCGTAAAGCCCGCGCCAATTGAAGCCCATGCCATAGCCCTGCATCATCTGCCGGGTCAGCCCCTCAAGGCCGATGGGCGCCCAGACCTTGTCGGCGATGTGGTGCTCGGGGATCGAGATCTCGACCAGTTCGACCCCGGCCCCGGCCAGCCGCAGCGCGGCCGAACGGACGGTCTCGGCGACCTCGGGCTGCATGAAGGGGACGGAGAACCCCTCGGCCAGAAGACCCACGCGCATTCCCTCGGGCCCGCGCTCGAAGGCGCGGCGGTAATCGCGGGCGGGCGCGCCGGTCTGGCGCGGATCCAGCCCGTCGGGGCCTGCGATCACCCCCAGCATCAGCGCATTGTCGGCAAGGCTGCGCGTCATCGGGCCCGCGTGGTCCAGCGTGGCCTCGATCGGCATGATGCCGGTGTAGGGCACCAGCCCCCAGGTGGGCTTCATGCCCACGATGCCGCAATGCGACGAGGGAATGCGGATGGAACCGCCCTGATCGCCCCCCACCGCCATGTCGACCTCGCCCGAGGCGACAAGCGCGGCGCAGCCCGAGCTTGACCCCCCGGCCGAGCGCGACGGATCATGAGGGTTCAGGACCGGGCCCGTGGCCGAGGTGAAGCTGCCGCCGGACATGCAGAAATTCTCGCATACCGCCTTGCCTGCGATCCGCGCGCCCGCCGCCAAGAGCCGGGTGACGACCGTGGCGTCGCGCAGGGGCACGAAACCGTCGAGGATCGTGCTGCCGTTCGCCATCGGGACGCCCGCCATCATGATATTGTCCTTGAGCGCCACGCTGCGCCCGGCCAGCGGCCCATCCGGCGCGGGCGCGCTTTCGCAGGTCGCATACCAGGCATTCAGCGGATGGATGGGCTTCACCGCCGTCACCTTGCGGGCGAAGGCGGGCGCAGGGGGGCTGTCGTCAAGGCGCTCGACCAGGTCATAGGCCTGGAAAGACCCCTCCATGACCTGAAGGAACTCGGCCGCGCGGCCTGCGTCGAGGTCCAGGCCGATCCCCGCGGCAAGATCTTTCAGCCGGGCGATATCCGGGCGTGGCAAGGGCATGGCAATCTCCGTCTTCGGGCAGAGATGTTAGTTGCCATGGAAAATATTATAAATGCAAGTTTTATATCGGCCGACAGCTTCGCCCCTCGCGCAGGATGCGGATGTCGTAGCCGTCGATTTCGGCAAGAAGCAGGTTGGGCCGCGCGCCGATGGCGGGCGTGGCGCGGCCGTTGCGCGCGCTGCGCTGCGGTGCCGTCCGGCCGAGCGCCCGGCGCACCAGCGCCGGATCGAGCGAGCCGCTGGCCTCGGCCAGGGCGGCCAGGGCATAGATCCCCTCATAGGCGGACTGGCCGTAGCAATTGGCCGGGGGCGGGTTGTCGCCGAAGCGCATGTGGTAACGCTCCAGCCAGCCGCCATTGTTGGCCGAACGGTGGGAGGCGAAATATCCCGCCACCGAATAGAGGTTCTCGGTATCCTCGGGCGAAAGGCCGTAAAGGATCGTCTCGTCCAGGCCCGGCGCGCAGCGCAGCACATGGCGGGCCAAGCCGCTGGCGGCGAAGGCGCGGTTGAAGGCCACGGCGTCGAGGCCAAGGAACATCGGCACCACCGTATCGGCGGCGCTGTCGGCGATGGCCTGCAACACGAGGTCGTAATTGTGGTCGCCGATATGCTGGAACGACTCGCCCAGAACGCTGCCGCCGCAATCCGAGATGATCCGCCGCGCCACCGTGAAGCTTTCGCGTGGCCAGCGATAGTCCGAGCCGCAGAGGAAGAAGCGCCTGGCGCGGCGGTGTTCGACCAGCCAGTCGACGGCAAGGCCCAGCAATTCGGCGGTGGTCTCGCCGGTCGTGATGACCGAGGCGCGGGTCTCGCCGCCTTCGAATTGCGGGGTGTAGAGGAAGGGGATCCGTCGGCCCACGGCGGCGGCCACATCGGCGCGGGCATAGCTGGGGAACATGCCGATCATGGCGGAGATGCCGTCGATCTCAAGGGAATCGCGGGCATTTCCGGCGGCGATCGCCCCCGAGGCGCCGCAATCCATCGTCACCAGCTCGATCTCGCGGCCAAGGATGCCGCCCTGCAGGTTCAGCTCCTGAACCGCCAGATCGGCGCTGGCGATGGCCGAGGGCGACCACAGCCCCGCCGATCCGTCCTGCGCGACCATCAGCCCAAGCCTGACCCTGGGCCCCGGGACCGGATGTCTGCCGAAGAAGGGGTGCACCGGGGAATGGGCCATGACGGAAGTCAGACGCCAGAAACCATGCCGCCGCCAGCCCCGTCGCCGAATCCCGGGGGCGATTCCCGCCCGCGCCGGGACGGTTGCCCAAAATCGCGGCGCCGAGTCAGTTAAGCATGCAGCGCAGGAGATGGGTGAGCTGCGCCTGCTCGGTTGCGCCCAGCATCTTGTTCAACTCATGCTCGTATTCGCGCACCGGCGCCTCGGCGCTTTGATGCAATGTCTTGCCGCGCTCCGAGATGAAGACCAGCACCTTCCTGCGGTCGACCGGATCGGGTGCGCGGAACACCGCGCCATTGGCGACAAGACGGTCGATCATCTTTGTCATGGTCGGCGGATCGACCAATGCGAAAGCGGCCAGATCGCTCATCGTGCGGCCGTTCTGCTCCATCAGCGCGCTCAGCACCCGGAAATGCTCGACCGTCAGCCCCCCTTCGCGCAGCCGCGCCGAAAGCGAGCCCTCGATCCGGCGATTCACCTGGGCGATCAGATGGGCGAGAGAGATGCGGCGCTCAGTCATCTTGGCGGCCCCGATTCAGGTTTCGACGGACATAGTTGAATTTTCAGATAACACGCGATGCCGATCCGTTCAATGGAAGAGGATGATGTCGTAAAATATTAATATTTTACAGCATATTGCATGGAAATCTCCGCGGGGGCTCAAAAAATACTTGAAAAAGAAAACATTTCCGTATCAACATGACGGGCAGAGAACAGCATGAGGCCGGACGTGCGCTACGCCCTGGAAGTAGTCAAGATCACCAAAGCCTACGACACCTCGGACGGCCCGCTGACGGTGCTGCGCGACATGTCGTTTCGGGCGGCGAAAGACGAATTCGTGGCCTTCGTCGGGCCCTCGGGCTGCGGCAAGTCCACCTTGTTCAACATCATCACCGGGCTGATCGCGCCCGACGATGGCGGCATCATCGTCGACGGGCAGGAAACCACCGGCCGGGTGTCGGACAAGATCGGCTATGTGCTGCAGAAGGATCTTCTGTTTCCCTGGCGCAGGGTGATCGACAACATCATCCTCGGGCTTGAGGTCAAGGGTGTGCCCCGGCGCGAGGCGCGGGAAAAGGCCATGGACCTGCTGGCCGAATACCGCATGACCGGCTTCGAGAACAAGCTGCCGGGCGAGCTTTCGGGCGGCATGCGCCAGAGGGTCGCCCTGATGCGCACCATGATCACCGATCCGCAGATCATCCTGATCGACGAAAGCTACAAGGCGCTCGACTATCCGCTGAAGATCGAACTGGAGGGCGAACTTCTGCAGCGCGTAAAGGGCTCGGGCAAGACGGTGATCTTCATCACCCACGATATTGAAGAGGCCGTCACCATGGCCGACCGCGTCTATGTGATGAAGGCCCGCCCGGGCGAGATCGTCGAGGAGATCCGCGTCGATCTGGGAACCGACAGTTTCTCGATCCCCGAGCGGCGGATATCGCCGCGATTCAACGAATATTACAACCGGATCTGGCAGCGCATCGGGGCGCCGCAGCCGGTCGGCGCCTGACCCGCAGCCCTCCCCTCCAGCCCGCCCGCATCCGCATTCTGAAAGGCCTCCGGTTCATGTCCATGTCGGAAAACAACCTGTCCGCCGGTTCCGTCCGGCGTGCCTCAAGTCCGGGCAGGCTGCCGCGCCGCTATGTGCTACTGGTGCTGCAACTCGGGATCACCGTCGCGCTGGTGCTGGGTTGGGAGATCGGCGCGCGGACCGGCGCGATCAACAAATTCCTGTTCTCCAGCCCCTCGATGGTCTGGGAGATCCTGGTCCAGCGCGCCGCCAACGGACGGTTGTGGCTCGATGTCTGGACCACCAGCGCCGAGGTGATGACGGGCTATGCCGTGGGCGCGGTCGGGGGCTCGGTGATCGGGCTGTCGCTGTGGTATTCGCGGTTCCTGTCGGACCTGTCGGCGCCCTTCATCGCGGCCATCGGCTCGATCCCGGTGCTGGCGATCGCGCCGATGACCATCATCTGGTTCGGCACGGGGATGCTGGCCAAGGTGATGATCGTGGCCTTCTCCTGCGTCGTGGTGTCGTTGACCACCTCTTACAAGGGGGCGATGCGCACCGACCCGGACCTGATCAATCTGATGCGGTCCTTCAATGCGCCGCGCTCGCAGATCTTTCTGAAGCTGGTGGTGCCCGCCTCGATGCCCTGGGTGATTTCGGGGCTGAAGCTGAATGTGGGCTTCGCGCTGGTGGGTGCGATCGTGGGCGAATACATCTCGTCGCAGCGCGGCGTGGGCCACATGATCCTGCTCGGCTCCTCCAACTTCTCGATGAACATCGTCCTCGCGGGGATCGCGGTGGTGATGGTGATGATGCTCGTCTTCAACGGGCTGATCGGTCTTCTGGAAAAAACGCTTCTCTCCTGGGAAAGGAAATGACCATGCTGCGTCGGACTCTGCTTGCCTCGGCCCTTTGCCTCGGCCTCGCGCCTCTTGCCGCGAATGCGCAAGAGATGAAGGAGGTCACCATCAACCAGGCCTTCCAGTCACTGCTGTATCTGCCGCTCTATGTCGCGCAAGAGCAGGGCTATTTCGCCGAACATGGCGTCGAGGTCACCATCGAGACCGGCGGCGGCGGCCCGCAAAGCTGGGCGGCGGTGATCGGCGGATCGGCGCAATTCTCGATCCAGGATCCGGTCTTCGTGCCGAAATCGCGCGAGATGGGCGGCGACGGGGTGGTGGTCGCCGGGGTGCAGAATGCGCCGACCGTGTTCATCTTCGGCTCGGACGAGACGGATCTGCAGGACAATCTCGCGCATCTGTCGGGCAAGAAGGTCATCACCTCGCCCGAGCCCGACACGACCTGGGCCTTCATGTCCTACCTGATCGAGCAGGAAGGGCTGGAGGGGGTCGAGATCGTCAATGTCTCGATCGGGAACGAGATCCCGGCGATCGTGGCGGGGGCGGCGGATTACGCGCTCGCGGTCGATCCGCAGGTGGCGCAGGCCGAACTGGATAACGGGCTTTTCTCTGTCTATTCCTTCTCGGCCAATGCCGATTGGTATCCCTATGCGTTTTCCAGCCTGACCACGACCCAGGCCTATATCGACCAGAACCCCGAGGCCGCGCTTGGCGTGGTGACGGCGTTCGAGCAGGCCTCGCGCTTCATCTATGCCGATTTCGAGCGCACGGTGGAGATCGCCAAGCTTTATTTCCCGCAGCTTTCGGATGAGGTGATCCGCACCTCGGTCCAGCGCGAGATCGACGCCAAGGGCTATCCGGAAAACGTGCTGGTTACCGAAAAAGCCTGGGAAAACAACATGAACATCTCGGTCTATACCGGAACGCTCACCGCCTATCCGTCGGAGGCGACCGGCTATGAGGTGAACGTCAACACCGATCTGGCGACCCGGGCCGCCGCCTACGCCGACAGCAAGAACTGAGCCCCCTCGCGCCGGGGCCAGATCCCGCGTCCCGGCGCCTTTTCCCTTCATGGTATTGCCATGCCCTCTTTGACCCTGGAACAGCGGCTGGCCCTGCTTGGCCTGCCGCCCGGCGCCGCGACGCCGGATCTGATGGCGCTGCTCTCCGACTGGGCGGCGCGCTGCGAGCGGATCAGCGCCCATGCCAAGGCGGGACTCGATCCGTTCACCCTGGCGATTCCGGCGGTTCTTTCGCCCATCGGCGCGGTGAACGAGACGCCCTGGCCGGATTTCAGCCTGGCCCGCGACTGCGAGGCCGGTGGCGCGAAATGACCGGCATGAGGTTCCAGGATGCCGAAGGGGCGATGCCCGACCCCCTGCCGACAGGCCTGCCGTCGATGACCCTGGCTGAGGCGGGGCGGATGGTGCGGGCGGGCGAGACGAGCTTTGCCGAACTGACGCGCCTCTGTCTCGACCGCGCGGCCGAGACCTCGGGGCTGAACGCCTTCGAGCGGGTCTTCGAAACCGAGGCGATGGTGGCGGCGGGCGCGCAGGATGCGCTGCTCGGGGCGGGCTACGACCTGGGGCCGCTGCAAGGCATCGCCATCGCGCTGAAGTCGAATATCGCGATCAGGGGGGTGGCGCTGACGGCGGGAAGCCGGTTGCTCGCCGACCGGATCGCCATCCGCGATGCCGAGGTCACGCGGCGGCTGCGTCGGGCCGGGGCGGTGATCCTGGGCACCACCAACATGCACGAATTCGCCTGGGGCGGCACCACCGCCAATCCGCATTACGGCCAGGCCCGCAACGCCCGCGACCCGGAGCGGATCCCGGCGGGTTCGTCTGGCGGATCGGGGGCGGCGGTGGCGTCGGGCGCGGTCTTCGCCGCGCTTGGCACCGATACCGGCGGCTCGGTCCGGCTGCCCGCGGGTATGAACGGGATCACCGGGCTGCGCCCGGGGATCGGGCGCCTTCCGGTCGACGGGATCTTCCCGCTGGCCTGGTCACTCGACACCGTGGGGCCGATGGCGCGCAACGGGCGCGATGCCGCCGCGCTGCTGGCGGCGATGCTGGACCAGCCGTTTCTGCCGTCCGCGCGCCGCGATTGGCGCGGCCTGCGGATCGGCGTCCCGCGCGGCTATGTCTTCGAGCGGATCGAAGAGGGGGTCGGCGCGGCCTTTTCCCGCTGGCTCGATGCCGTGCGGGCGGCGGGCGCCGAGCCGGTCGATATCGAGATCGATGCGCTGGAGCGCGCGGTCGACGCCCTTGTGATCGTCGACGCGGCCGAGCCGACGGCGGTGCATGATGGCTGGCTCGATATCTCGCCGGAGCTTTACGGCAAGGATGTGCTGAACCAGCTTCTGGCGGGCCGGGCGATCACCGCGACCGAATACCTGCATGCGCAACGCTTCCGCACGGTGTTCCGCGAGACGGTCCTGGCCCTGCTGGCGCAGGTCGATGTGATCGCCACGCCGACCATTCCCTTCGTCGCGCCCCTGATCGGCCAGACCGAGGTGATCCTGTCGGGCCGCCCCGAATCCGCCCTGACCGCGAACATGCGCTTTACCGCCATCGCAAGTTGTTCCGGCCTGCCCGCCGTCAGCTTTCCCTGCCCGGGCGGGGCAGGGGGGCTGCCGGTGGGGATCCAGTTGATCGGCCGCGACGGCTCCGAGGCCGGGTTGCTGGCGCTGGCCGACTGAGATGCGGCCCGGACCCCGCCCCGGCAAGAGGCTTAGCGGGGCTGCGTTCCTTGCCCTTGTTGCGATCTGTTTCGTCTGGGCGGCGAATGCGGTGCTTCTGCGCCATGCCGTCGGCCCAGGCCAGTTGCCGCCGGTCTGGCTGGCGGCGGGGCGTTTCCTTGTGGCGGGGCTTTGCCTCTCGCCCCTGCTGCGCCGCCGCCCCGACCGCTTCCCCCTGGTGCTGGCGGCGGGCTTTCTGATGGGGGCCGGTCATTTCGGCCTGCTGATGCTGGGCTATGCGCGGCTCGACAGTTCCACCGCGGCGCTGATCCTGCAGCTTGGCACGCCCGCGACCGCGCTGATCTCGATGCTCGCGGGGGCCGAGCGGTGGTCGATGCCGCGCCTGGGGCTTGTGGCGATGGCCACGCTTGCGGTGGTGCTGGCCATCGGCGCCGAGCAGGGCGGGGCGGATCCGGTGGGGGTGGCGCTGATCATCGGCTCGGCGCTGTCGCTTTCGCTGGGCAGCGTGCTGATCAAGGGCACCGGCCGGGCGAGCGCGATACAGATGCAGGCCTGGACCTCGGCCGTTTCGGCGCTGGTGCTGGCCTGCCTCGCCCCGCTGCTGGAACCGCGGGGATTGCCGCTTCTGGCCGCCCAGCCGCTGCTGTCGGCGGTCGCGATCCTGTGCCCGGCCATTGTCGTCACGCTGGGCGCCCATACCGCCTATTACGCGCTCTTGAAGGGCAACGACCCGAGCTCGGTCGCGGGCATGACGCTGCTGTTTCCGCTTTTCACCATAATGCTTGGCGTCACGGTCCTGGGCGAGGTGGTCGGCCCGTCCTTCTGGATCGGCGGCGGGCTGGCGCTTCTGTGCGTCCTGGCGCTGGCCCGGCGATAGGGCCCGGCGATAGGCTGCGTCGGCTGCCGCTCGGGACAGGCCTTTCACACTTATCCGGCTACGCGCGAAGGGGCGGCCTCGCCCGTGATCGTGCGGCTCCGGCAGGGGGCCAGGAAAGACGAAAGCCGCGCAATCCATAGGGATTGCACGGCTTTTCGCAAGATATTGGTGCCCAGAAGAGGACTCGAACCTCCACGCCTTGCGGCACTGGTACCTGAAACCAGCGCGTCTACCAATTCCGCCATCTGGGCGATGTCGTGGCGGGGATGTAGCGGGCGCCTAAAGCGAAGTCAACACGGCTCGGAAGCGGAACGAAGATTTTTCCGGGCCGGGTCGGAAAGGCGTTTGGTCTTGCCGCATCCCGGTCGCAGGGCTAATGATCTGCGGTGACAACCAAGGCCCGCGAGGGGAGCATTTCCGCATGAGCAAGCTGGTCACGATCTACGGCGGTTCGGGTTTCGTCGGTCGCTATGTCGCGCGGCGCATGGCCAAGCTGGGCTGGCGCGTGCGCGTCGCGGTCCGCCGCCCCAACCAGGCGCTTTTCGTCAAGCCCTATGGCGTGCCGGGCCAGGTCGAGCCGGTCCTGTGCAACATCCGCGACGAGGCCAGCCTGCGCGCGGCCCTGCGCGGCGCGGATGCCGTGGTCAATTGCGTCGGCACCTTCTCGCGCTACGGGCGCAACAATTTCGAGGCTGTGCAGGCCGAGGGTGCGGGCCGCATCGCCCGGATCGCAGCAGAGGAAGGCGTGGCGCATCTGGTCCATCTTTCCGCGATCGGCGCCGATCCCCAGGGTGATTCGCTTTACGCGAAAAGCAAGGCGGCGGGCGAAAAGGCCGTGCTTGAGGCGTTTCCGACCGCAGTGATCCTGCGCCCCTCGGTGATTTTCGGCAATGGCGACGGCTTTTTCAACAAATTCGCCGGAATGGCAGTGATGGCGCCGGTCCTGGCCCTGCCGCATGCCACCACCCGGTTCCAGCCGGTCTATGTCGAGGATGTGGCGTTTGCCGCCGTGAAGGGTATCACCGGCGAGGCCGCACCCGGCATCTACGAGCTTGGCGGGCCGGAGGCGGCCAGCCTCAAGGAAATCCTGAACCGCATGCTGCCGGTGATCCAGCGCCGCCGCCTGATCCTGGGGATCCCGGCCTTCCTCGCGCGGATCCCGGCCTGGGGGCTGGATATGGTCGAGGCGCTGACCTTCGGCCTCATCCGCAACAAGATCGTCACCCGCGACCAGATCACCATGCTGGCGCAGGACAATGTGGTCGGGGCCTCGGCCCGGGGCCTTTCGGATCTGGACATCCAGCCGACCGCCTTCGAGGCGGTGCTGCCCGAATATCTGTGGCGCTTCCGTCCGTCGGGGCAATATGCGGCCATCAAGGCCTCGGCGCGGAACCTGAGAAAGGTCTGACCGCTTGGATACCACCCTGACCGCCGCCCTTCTCGGACTGCTTGAGGGGCTGACGGAGTTCATCCCGGTGTCGTCCACCGGGCACCTGTTGCTGGCGGGGCATTTCCTTGGCTTCCGGTCGGCGGGCAATACCTTTGAGGTAGTGATCCAGCTTGGCGCCATTTTCGCGCTGTTCTCGGTCTATGCGGCCAAGCTGACGCAGCTTTTCCTTGCCGCCCGGCATGAGGAATGGGCGCGGCGCGCGCTGCTGTCGGTGCTGCTGGCCTTTCTGCCGGCGGTCTTGGTCGGCCTGGCCCTGCACCGGATCATCAAGGAAATCCTGTTCGAATCGCCGATGCTGATCGCCGTCATGCTGATCCTGGGCGGGTTCGTCCTGCTGTTCGTCGACCGGATCGCGCCGAAACATCCCCGGCATACCGATGCCCTGGGCCTGCCCCTGGGCAAGTCGCTGGCGATCGGCTTTTGCCAGTGCCTGGCCATGGTGCCGGGCGTGTCGCGTTCGGGCGCGACCATCGTCGGCGCGCTTCTGATGGGGGTCGAGAAACGCGCGGCGGCCGAGTTTTCCTTCCTCCTCAGCCTGCCGACCATGGGGGCGGCGGTGGCCTACGACCTCTACAAGAACCGCGACGTGCTGGATTTCGGGGCGATGACCGAGATCGCGATCGGTTTCGCGGTGGCCTTTCTCAGCGCCGTTCTGGTGGTGAAATGGGTGCTGGGCTACGTCGGACGGCATGGCTACGCGATTTTCGGCTGGTGGCGAATCGTCGTCGGCACGGCTGCGCTGGTGGCCTTGCTGGCGGGCTTCTGACGGTATCTGGAAACTTTGCTGACCTATATTTCGTTACTTTGCGCTGAATTATCCTTGGCTACGCGAAAAAAGGATTAATTGGGTCAGCATAATTGACTTTTCTTCAGAAAAGAACAGCGATAGGAAGGCGCACCCGAAGTCTGAACAGGGGCGCGCAGCTATGGCCACGCAAAGAATGCTGAAATTCGTCTCGTTGGGCAAAGAGATGCCCGAAAAACGCGACGCCTCCTTGCGCAAGCAGGATTTCGACGAGATCTATCGCGAGTTCGCCGCCGCAAAGGCCGCCGAACAGGCCAGCCGGTGCAGCCAATGCGGCGTGCCCTATTGCCAGGCGCATTGCCCGCTGCACAACAACATCCCCGACTGGCTGCGCCTGACCGCCGAAGGGCGGCTGCAAGAGGCCTGGGAGATCAGCCAGGCCACCAATTCCTTCCCCGAGATCTGCGGCCGCATCTGCCCGCAGGACCGGCTGTGCGAGGGCAATTGCGTGATCGAGCAATCCGGCCACGGCACCGTGACCATCGGCTCAGTCGAGAAATACATCACTGACACCGCCTGGGAAGAGGGCTGGGTCAAGCCCGTCGTCGCTGCGGTCGAGCGGCCCGAAAGCGTCGGAATCATCGGCGCGGGCCCGGGTGGTCTTGCGGCTGCGGAACGGCTGAGGCGTGCGGGCGTGCAGGTCACGGTCTACGACCGCTACGACCGGGCGGGCGGGCTGCTGACCTATGGCATCCCCGGTTTCAAGCTGGAAAAGCCGGTGGTGATGCGCCGGGTCGAGCAGCTCGAGGCCTCGGGCGTGCAATTCGTGATGAACTGCGCCGTGGGCGAGGATTTGAGCTTCGACGCCATCCGCGGCCGTCACGATGCGGTGCTGATCGCCACCGGCGTCTACAAGATCCGCGAAATCGAGGCGCCGGGCTCGGGCGCGCAGGGGATCGTGCGGGCGCTCGACTACCTGACCGTTTCGAACCGGCTCTCCTTCGGGGATGAGGTCGAGGCCTTCACCAGCGGCGCCTTGAATGCTGAGGGCAAGCGCGTCGTCGTCATCGGCGGCGGCGATACCGCGATGGATTGCGTCCGCACCGCGATCCGCCAGGGCGCGGCTTCGGTCAAATGCCTTTACCGCCGCGACCGCGCCAATATGCCGGGCAGCCAGCGCGAGGTGCAGAACGCCGAGGAAGAGGGCGCCGAATTCGTCTGGCTCGCCGCGCCCAAGGGTTTCACCGGCGGCACGGCGGTCGAGGGCGTGATGGTCTCGAAGATGCGCCTTGGCGCGCCGGACGCCTCCGGGCGCCAGAGCCCCGAGGTGATCGAGGGCGCGGATTACGTCGAACCCGCCGATCTGGTGGTGCAGGCGCTTGGCTTCGAACCCGAGGATCTGCCCAGGCTTTGGGGCGTCGAGGGGCTGGAAGTCACCCGCTGGGGCACGATCAAGGCCGATTTCCGCAGCCATGCCACCAGCCTGCCGGGCGTCTATGCGGCGGGCGATATTGTGCGCGGTGCCTCTCTGGTGGTCTGGGCGATCCGCGACGGGCGCGAAGCGGCCGATGCTATGCTGGAATACCTTGCCCGAACCGGCGCGGTGGCCGCAGAATAATTCCGCAGCCGAACCCGGCGCCTGGGCTTTCCGTCTTGCCGCCCCCCTTCTGCGGGGGCGGGGGCTTCAACAGGATCGAACGGATTTGAAACCCTATCTCATCATCAAGGCGCCGGTTTTGGCCTTTCTTCGCGGCGCGGTCGCCGGGCGCCTGGCGGTGCTGGCCGCGCTGTTTGCGGTGGCGCCCGCCGTGGCCGGGGCCCGGGAATGGGCCGCCCCCCAGGGCTGCGAGATCTTCATGACCGTTCAGGCCAAGGCCTGCCGGGTCTCGAACCACTACACCTGCGCGGACGATGCGCCGGGCGACCAGTGGCGGGCCGATTTCGATCTGGACGGGCTGTTCTTCCGCTCCCGCATCGACTTCGAGACGCAATGGATCGAAAGCATCGAGGGCCGCCGCGGGGGTGGTCCGCAGCTCACGCAATGGCTTGCGCCCGCACCGCCGGATCCGGCCTCGTTCAGCGAATTGATCGCCACCGGGATCGACAGTTTCCACTTCGATCTGGCGCGATCCGATGGCGGCACCTCGACCGCCCGGGGCTACGACCGGCTGACCGGCCGCAGCGTCACCGTCGATGGCGTGACGCTGGAAGAGACCGAATTCGACTTCACCGAGACCGATCCGGCCGGAAACGTGCTGCGTCGCGCGCGCGGGCGCGAATACATCAACCGCGAGATGCGGCTTTTCTTCGCGGGCCCGGGCGAAAGCGATCTTGGCGACGGGCTCTGGCGCCCGATCGACGGCAGCCCGCTGGAGTTCGTCTTCCCGGGCGAGCCGGGCTTTGCCACCAGCCAGCCGAAATACGATTGCGATCCGATGACGGCGGGCGTGCCGGGCGCGCCGCTGTGGAGGGTGTCCGATGGCCCCTGAATCCCCCGAACCCGGCGCGTCTGGGCATGGCGGGCCCGAGCATGGCGCAAAGGAAGAGCGCGTCGGTCAATGCCTTTGTGGCGCCGTGCGGTTCACCGCCCGGCTGGGCAGCCTCGACTATGGCACTTGCCATTGCGTGATGTGCCGTCGCTGGACCGGATCGGCGCTTCTGGCGATCACCGTGCCGCTGGCCGATGTCACCTGGAGCGGCACCGAGCATATCGGCGAGATCCAGTCCTCGGCCTGGGCGATGCGCGCCTTTTGCGCGAAATGCGGATCGGGCCTTTACTACAAGCTGACCGACGGCCCCTGGGCCGATGCCTATGAAATCCCCATCGGCCTGTTCGACGATGCCGATGGCATGGTCATGAAGACCGAGATCTACCACGACCAGAAGCCGGACGCCTTTTCCTATGCCGGTTCCGCCAAGAAAATGAGCCGGGCCGAGACGCTTGTCTTTCTCGGCCTCGACGCCAGCCCCTCGTCCAAGGAGTGAGCCATGACGAAATATGATGAAGCCTGGGCCCGGGCCGAAGAGGAAAAGCGCGCCTGGCTGGACGCCAACGGGCTTTACAAGGCCGAGGACGAGCATTCCTCCTGCGGCGTGGGCCTCGTGGTCGCGATTTCGGGCAAGCCCTCGCGCAAGGTGGTGGAAAACGGCATCAACGCGCTCAAGGCGATCTGGCACCGGGGCGCGGTGGATGCCGACGGCAAGACCGGCGACGGCGCGGGGATCCATGTGCAGATCCCGGTCAAGTTCTTCTATGACGTGGTGCGCCGCACCGGGCATGAGCCCGATCCCCACAAGCTGATCGCCGTGGGCCAGGTCTTCCTGCCGCGCACCGATTTCGCCGCGCAGGAGCGTTGCCGGACCATCGTCGAGACCGAGGTCCTGCGCATGGGCCATTACATCTACGGCTGGCGCCATGTGCCGGTCGACATCTCGGTCCTGGGCGAAAAGGCCAATGCCACCCGCCCCGAGATCGAACAGATCCTGATCCGCTGCGAGAAGGACATCGACCAGGAGCAGTTCGAGCGCGAGCTTTACATCATCCGCCGCCGGATCGAGAAGGCCACCATCGCCGCCGGGATCGCGGGGATGTATCTGTGCTCGCTGTCGTGCCGCTCGGTGATCTACAAGGGGATGATGCTGGCCGAACAGGTCGCGGTCTTCTACCCCGACCTGCAGGACGAACGCTTCGAAAGCGCCTTCGCCATCTATCACCAGCGTTACTCGACCAACACCTTCCCGCAATGGTGGCTCGCGCAGCCCTTCCGCATGCTGGCCCATAACGGCGAGATCAACACGCTCAAGGGCAACGTCAACTGGATGAAAAGCCATGAGATCCGCATGGCGTCGAGCGCCTTCGGCGACATGGCCGAGGATATCAAGCCGATCATCCCGGGCGGCTCGTCGGATTCGGGCGCGCTGGATGCGGTGTTCGAGGTTCTGGTGCGCGGCGGGCGCAATGCCCCCATGGCCAAGACCATGCTGGTCCCCGAGGCCTGGTCGAAACAGACCGCCAACATGCCCAAGGCCTGGGCCGACATGTATTCCTACTGCAATTCGGTGATGGAGCCCTGGGACGGCCCGGCGGCGCTTGCCATGACCGACGGCCGCTGGGTCTGCGGCGGGCTTGACCGCAACGGGCTGCGGCCGATGCGCTATGTCGTCACCGGCGACGGCATGCTGATCGCGGGATCCGAGGTCGGTATGGTGCCGGTGGACGAGACCACCGCGCGCGAGAAGGGCGCGCTTGGCCCGGGGCAGATGATCGCCGTCGACATGAAGGACGGCAGGCTCTACCACGACACCGAGATCAAGGACAAACTGGCCGCCGCGCAGCCCTATGGCGAATGGGTCGGCAAGATTGTCGATCTGAACGAGGGGCTGAAGGACGTCCCCGAAAAGGCGCTGCATTCCGGCGCCGACCTGCGCCGCCGCCAGATCGCGGCCGGCTATTCGATCGAGGATCTGGAGCAGGTCCTTGCGCCCATGGCCGAGGACGGCAAGGAGATGATCGCCTCGATGGGCGACGACACGCCGCCTGCGGTGCTGTCGAAGATCTACCGCCCGCTGTCGCATTACTTCCGCCAGAACTTCAGCCAGGTCACCAACCCGCCGATCGACAGCCTGCGCGAGGGCCGGGTGATGTCGCTCAAGACCCGGTTCGGCAATCTCAAGAACGTGCTGGACGAAAACTCGGGCCAGACCGAGATCCTGGTGCTCGACAGCCCCTTCGTGGCCAATGCCGAATTCGAGGCGCTGGTGAAGCGCTTCGGCGATCAGGTCGCCTTCATCGACTGCACCTTCCCGGTGCTGCCGGGCCATGACGACCTGCGCCAGGCGCTCGACCGGATCCGGGCCGAGGCCGAGGATGCGGTGCGCTCGGGCGCGGGCCAGTTGATCCTGACCGACGAACACCAGGGCCCCGAAAAGGTCGGCATGCCGATGATCCTTGCCACCAGCGCGGTGCATTCCTGGCTGACGCGCAAGGGGCTGCGCACCTTCTGCTCGATCAACGTGCGCTCGGCCGAATGTATCGACCCGCATTACTTCGCGGTGCTGATCGGCTCGGGCGCGACCACGGTGAACCCCTATCTGGCGCAGGACAGCATCGCCGACCGCATCGACCGCGGCCTTCTGGAGGGCAGCCTGCTGGAGGCGATGCGCCGCTATCGCGACGCCATCGACGCGGGCCTTCTGAAGATCATGGCCAAGATGGGGATCTCGGTCATTTCGTCCTATCGCGGCGGGCTGAACTTCGAGGCGGTGGGGCTGTCGCGCGCCATGGTGGCGGAATATTTCCCCGGCATGCATTCGCGCATCTCGGGGATCGGCGTCCACGGGATCGAGGCCAAGCTGGAAGAGGTCCACGCCCGGGGCTGGCGCGGCGGATCCGACGTGCTGCCCATCGGCGGCTTCTACAAGGCGCGGCGCTCGGGCGAGAAGCACGCCTGGGAGGCGCAGACCATGCATATGCTGCAAGCGGCCTGCGACCGCGCCAGCTATGACCTGTGGAAGACCTATTCGGCGGCGATGCGGGCCAATCCGCCGATCCATCTGCGCGACCTGCTGGACATCAAGGCCCTCGGCAAGCCGGTGCAGATCGAAGAGGTGGAATCGATCACCTCGATCCGCAAGCGCTTCGTGACGCCGGGCATGTCGCTGGGCGCGCTGTCGCCCGAGGCGCATATGACGCTGAACATCGCCATGAACCGGATCGGCGCGAAGTCGGATTCCGGCGAGGGCGGCGAGGATCCGGCGCACCAGCATCCCTTCCCGAACGGCGACAACCCCTGCGCCAAGGTCAAGCAGGTGGCCTCGGGCCGTTTCGGCGTCACCGCCGAATATCTGAACGCCTGCGAGGAGTTGGAAATCAAGGTCGCGCAGGGCGCCAAGCCGGGCGAGGGCGGCCAGCTTCCGGGCATGAAGGTCACCGACCTGATCGCCCGGCTGCGCCATTCGACCAAGGGCGTGACGCTGATCAGCCCACCGCCGCACCACGACATCTATTCGATCGAGGATCTGGCGCAGTTGATCTACGACCTCAAGCAGATCAACCCGCGCTGCAAGGTCACGGTCAAGCTGGTGTCCTCGTCCGGGGTCGGCACCATCGCGGCGGGCGTGGCCAAGGCGAAAGCCGACATCATCCTGGTCTCGGGCCACAACGGCGGCACGGGCGCATCGCCCGGCACCTCGATCAAATATGCGGGCCTGCCCTGGGAAATGGGCCTGACCGAGGCGCATCAGGTGCTGACCATGAACAACCTGCGCGAGCGGGTGACCCTGCGCACCGACGGCGGGTTGCGCAGCGGGCGCGACATCGTCATCGCCGCGATGATGGGGGCCGAGGAATACGGCATCGGCACCGCCGCCCTGATCGCCATGGGCTGCATCATGGTGCGCCAGTGCCAGTCGAACACCTGCCCGGTGGGCGTCTGCACCCAGGACGAGGCCTTGCGCGGCAAGTTCACCGGATCGGCCGACAAGGTGGTCAACCTGATCACCTTCTACGCCCAGGAAGTGCGCGAGATCCTCGCCTCGATCGGGGCGCGCTCGCTCGACGAGATCATCGGCCGGGCCGATCTTCTGACCCAGGTCTCGCGCGGGCATGCCGATCTGGACGACCTCGACCTCAACCCGCTGCTGATCACCGTGGATGGCGCGAACCGGATCACCTATGACCGCTCGAAGCCGCGCAATGCGGTGCCGGACACGCTGGATGCAGAGATCGTCAAGGATGGCGCGCGCTTCTTCGAGGACGGCGAGAAGATGCAGCTTTCCTACGCGGTGCGGAACACCTCGCGCACCATCGGAACGCGGGCTTCCAGCCATATCGTCAGGAAATTCGGCATGCGCAACGGGTTGCAGCCCGACCATCTGACGGTGAAGCTGACCGGCAATGCGGGCCAGAGCCTCGGCGCCTTCGCCGTGAACGGGCTGAAGATCGAGGTCATGGGCGACGCCAACGATTACGTCGGCAAGGGGCTTTCCGGCGGCACCGTCGTCGTGCGTCCGCAGATGGCCAGCCCGCTGGTCGCCGATGAGAACACCATCATCGGCAATACCGTGCTTTACGGCGCGACCGACGGCTTCCTTTTCGCCAGCGGCCGCGCGGGCGAGCGGTTCGCCGTCCGCAACTCGGGCGCGCGCGTGGTGGTCGAGGGCTGCGGCACCAACGGTTGCGAATACATGACCGGCGGCGTGGCGGTGATCCTGGGGCGGATCGGGGCCAATTTCGGCGCGGGCATGACGGGGGGGATGGCCTATCTCTACGATCCCGACAGCATCGCCGAGGATATGGTCAACCCCGAAAGCCTAATCTGCTGCGGCATCGGCCATCCGCATTGGGAGGCGGAGCTGAAGACCCTGGTCGAGCGCCATCTGGCCGAGACCGGGTCGCGCGTCGCCGCCCGGATCCTGGCCGACTGGAGGGCCGAACTGCGCAACTTCCTTCAGGTCTGCCCGAAGGAGATGCTGCCGCATCTGGCCGTGCCGCTGTCGGACGAGGCCGCGAGGGTTCCCGCCGAATAACCCCGCGGCAAGCACCGACGCCCCGGGATCGAAAGATCCCGGCAAGGCCCGACGAATGAGAGAGCCGCCATGCCTTGGCGGCTCTTTCCCTTTGTCCGCCGGGTTCGGGGCGCCACCGCCGAACCGCCGAAGCGGGTCTCGGCATGCAGGCAGTCCCGTCCTGGCGTGAGGGATGAGTCCGGGATTGCCGTGCCGGATCAAGGCGCCATGGGATGCCACTGCGCGTTTCCAACCGTCCGCGCCGGGGTGTTTTGCCTGCCCGGGTGGGCGCGGCATTACGGCCCGTGGACGGGCCGCAATGCGTCGTGGCCTTTGCTTTCCGTGTGCTGCCGCCGGGCCCATGCGACCTGTTTACCACCCGATCAGGGCCAGAATCACGGTTTTCCATGGCGCGCACGGCTCCGGGATCTTGACATTTGGCGTTCATTGCACATTTAATGCCAAATGACAGATCCTGGAGAAAGGAGGCCGCCATGTTGCAAGAGCTGCAGCGAACCGCTTCCGCGCCGGACGTTCGCCACCTGACCGATGAAGAGGCGCGCGCCTCGGCCCGCGCCGTCACCAATCTGTTCCGGCATTGGGAGTTGAGCGACGACGAGGCCTGCGATTTGCTTGGCGGGATATCCTCGCGCACCTGGGCGCGGTGGAAGGCCGGAGAGATCGGTCGCATCGACCGCGATCTTGCGACCCGGCTTTCGCTGTTCCTCGGCATCCACAAGGCGCTCAGATATATGTTCGGGCATGATGCCCCGCGTCTTTACGGTTGGATCCGGCGCGAGAATGCGGCTTTCGGCGGTGACTCCGCGCTGAACGTCGTTCGCAGGGGGCAGCTCATGGATCTTTACAGGGTGCGACAGTATCTTGACGCCGAACGCGGCGGATGGTGAGCGGCCGAGGGATTTCCAGTGAGACCGCCCGTGCCGCCGCTGCGCCGGGTCGAATGGGCGCGCAGCCTGCGCATGATCCGCTCGATCCATCCGCCCATCGACCTCTTCGAGGATATCGCCGATCCGGCCGACTGGGAGGCGCTGGCCTCGGCCGAGGCGAAGACCAACCCCCGCCTCTATGACGAGATCGGAAACCTCTCCCTCGTGCCGGTGCATCGCCGGGTCGGGGGGCCGGGGGCGTCCTTCCTGATGGCGCCCTTCGTCCATTGCTCGCCCGACCGGCCCGGGCGGTTCTTGGACGGCAGCTACGGGGTCTATTACGCCGCCGATTCCGAAGAGACCGCCATTTACGAGGTGGCGCATCATCATGCGAAATTCATGCGCGACACCAACCAGCCCGCAGGTTGGGTCAGCGATTTCCGCTGCATGATCGGCTCGGTCGATCTCGACCTGCATGATCTGAGCGATGTGGCCGAAGCCCTGGATCCAGACGCCTATGGCGACAGCCAGAATATCGCCTCGGCCCTGCGGGCAGGCGGCGCGCATGGCCTGTTCTACCCCAGCGTCAGATTCCCGACCGGGCATTGCGTCGCGATTTTCTGGCCGGACCTTCTGCCCGTTCCCCGGCAGGGGGATCACTACAAGTTTCACTTCGACGGCAGCCGGGTGGACCGGGTCAGAAACCTGTCGAAGGGCATCATCTACAAACTGTAGTGGCGGCAATGAAAAGGCCCGCTCGCGCGGGCCTTTCATGTCGGCTTGGGACCGGCAGCCCGGGGGAGCGGTTCCCCGGCTTCATTCCACCGGGGTTTCGATCGGCGTTTCGGGCGTGGCATCGGCCGGGGCCTCGGTCCCCGGCGCGGTGGCGGCGCCTTCGGGACGCTCCCTGCCGGGGCGCTCTTTCGCCGGGCGATCCGCCGCGGGACGGTCCTTGCCGAAGCTGCCGCGGGCTTCGGCCCGGTCCTTGGCGCCATGGCCCGCGCCCCGCATCCCCTTGGCGAATTTGCCATGCCCGGCCGGGCGGGCGGTGGCGACCGGATCGCTGTCCGCGACTTTCTCGATCAGGGGCGCGGCGGCGGCGATACAGGCCTCGATCGCGGTTTCGCCGCAATCGATGCTGACCGAGCGGCCCGCGCCGAAATCAAGCTTCAGCTTGGCGCCGGACACCGGGGGAAGAGGCGGCTTCTGCGCCGATGCGGGCAGGCCCGCCAGGACCGTCGCGCCAAGGATCAGCGCGGCGGCGGGGACTGCGGTCTTGGATCTTGCCATCAGGGTTGCTCCCTTTTCTTGCTGCAACGCGGGCTGATACGAACCGGGGGCGGGATTTCCGTCGCGCGGGGGCGTTCACACCAGCGCGATCCGCCGCGCGAGGGAAGGCCGCGCGGGCGGGCTTGACCGGGGCGGCGGGATCGGGCCTAAGGTCTCGCCCATGTCCGACGAAGACGATCCCCCCGTGGCGCCGAAATCCGCGCGCAAGACCCCGGCCCGGTCCCGTCCGGGCAGGCGGGGAAAGGCGGCTGCCAGGGCCAGGGGCGGGCCGCTCGCCCGGGCGCGGGCCTGGCTGTGGTGGTTGTTCGTCCGGGCGGGCATCGCCGTCGTCGGCTTCTTCGGGCTGCTGATCCTTCTGTTCAGCTTCGTGCCGCCGCCCACCAACATCTACCAGATGCAAGAAAGCCATCGCCTGGGCGGGATCAAGCGCGAATGGGTCTCGTGGGACGAGATAGCCCCGGTGATGGGACGCGCGGCGGTGGCGGCCGAGGATGCCAATTTCTGCAATCACTGGGGTTTCGACATGGCCGCGATCCGGGCGGCCATCGATGCGGGCGGCAATCGCGGCGCCTCGACCATCAGCCAGCAGGTGGTGAAGAACGTCCTGCTGTGGCAGGGCCGCTCCTGGGCGCGCAAGGCGCTGGAGGCGCTGCTGACCCCGGCGGTGGAGCTGGTCTGGTCGAAGCAGCGCATTCTTGAGGTCTATCTCAACGTCGCCGAATTCGACGAGGGCGTCTTCGGGGTCGAGGCGGCGGCGCGGCATTACTTCGGCGTCTCGGCGCGTGATCTCAGCGGCGTGCAGGCGGCGCGGCTGGCCGCGATCCTGCCCGATCCCAAAAGGCGCAGCGCCGCGCGGCCGTCCGACTTCGTGCAGAAGCGCGCGCGCCAGATCCTGGCGGGGGCCGAGACCATCGCCGCCGACGGGCGGGCGGATTGCTTCCGCTAAGGCGGCGCGCGGGCAGGGCGGGATTGATCGGAAGGGACGCAGGGGCTAGGAGGGGGAAGTCATGCAGGTGCCCCCGATGAACCGTCTTTATCACGTTCCGCTTTCGCCCTTTTGCCGCAAGGTCCGCCTGACGCTGGCGGAAAAGAGGATCGAGGCCGAACTGGTCGAGGAACGCTATTGGGAGCAATCTCCCGATTTCCTGCGCCGCAACCCCGCGGGCAAGGTCCCCGTCCTGCGCATAGAGGGCCGGTTGCTGAGCGAAAGCCAGGCGATCTGCGAGTTTCTCGAAGAGATCGCGCCCAACCCGCCCCTGATGCCCCGCGACGTCGATGGCCGCTACGAGGTGCGCCGCCTCTGCGCCTGGTTCGACGACAAGTTCCACCACGAGGTCACCTCGAAACTGCTTTACGAGCGGGTGAACAAGAAGGTCACCAAATCGGGCTACCCGGATTCGAAGAACGTCAAATCCGGCGCGCAACGGATCAAGTTCCATCTGGACTACCTGGCCTGGCTGCTGGACCAGCGCCGCTGGCTGGCCGGGAACGAGATGAGCCTTGCCGATTTCACCGCCGCCGCGCATCTGTCCAGCCTCGACTACATCTCGGATGTCGACTGGAACCGCCATGCGGTGGTGAAGGACTGGTATGCCAAGATCAAATCGCGGCCCTCGTTCCGCTCGCTTCTGGCCGATCAAGTGCCGGGCTTTCCGCCGCCTGCGCATTATGCCGATCTGGACTTCTGACCCGGGGCCGGGCCCCGGCACCCTTCGGGCCGGGGCATGAAGGCCCCGCGGCCCGCGCTGTCCCCCGCCGCGCTGAAAGAGCGCCTGATCGCGCAGGCCCGGGCCGAGGGTTTCGCCAAGCTGGGGATCTGCGCGCCCGATGCCGTGCCCGAGGCCAGGGCGCGGCTTGAGGCGTTTCTGAAGGCGGGCCATCACGGCACCATGGCCTGGATGGAGGATCGCGCGCATTGGCGGGGCGATCCGGTGGCGCTCTGGTCCGAGGCGCGTTCGGTCATCATGCTGGCCGAGCTCTATACGCCCGACGCGGATCCGCGCGGGGTGCTGTCCCATCCCGACCGGGCGGCGATCAGCGTCTATGCCCAGGGCAAGGATTATCACGACCTGGTGAAGCGGCGGCTCAAGCGGCTGGGGCGATGGCTGCTGGACACGCTTCCCGACCGCAATGCCGCCGGAGAGCAGATCAAGGTCTTCGTCGATACCGCGCCGGTGATGGAAAAGCCGCTGGCGCAGGCGGCGGGCCTGGGCTGGCAGGGCAAGCATACCAACCTGCTGGCGCGGGATCTGGGAAACTGGTTCTTCCTGGGGGCGATCTTCACCACGTTGGACCTGCCCAAGGACGAGGCCGAGGTGTCGCATTGCGGATCCTGCCGGGCCTGTCTGGCGGCCTGCCCGACCGGGGCCTTCCCGGCGCCCTACCGGCTGGATGCGCGGCGCTGCATCTCGTATCTGACGATCGAACATGCGGGGCCGGTGGCCCCCGATCTGCGGGCGATGATCGGCAACCGCATCTATGGCTGCGACGATTGCCTTGCCGCCTGCCCCTGGAACAAGTTCGCCGCGCAGGCGCATGAGATCGGCTATCAGAGCAAGGTCGGCGCGCCGGAGCTTGCCGAATTGGCAAGGCTGGACGACGCCGGTTTCCGGGCCCGTTTCGCGGGCAGCCCGATCAAGCGGATCGGGCGGAACCGCTTCGTGCGCAACGTGCTTTACGCGGTCGGAAACTCCGGCCTGCCGCATCTGCGCGCGGTGGCCGAGGAGCTTTGCGCCGATCCCGATCCGGTGGTGGCCGAGGCGGCGGCCTGGGCGGTGGCGCGTCTGTCTCAGTCCCCCGGGGCGGCGATTTCGCAGGTGCAGGATGACGGGCTGGGGAAAAGGGCCCGATCGTGATAGTCTCGGCGCCACGGAAACGAAGGAGACGATCATGAGCAGACATCTGGCCGACCGCAGCGCCCCGGGATCCGGGACCCGGGTGAAGGAATTCCTGCGCATCGCCCGGACCCGGCGCGAAACCCTGGTCGAGGGCGGCTGGCATCGCCGGGACGAGGCGCCGGGGCCCGACACGACCCGTCTGAAGCAATTCCTGCGGATCGCGCGCGGGCGCCTTGCCTGAGCCCGCGGATTGAACCTGCGGGTCTGAACCTGCGGGTTTGAACCGAAGGGCCGGGCGGCGCCGATCCGCCCGCAGAAAGCCCGCCACGAAAAGAACGGGGGCCGGAGATTGCTCCGGCCCCCGCTTGCTCTGGCCCCCGCGCGTGCGATCTGCTGGTCGCTGGCGCGCTTAGGCGCGGACGAGCTTTTCGTAGGTTTCGGCGATGTCGAGGGTCAGCTTGCCGATCTCGAACGTATAGGGGCCGATCTCGCCCACGGGGGTCACTTCGGCGGCGGTGCCGGTCAGGAAGCATTGCTCGAATCCTTCCAGTTCGAAGGGCTCGATATGGCGCTCCCAGACCCGGATGCCCTTTTCCTTCAGAAGGCCGATGACGGTCTGGCGGGTGATGCCGTTCAGGATCGCGTCGGGCAGCGGGGTGTGAACCTCGCCATCCTTCACGAAGAAGATGTTGGCGCCGGTCGCCTCGGCGACATGGCCGCGATAATCCATGAACAGCGCGTCCGAATAGCCTTTGGCATGGGCGGCGTGTTTCGACATGGTGCAGATCATGTAGAGGCCCGCCGCCTTGGCCGCCGTCGGAATGGTTTCCGGCGAGGGGCGCTTCCATTTCGCGATGTCGAGCCGGGCGCCCTTGGTCTTGGCATCGCCGTAATAGGCGCCCCATTCCCACCCCGCCACCGCCATCCGCACCGGATTGGCCTCGGACGACACGCCCATGTCGTTGCCCGCGCCCCGGAAGGCGACGGCGCGCACATAGGCGTCCTTCCAGCCGTTGGCCACGAGCATGGCATATTTCGCCGCCTCGATCTCTTCGACCGAATAGGGGATTTCCATGTCCAGCAGGTTGGCGGATTTGCGCAGGCGGATCGAATGCTCGACACCCTTGAAGATCTTGCCGTTGTAGCAGCGTTCGCCCTCGAAGACCGAGGATGCGTAGTGCAGCGCGTGGCTCAGGATGTGGACATTCGCGTCACGCCAGGGGACGAGCTTGCCGTCCATCCAGATCCAACCGTCACGATCGTCATATGCCGCCATTTTCCCGGCCCTCCGTTTTTCAAAAGTTGCGCGGAATGCCGGTATGCTGAACCGGATCTTGCGCCAACGAGGCGACTCGCTACGCTTTGTGACTTGGAAAGTCAACAAGGCTGACATAAATTCCGCCGCGACAAGGAGGCGGATCATGGCCGAGACGACCGGGAGCGAGAGCCTGCTCTTTCTGACCGATGAGCAGTTGCGGAAGGGGATCGAGGCGATGTTCTTTGCCTATCGGGGGTTTACCGCCGATCCCGACCGGATTCTGGAGGGGATGGAATACGGCCGCGCCCATCACCGGGCGCTGCATTTCATCCACCGCTCGCCCGGGACGACGGTCTCGAACCTGCTGGGGATCCTGGGCGTGACCAAGCAAAGCCTGAACCGCGTCCTGCGCACGCTGATCGACGACGGGCTGGTGCGCAGCGAAAAGGGGCGACGCGACGCGCGCGAGCGTCACCTGTTCCTGACCGAGTCGGGCGATGCGCTGGAGCGGCAGCTTTCGGATGCGCAGCGGGCGCGGATGCGCTCGGCCTATCGGGCGGCGGGGGCCGAGGCGGTGATGGGGTTCCGTCAGGTGCTTGAGGCGATGATGGACCCCGAGATGCGGGCGCATTACAACCGCCTCAAGGAGGGCGGGGCATGAACCAGGTTGCGACTCACTCCATCGCGGGGGAGGCCCATCTGCTGGTCGTCGACGACGATGAGCGGATCCGGGGCCTGTTGCAGAAATTCCTTGTCCGCAGCGGCTATCTGGTCTCGGTGGCCCGGGATGCGGCGCAGGCGCGGCGCTTGCTGGCGGGGCTTGAATTCGACCTGATCGTCCTGGACGTGATGATGCCGGGCGAGGACGGGATCTCGCTGACCCGCGACCTGCGCCGCAGGCTCGAGACGCCGATCCTGCTTCTGACCGCTCGGGGCGAGGCCGCGAACCGGATCGAGGGGCTTGAGGCCGGGGCGGACGACTATCTGGTGAAACCCTTCGAGCCGAAGGAGCTTTTGCTGCGCGTGGGCGCGATCCTGCGCCGGGTGCCGCAGGTCCGGGCCGGAGAGCCCGCGCCCCGGATGCTGCATCTGGGGGCGGTGCGCTACGACATGGACCGGGGCGAATTGTGGCGCGGCGACGAGGCGGTGCGGCTGACCGCGACCGAAGCCGCCCTGATGCGGCTTTTCGCCGCGAACCCCGGCGAGGCGATCTCGCGCGAGCGGCTGGTGCTGGACCTCGGCCGCGAGGAAGAGGCGCAGGAGCGGGCGGTGGATGTGCAGATCACCCGGCTGCGGCGCAAGATCGAGGACGACCCGAAACTGCCGCGCTATCTTCAGACCGTGCGGGGCGAGGGCTACATGCTCGCCCCGGATTGAACGGGCGGCGCGCTTTCCGGGGGCCTGCCGCTGGAAACCCGGTGGGAAGGGCGATAAGGTCGCGGCGGATTCCGGCAGCAGGCAAGGCGCGCGGCGATGAGCGAGACACCCGTTCCACAGATGAGCTTCGAAGAGGCGATGGCGGCGCTTGAGGCGGTTGTCACGCAGCTTGAGCGTGGCGAGGTCGCGCTGGAGCAGTCGATCGCGCTTTACGAGCGGGGCGCGGCGCTCAAGGCGCATTGCGCGGCGAAACTGGCCGAGGCCGAGGCCAAGGTCGAGATCATCCGCTCGGCCGAGGGGCGCGCGGTGGGCACCGCCCCGGCGGAGGGGCTGTGACATTTTCCGAATGCCTGGCGCAGGATGCGGCCCGGATCGCCACCCATCTTGAACGCGAGCTGGCCGGTCGCGGCGACCTGCCGGTGGTCGCGGCGATGCGCTATGCCCTGTCGGGCGGCAAGCGGCTGCGCGGCTTTCTGGTGCTGGAAAGCGCGCGGCTCTTCGGGCTGGAGGGCGGGGTTGCCCTGCCCGCGGCGGCGGCGGTCGAATCCCTTCATGCCTACAGCCTCGTCCATGACGACCTGCCCGCAATGGACGACGACGACCTGCGGCGCGGCCAGCCCACGGTTCATGTGAAATGGGGCGAGGCGACCGCGATTCTTGCCGGCGATGCGCTTCAGACCCTTGCCTTCGAGTTGCTGACCGATGCCGCGCTTGGCCCCGCCGAGGTGCGGCTGGCCCTGGTGCGGGCGCTGGCGCTGGCCTCGGGCGTCCAGGGCATGGTGCTGGGCCAGGCGCTGGACATCGCGGCCGAGACGGCGGGGCGGCCCCTGACGCTGGAGGAGATCACGGCGCTTCAGGCCGGAAAGACCGGCGCGCTGATCGGCTTTTCCGCCACAGCGGGCGCGATCCTGGCCGGAGAGGATCCAGCGCCCCTGCGCGCCTATGCGCAGGCGCTCGGCCTCGCCTTCCAGATCCGCGACGATGTGCTGGATGTCGAGGGCGACGCCCGGACCACCGGCAAGCGCACCGGCAAGGATGCGGGGGCGGGCAAGGCGACCTTCGTGTCGCTTCTGGGGCTTGCGGGCGCCAAGGCCCGCGCGGCCGCCCTGGTGGCCGAGGCCGAGGCGGCGCTTTCCGCCTATGGCCAGGCTGCCTCGAACTTGATCGAGGCGGCACGCTTCACTATCTCGCGGCAAGCTTGACGAAGGAGGCCCCCATGGCCCGGACGCCCGCCGACAGACCTGAGACGCCGCTGCTTGACCGGGTGCGCTTCCCCTCGGATCTGAAGGCGCTTTCCGACCGCGACCTGCGCCAGCTTGCCGATGAGCTGCGCGCCGAGACGATCAGCGCGGTTTCCGTCACCGGCGGCCATCTGGGGGCGGGGCTGGGCGTGGTGGAGCTGACGGTGGCGCTTCATGCCGTCTTCGATACGCCGCGCGACAAGCTGGTCTGGGACGTGGGCCACCAATGCTATCCGCACAAGATCCTGACCGGGCGGCGCGACCGTATCCGCAGCCTGCGGATGGAGGGCGGGCTTTCGGGTTTCACCAAGCGCAGCGAAAGCCCCTACGATCCCTTCGGGGCGGCGCACAGCTCCACCTCGATCTCGGCGGCGCTCGGCTTTGCCATGGCGGACGATCTGGGCGGCGACCCGGGCGATGCCATAGCGGTGATCGGCGACGGGTCGATGTCGGCGGGCATGGCGTTCGAGGCGATGAACAACGCAGGCCATCTGGGCAAGCGGCTGTTCGTGGTGCTGAACGACAACGAGATGTCGATCGCCCCGCCGGTGGGCGCGCTTTCGGCCTATCTGAGCCGCCTTTACGCCGAGGCGCCGATGCAGGACCTCAAGGATGTGGCGAAGGGGTTCGTGTCGCTCTTGCCGCCGCCGCTGCAAGAGGGGGCGAAGCGTGCCAAGGACATGCTCAAGGGCATGGCGCTTGGCGGGACGCTGTTCGAGGCGCTTGGCTTTTCCTATGTCGGGCCCATCGACGGCCACGATCTGGACGCCCTGCTGCCGGTGCTGCGGATGGTGAAGGCGCGCGCCACCGGGCCGATGCTGATCCATGTGCTGACGAAGAAGGGCAAGGGCTATGCGCCCGCCGAGAATTCCCCCGACCGCGGCCATGCCCGGGCGAAATTCGACGTGGTGACGGGCGAGCAGAAGAAGACGCCCACGAACGCGCCCTCCTACACGCGGGTCTTCGCCGAGAGCCTGATCGACGAGGCGTCGCGCGACGAGAAGATCGTCGCGGTGACGGCGGCGATGCCCGATGGCACCGGGCTCGACCTGTTCGGGGCGCGTTTTCCGCGCCGGATGTTCGATGTGGGCATAGCCGAGCAGCATGGCGTGACCTTTTCGGCGGCGCTGGCGGCGGGCGGGATGAAGCCCTTCTGCGCGATCTATTCGACCTTCCTGCAACGCGGCTACGATCAGGTCGTGCATGACGTGGCGATCCAGCGGCTGCCGGTGCGTTTCGCCATCGACCGCGCCGGGCTGGTGGGGGCGGACGGCGCCACCCATGCGGGCAGTTTCGACACCGCCTTTCTGGCAAATCTGCCGGGGATCGTGGTCATGGCCGCCGCAGACGAGGCCGAGCTGCGCCATATGGTCGCCACCGCCGCCGCCTGGGACGAGGGCCCCATCGCCTTCCGCTATCCCAGGGGCGAGGGGCGGGGCGTCGAGATGCCCGCGCAGGGCGCGTCGCTTGAAATCGGCCGGGGCCGCATCCTGCGCGAGGGGGGGCGCGTCGCGCTTCTGTCCTTCGGCACCCGGCTTGGAGAGGTCCTCAAGGCGGCCGAGGCGCTGGAGCAGCGCGGGCTTGCCTCGACCGTGGTCGATGCGCGTTTCGCAAAGCCGCTCGACCAGGCGCTGATCCTGCGGCTCGCGCGCGAGCATGAGGCGCTGATCACGGTGGAAGAGGGCGCCATCGGCGGCTTCGGCAGCCATGTGGCCCAGCTTCTGGCCGAGGAGGGCGTGTTCGACCGCGGCCTGAAGTTCCGCTCCATGGTGCTGCCCGACATCTTCATCGACCAGGCCAGCCCCGAGGCGATGTATCGCGTCGCTGGCATGGATGCGGCGCAGATCGAGGCGAAGGTGTTGTCGGTCCTGGGCGTGGCGACGGTCGGGCGGCGGGCCTGACCTCAGGCCTGGGGCGGCACCGAGGGCGGCATTGGGGGCAACAGCGGGGCCAGCAGGTGGTCGAGCGCCTCGGGCGCGTCGAATTCCAGCCGCACCACCAGGGTCAGCACGCGGGGGCGGAACGCGGGCGGCAGGCGGGCCGCATCCTTTTCGGTGGTGACCAGTTGGGCGTCGAGCGCGAAGGCCTCGGCCTCCAGCCGGGCGAGCAGCGCCTGCGACAGGGGCTGGTGGTCGTCCAGCGCCTCGGCCCGGACCAGTTCGGCCCCCTCCGCCCGCAATGTGTCGAAGAATTTCGCCGGATTGCCGATCCCGGCGAAGGCCAGAACGCGCGCGCCGCGCCAGTCCATCCCGGTGTCGAGCGGCGCCAGCCGCGCGGTCAGATGCGGCAGCGACCCGAGCGCGCCGCCCCAAAGGCCGCGAAACCCCGCCTGCGCCCCGGCGGGGCCGATCGAAAGCACCGCATCGGCGCGGGCAAGGCCGGTCTCGACCGGCTCGCGCAGCGGGCCGGCGGGCAGGCAAAGCCCGTTGCCGAAACCCTGTTCGGCATCGACGACGACCAGCGACAGGTCCTTCGCGACCGAGGGGTTCTGGAACCCGTCGTCCAGCAGGATGATGCGCGCCCCCGCCGCCTCGGCGGCGCGGACGCCTGCGGCGCGGTCCTTGGCGACCCAGACCGGGCCGAAGGCGGCCAAGAGCCGCGGCTCGTCCCCGGTTTCGGCGGCGCTGTGGCGGCGGTCGTCCACCCGCACCGGGCCTTGCAGGCGCCCGCCATGGCCCCGGGTGACGACATGGGCGGTCAGGCCACGCGCGGCCAGGCGCTGGACCAGCGCCATGACCGTCGGCGTCTTGCCCACGCCGCCCACGTTCAGATTGCCGATGCAGATCACGGGGACCGAGGCGCGATAGGCCCCCTCATCGCCCCGCCGCAGCCGCCGCGCCGTCGCCGCCGCGTAAAGCCTGCCCAAGGGGGCCAGCAGCAGCGCGCGAAGGTCGCGGCGCTGCGGCGGCAGGAACCAGAAGCCCGGTGCGCGCATCAGCCCGCCTCCTCCAGCACGCGGCGGATATGGGCCAGCACCATCTCGGTTACCTCCGCCCCGTCCGAGGCCACGTTCCACGCCGCCTGCGCCAGCCGCGCCGCCCGGTCGGGGGACAGAAGATCGCCAAGCGCCTCGGCCAGATCGGCGGGCGTCGCCACCGCCCGCGCGGCCCGCGCCGCGCCCAGCCGTCCAAGCGCCGCGCCGAAGGCGCCGGGCCTGGGCCCGTGCAGGATGGCCGAGCCGAGCGCGGCGGGCTCAAGCGGCGATTGCAGCGCGCCCGTTCCGGCCAGGCTGCCGCCAAGGAAGGTGATCGGGGCCAGCCGATACCACAGGCCCAGTTCGGCCCGGTCGCCGACGACATAGATCTCGGTCTCGGCCTCCGGTTCCTGGTCGGCCGAGCGCAGGGTCACGCTCCAGCCCTCGGCCTCAAGCGCGGCGGCCAGGGGCTCGGCGCGGGCGGGATCCTCGGGCAGAAGGATCAGCAACAGCCGATGCGCCAGCCCGATGACGGCGCGATGGGTGGACAGCACCGCCTGTTCCTCGGCCTCGGGGATCGAGACCGCGAACCAGATCGGGCGGGCGGCGGTCAGCCGGGCCAGCGCCTCGCGCTCGGCCTCAAGGCAGGGCAGCGCGGCCGAGGGCGCCTCCATCCGGCCCGCGACCAGAACGGCGCCTGAGGGCGCCCCGGCCTTGCGAAAGGCCCGCGCGGCGGTCTCGTCGATGGCGACCACGCGCGAGAAGGCCGAAAGCGCGCTGCGCATCAGGCCGGGAAACCAGCCCTCGCGGCCCTTGGGCAGGTGGGGCGCGCGCGCATCCACCATCATCAGCGGCAGGCCGCGCCGGGCGGCCTCAAGCACTGCGGCGGGGCGCAATTCGCCTTCGCAGAACACAAGGGCGGCGGGCCGCCAGTGGTCGAGGAAGGCCGCGGCCGCCCCTGCGGTCTCGGCGGGCGGCGGCTGCAGGATCACGCCCGGTGAGGGGGTGGGCAGGGGCTCGGGGCAGGTCATGAGGACGGTCGCCCCGTCCTCGTCGCTCAGCCGCCGGGCCAGCTCCAGCATGCCCGGCGCGGCGCCCGGCCCCGGCACATGCAGCCAGACCAGTGCCCCCGCCGGGCGGGGCGGACGCGCGGTCTCGGCCCCGGGCAGATGCCGCTGGCCGAAGTTGTAAAGCGTCCGTCCCAGCGAGGCGACCATGGATCAGCCCAGTTCCTCGGTGGCCGAGGCGGCGGTCTCTTCATCGCGCAGGCGATGGATATGGGCGATGAAATAGCGCATATGGGCGTTGTCGACCGTGCGCTGCGCCTCGGCCTTCCAGGCCGCATGGGCCGAGGCGTAATCGGGAAACATGCCCACGATATGGATGTCCTTCACATCCTTGAAGGCGGTCTTGTCGGGCGAGACGAGTTCGCCCCCGAACACGAGATGCAGGCGTTGTGTCATGCTGTTCTTCCACGCAGGAGAGGAGGGTTGGCTGAAGCGGGTCGGGACCACGGCGCCACGATAGACGCCCGGTGGGCCGGGGAAAAGACGCAACCGCCGGGGCCGCGGCCTCGCAAGCCGCGCCGGGCACCGCGATCCCGACTTGCGGGCGCCCCCGCAAAGGGCCAGACTGCCCGCGCGCCCGCGCAGGCAGGACGGCCTTGCCAGGCCCCGACCGTGCCGGTCATCGCGCGTGCCCTGCTATAAAGAGGAAGCGGTTTCATGAATGGATCTGATTTTATGGGCTGGAACGCCATCTGGCTGGCGATCGCCATTTTCGTCATCATCTGCATCTTTCTGGGGGTGCGGATCGTGCCGCAATCAGAAAAGCATGTGGTCGAACGCTTCGGGCGCCTGACCAAGGTGCTGGGGCCGGGGATCAATTTTGTCGTTCCCTTCCTGGACCGCATCGCCCACAAGGTTTCGGTGCTGGAGCGGCAGTTGCCCACCGCCAGCCAGGACGCCATCACCACCGACAACGTGCTGGTCAAGGTCGAGACCTCGGTCTTCTACCGCGTGACCGAGCCGGAAAAGACCGTCTATCGCATCCGCGACATCGACGCCGCCATCGCCACCACCGTCGCGGGCATCGTGCGCTCCGAGATCGGCAAGCTTGAGCTGGACCAGGTGCAGTCGAACCGTTCGCAACTGATCGAGCGGGTGCGCGAACAGGTTGCGATGATGGTCGACGACTGGGGTGTCGAAGTGACCCGGGCCGAGATCCTCGACGTCAACCTGGACGAGGCGACCCGAGCCGCCATGCTCCAGCAGCTCAATGCCGAGCGGGCGCGGCGCGCCCAGGTGACCGAGGCCGAGGGCAAGAAGCGCGCGGTGGAGCTTTCCGCCGATGCCGAGCTTTACGCCGCCGAGCAGCAGGCCAAGGCAAAGCGCGTCACCGCCGAGGCCGAGGCCTTCGCCACCGCCGTCATCGCCGAGGCGATCAAGGAGAACGGGCTTGAGGCGGCGCAATACCAGGTCGCGCTCAAGCAGGTTGAGGCTTTCGAGGCGGTCGCCAAGGGCGCAGGCAAGCAGACGGTCATCCTGCCCGCCGCCGCGCTGGATGCCTTCGGCGACGCGTTCAAGCTGCTCAGGGGGAAATGAGCCATGGAAGATCCGGTCTGGACGGTCTGGTGGGCCTGGATCGCGGGCGGCGTCGGCCTTGGCATCGTCGAGGTCTTCGCGCCGGGGTTCTTCTTCCTGGGCTTTGCCGTGGGCGCGGTGTTGACGGGGGTGCTGATCGGGATCGGCGCCTTGGGCTGGGCGGGCCTGCCGTTCATCCTGATGGTCTTCGCGCTGCTGTCGCTGGTGGCGTGGTGGGCGCTTCGTCGCTGGTTCGCCAGGAACCACCCCAGCGAGGTCAAGGTCTGGGACCGCGACATCAATGACAACTGAGCCGGGCCCGCCTGTCGGGGCAGGCGGGTTCAGGGGCGCGTTCATCGGCGACTTCATCGGTGCGAAAGCCGCGTTCTTCTGTGGAACGCGGCTTTTGTGCTATCTGCGCGACGATCGCCCCGAACTGCCCTTTCCCGGCCATTGGGACCTGCCCGGCGGCGGGCGCGAGGGCGACGAGACGCCCGAGGCCTGCCTGCTGCGCGAGCTGGAGGAAGAGTTCGGCCTGCGCCTGCCGCCCGCGCGGCTGGAACAGCGGCTGATCCTGCCCTCGATGACCGATCCCGCCCGCGTCTCGGTCTTCTTCGCGGGCCGGATCGCGCAGGCGGAGCTTTCCCGCATCCGCTTCGGCACTGAAGGGCAGAGATGGGAGGCGATGGAGGTCGCCGCCTTCCTGCGCGCGCCCCGGGCGGTTGCGGCCCTGCAGGACCGGGTGCGGCGGGTGATGGGGGCCTACGGCCTTTCCGGCTCGGGCTGAGTGCCGCCAAGCGCGGCGACCAGCGCCGCCTGCAGGGCGGGGGCGGCGGCGATCACGCCCTCGGCCCTGGGGGCGGGCTGGTTGAAGGCCAGGGCCGCGCCGTGGCGGTCGGTCACCACGCAGCCCGCGCGCGCCGCGATCAGGCTGCCGGCCGCGCTGTCCCACTCCCAGGTGTCGCGCAGGGTCAGCATGGCGTCATGCTGCCCCTCGGCCACCAGGCAGAACCGCCAGGCCAGCGAGGCGCGAAAGCTGCGTTTCACGACTGGCACGCCGCTTGGCCAGAATTCCGGGGCGAGCGCGGCGCGGGTGGTCAGGATGTCTGCCCCGGCCAGTTCCGTCCGGCCGTTGCAGCGGATCGGCTGGCCGTTCTTGCGCGCCGCGCCCCCGGCATGCGCGGCATAGCTGGCGCCGCGCGCGGGCAGATGCACCACCGCCGCCACCGGCACCCCGGCCCGGACCACGGCGAGCGACAGGGCGAACGCCTCTTCCCCGGCCAGAAAGGCGCGGGTGCCGTCGATCGGGTCGACCACGAAGACCGGATCCTGCGCCAGCCGCGCCGGGTCGTCGGGGCTTTCCTCGGACAGCCAGCCATAGCCCGGTCGCGCGGCGCCGAGGCTTTGGCGCAGCGCCGCATCCACGGCCAGATCGGCGACCGAGACCGGACCGGCGCCGCCCGCCTTCTCCCAGGCCTTGGGATCCTTGCGCCAGTAGCGCAGGGCGATCTCTCCGGCCGCCAGGGCCGCCGCCATCAAAAGCGCCTCGTCCTCGGCGGGCGTCGCGCCGCCAGATGGCGGCGGGGCCATGTGATCAGGCCCCGGCAATCGTCATCCCGTCGATCAGGATCGAGGGCACCCGAAGCGCCAGATGCGGGCGGGCGTCATTGGCCGGATGCAGCCGCAGCAGCATCTCGGGCAGGTTCCCGGCGATGGTGCATTCATGCACCGGATGCGAGACCTTGCCGTTCTCGACCCAGAAGCCCGAGGCGCCGCGCGAATAATCCCCGGTATTGGGGTTGATGGTCGATCCGATCAGCGAGGTGATCCATAGCCCGGTGCCCATCCGCGCCAGCAGATCGGCGCGGCTGGCGGATCCCTGGGTCAGGTCGACATTGGTCGTCCCGGGCGAGGGCGGGGCCGAGGGGCCGCGCATCGCATTGCCGGTGGATCGCAGGCCCAGCCTGCGCGCGGTCGCCAGATCCAGCACCCAGCTTTGCAGCCGCCCGTCCGCGACCAGCGCCTTGGCGCGGGTCGGCAGGCCCTCGGCATCGAAGGGCCGCGATCCGGGGCCACGGCGGCGCAGCGGGTCTTCGGTCAGGGAAAGCCCCTCGGGCAGGACCTTTTCGCCCATCAGGTCGCGCGCCCAGGTCGCGCCGCGCGCCACCGCCGTCCCGTTGATCGCCGACAGCAGATGGCCGATCAGCGAGGCCGCCACCCTTTCGTCGTAAAGCACCGGATAGCTGCCGGTGGGCGGCTTCACCGCGCCAAGCCGCGCCAGCGCCCGTTCGGCGGCCTTGTCGCCGATCCCCTCCGCCCCGGGCAGATCGCCCAGATGGGCGCGGCTTTCGCCGGCATAGTCGCGCTCCATCCCGGTGCCCGACCCGCAAAAGGCCACGACCGAGCGCGAATGGCTGGTGCGGGCATAGCCGCCCTCGAACCCGTTCGATTGCGCGATATGCATGGCGCGGCGGGAATAGGCGGCCGAGGCCTCGGCCTGGGTGACGCCGGAGCGGCCAAGCGCGGCGCCTTCCAGCGCGCGGGCCTCGGCCTCCAGCGCGGCGGCATCGGGCTCGGGCGCGGCATCCGCCAGATCCAGCGCGGCCAGATCCCAGTCCCGCGCCAGATCCCCGGGCGCGGCCAGGCCCGCCGTGGCATCCTCGGGCGCCTCGCGCGCCATGGCGACCGCGCGCTCGGCCAGCGCGGCCAGCGTCGCGGGCGCGGTGTCCGAGGCCGAGACGCAGGCCTGCCGCCTGCCGATCAGCACGCGAAGCCCGACCTCGGTGCCCTCGGCGCGCTCGGCCTGTTCCAGCGCGCCCTGGCGGATGTCGATCGACAGCGAGGTGCCGCGCACCGCCAGCGCATCGGCCGCCTCGGCCCCTGCCCGCAGGGCGGCCTCGCGCAGGGCCTGGGCCAGATCGGAAAGCGAGGGTGCGGACATGGAACTTCCTTTGCGGCAGGGGGCGCGGGCGTCGGTGGTCAGCCCCTTCCCGGGGGGATCAGCGGATCCGCTGACCGTTGAGGTAAAGCGCCTTGTCGCGGAAATCCACATCCGTGGCCAGCGTATCCTCGTCTTCCCCGGCCTGGCCGATCAGCAGCAACGCCTGGCGCGCCTGAGTCGCCTCGGCCTCCGAGATCAGCGCGGCCCCCGAGAGGCGGTCGATCAGGGCATAGGCGCCCCGGGTGACGAACTGAAGCCGCCCGGCAGGCGCCGGAACGCCGTCGAAGGTCACCAGATCGCGGAAGTCGAAGCCCAAGCCCCCGGTGCCCGTCACCGACAGATCGAGCCCGCTGAAGGCAAGCTCGTTGATGTCGAAGGAGAAGTCGCGCAGCGGATGGGGTGCGCGCGGATCGGGCTGCCAGCCCGGCTCCAGCGCGGCCGGATCCAGGCCGTAGCGGCCATCCATGTCGAACGCCAGCGTCAGCGGCGTGTTGGGCAGCATCCCGGTCGGGTCCAGATCGGCCCAGCCCGCGTCGTCGAAGGCCAGATCGCGCAGCAGATGGGCGAAGGCCCAGTCCTGGGACCCGGCAAAGCCGTTCAGCCCCAGCGAGATCACGTTGCGGTATTCGCCCAGCGAAACCTCGACCATGGTCTCGGCGCCGTCGATGTCGGGCACGGGGCCCGTCATCAGGAAATCCGTCATCGCCGCGCTCCAGGCCAGCACGGTCTGGTCCAGCTTGAGGCTGGCCGCCCCCGAGCCGAGGTCGAACCGCGCGCGGCCCGGCTCCCGTCCCGGCTCGACCATGTCGGCATGCAGGTTCGACGGCCCCAGCGAGAGCCGCAGGTCGAGCAAAAGCCCATCGGCCAGCGCGGTCAGCAGCGGCGCCACCGGCGGGGTGGAACCGCCCTGCGTGGCGCTGCGGGTCAGGTCGCTGGTCGAGGGCGGGAAGGCCGCGGCGGCGAACAGCGAAAGCGATTCGATCCCCGAGGTCACCTCGGTATGCCGCTCCGGGCCGGAGACGGCCCTCGCCGTCAACTCGGCGGTGCCAAGGGTCAGCGCGGCCTCGACCGAGGGCAGCGCCACGGCGAGGTCGTGCTTGTAGCGCAGTTCCAGATTCTCGACCGTCGCGGCCAGGGTGATTTCCTCGCCCCCGGGCGCCGGGGGGGCGATTCCGTCCAGCGTGACCGAGACCGAGGGGCCGATGGCCTGGAATTCCGCGCGCTCGCCCAGCCCGATGATGGTCACGCCCAGATCCGGCGCGGTGATCGAGAAGACAAGCTGCCCCGGCGCCGTCTCGCCCCGGGTTCCGGCCAGGTCGACGCGCAGCGGGAAGGTCTCGGGCAGGACCACGCCGACCGAGCCGTCGACCTGGCTGACCAGGGTCAGCGTGTCGATGCGGAAGGCGGTTTCCTCATCGGCCTCGGGCTTGAAGACCAGCGCGTCCAGGATCAACTGGTTGCCCTCGCGCCGCTCTTCGGCCGAAAGCGCGCCGCCGGTCGAGGCGACCGCCTCCTGCCAGGAGGACCAGAGTTCCGCCGCGGTGACACCCTGGGCAAGGGCGCCCTGCGGGATCTGGACCAGGCTGAGGACGATGGCGGCAGGCAGTGTGACTTGCGAAAGGGGGCGCATCCGGGATTTCAGTTCATGCGGAGGGTTACGGGAAACGCCCCGGACCGGGTTTTGCCGGATCGGGACCTGGGGGCTGGGCCGGGATGCGCCAGGGCGCAGCCCGGGTCTGGCGAAAACCAGGGTTACTTGATCCTCTGGCTGTTCACGTAAAGCCCCTTGTCCTTGAACTCGATCTCCGAGACCAGTTGGTCCGGGCCGGATCCGGGGCGGGTGAACATCGAAAGGCCCATGCGCACGCCGAAGACGTCGTCGGGCGACAGGAAGCCCATGGAGACGGCCTTGTCGATCAGCGCGTTGATGCCCTTGAGATCGACGTTGATCTTGCCCTCGGGCGCGGGGAAGCCGTCGAAGGAGAACAGGTCCTCATTGTCGAGGACCAGGCTGCCGGTCGCCGTGGCCTCGCCGCCGACGATCTGCAAAAGCACCTGGCGCAGGTCGAGCGAGTTGATCGTGCCGGGCACGGCGGGCATGGGCGCCATGCCGCCTTGCACCGCCGGATCCAGGATGTCGACGGCCCAGGCGCCGGTTCCCGCCAGATCCAGGATCAGCGTCGCCGGATCGCGCGGCAGTTGCGCGCCGGGATCGACCAGCCCCCAGACCGCATCCGAGAGCGAGATGTCGACCAGCCGGGTCACGAAGGAGAAGGGCTGGGGCGTGGCGCTCTGGCTGACGGGCATGGCGAAGCTGAAGAAGATCTCGCCGAATCCGGCCTCCACCGGCGGAACGCCCGAGGCCGCGGCCGCGATGGCGATCGTGCCCTCATTGAGGCCGAACCCGTATTCCATCTCCGCCGCATCCAGCGCGACATTCAGGACGACGCCGCCGAGCGTGCCGCTGATGGCGGTGTCGTCGCCATATTCCGAGACGTCCAGATCGTAGCTGATCGCGCCGGTCGTCGCCTCGGCCGCGATGGCGAAACCGTCGCGGAGCGCCGCGGAAAGATCGAGCATCGAATCCTGGTCGAGCAGCCGCCCGGTCGAGCTCGTCACCGTATCGGCGATGGTGATCGAGCCGGTGAAGCTGCCGTCGGTCTGCGGATTGGTGCCGCTGCCGGTCAGGGCGAAATTGCCGATCCGGCCATCGCTGGTGACATTGTGGCCGCCGCCTTCGGCCGGGGTGATCAGGTAGCGCCCGGTGATGTCGCTCAGCAGCGCCTCGACCCGGATATCGGTCGTCTCGCCGTGGATATCGGTCAGTTCTGTCAGCGAGGCCGTCACCGTGGGCAGGTCGAAATCGTAGCTGATCGCCTCGGCCGTTCCCGAGGCGATCACCGAGCCGCCGGGCTGGTGCAGCAACAGCGTGCCCTTGGGACCGCCGGGGGCGGTGATCACCATCGGATAGGATTCGGCATTGGTGATCTCGACCGTGCCGTCGCCCCGGTCGGTCAGCGTCAGCCAGTCGAGCGTGAATTCGTAGGTGATGCCGTCGGGATCGACGACGCTGGTGGTCAGCCCCCGGATTTCAAGCGCATTGCCGTTGCGGGTCTCGGATTCGGTGGTCACGGTGGCAAGCGACGGGGCGGTCAGCAGTTTCCAGCTTTCCCAGACCTCTTCGGGCGTCAGGGCGAGCGAGGGGCCCGCGGAAAGGATAAGCGCAAGTGCCGTCGATGCGGAAAGGGGCCAATGCTTCATCTGAATAAGGAACCTCGTTAGGGAAATACGGATACGCGGCGCATGGTTCACCGCCCGTGCCCGGGCGTCAAGGGCCGACGCGGCGCGGGTGGCTGGAATCCGCGGCGATTGGACGATGTCCGCGGGGCAAGGGGGTTTCGGCCGACCCGCGCGCGGGCTAAGGCTTTCGATGGAAAAGCGGAGGAGCGGGCGATGATCCGGGTCGAGGACGGGGCGGGGCTGCGTGTGATCACATTGTCGCGACCCGAAAAGGCGAATGCGCTGACCGCCGACATGCTGGCCGAGGTGGCCGAGGCGGCGCAGGGTGCGGCGGTGGCGGGCGTGAAGGCGCTGGTCCTGACCGGCGAGGGGCGGGTGTTTTCCGCCGGGGCCGATCTGGATGCGGCCAAGGCGGGGCTTGCCACCGATCCGGTCTGGGGGCGGGCCTCGTCGGCCCTGGCCGGGTTTCCCGGGCTGAGCATCGCCGCGCTGAACGGCACCCTGGCGGGGGGCGCCTTCGCGCTTGCGCTGGCCTGCGATCTGCGGATCGCGGTGCCGGGGGCGAATTTCTTCTATCCGGTGATGCGGCTTGGCTATCTGCCCCAGCCGCAGGACCCGGCCCGGCTGGTCGCGCTGGTCGGCCCGGCGCGGGCGAAGATGATCCTGATGGCGGGCGAGAAGATCGGCGCCGAGGAGGCGCTGGCCTGGGGGCTGGTCGAGCGGATCGTCGCCCCCGATGGCCTGCTCGACGCGGCCAGCGCCCTGGCGCGGCCCGCCCTTGCCGCCACGCCCGAGCATGTCGCGGCGATCAAGCGCATGGCGGGTTGAGATGGCGGGCGGCCCGGCCGCAGGGGCAGAGCCGGTGGTGCACTCGGTAGCGCCGCCGCCCGAAACCCCCGACGCCCTTGTGGTGGGCGCGGGCCCCGCCGGGCTGATGGCCGCGGAAGAGCTTGCCCGGGCCGGGCTGTCGGTGCTGGTCGCCGAGGCCAAACCCAGTCCGGCGCGCAAGTTCCTGATGGCGGGGAAATCCGGGCTGAACCTGACCATGGACGAGTCCGCCGCGCTTTTCGCCAGCCGTTACGACGGCGATCTGATCGCCCCGGCCTTGGCCGATTTCGGCCCCGCCGAGGTGATCGCCTGGGCGCGGGATCTGGGGCAGGAGGTGTTCACCGGATCCTCGGGCCGGGTGTTTCCGGTGGCGATGAAGGGCTCCCCGTTGCTGCGGGCTTGGCTTGCGCGTCTGGCGGGGCAGGGGGTCGAGCTGCGCCCGGGCTGGCGCTGGTGCGGCTGGCGGGAGGGGGCGCTGGCCTTCGACACGTCCGCGGGCGCGCGGCTGGTCCGGCCCCGCGTGACGGTTCTGGCGCTTGGCGGCGCAAGCTGGGCGCGGCTGGGGTCCGACGGGGCCTGGGTGCCGCTTCTGGCGGCGCGCGGGGTGGGGCTGGCGCCATGGAAGCCCGCGAACATGGGCCTGCGCGTTGACTGGTCGGCGCATATGGCGCGCCATTTCGGCCAGCCGGTCAAGGGCGCGGCGCTTCTGGCCGGGGGCCTGCGGCATCGGGGCGAATTCGTGGTCTCGGCCCGGGGGCTTGAGGGCGGCGGCATCTATGCCGTCTCGCGCCCGGTGCGCGAGGGGGCGGCGTTGGTGCTCGACCTGCTGCCGGACCTTGACGAGGCCGCGATCGTGGCGCGCCTGGCGCGGATGCGGCCGGGCGAAAGCACCGCGAACCGGCTGCGCAAGCTGGGGCTTGCCCCGGTCGCGGCGGCGCTGGTGATGGAATGGGCGCGCGAGGCCCCTTTCGCCGCGCTGAAATCGCTGGCCGTGCCGCATCGGGGGCCGAGGCCGCTGGACGAGGCGATCTCGGTCGCGGGCGGCATCACCCGCGAAAGCCTGACCGAGGGGCTGGAATTGCGCGCCGTGCCGGGCGTCTTCGCCGCGGGCGAGATGCTGGACTGGGAGGCGCCCACCGGCGGCTATCTGCTGACCGGCTGCCTTGCCACAGGCCGATGGGCGGGCCGACGGGCAGGTCGCGCCGCCGCCGCGCGCCTGGCCTGATCGGGGAGCTGATCGGGTGGACTGGGGCTTACCCGGCCACGCCGTCGAGCTTTTCGCGCAGTCGGTGCCAGCGCCGGTCCAGATAGATCAGCGATTCCGCCTCGGGCTCGATGGCACCCGCCGCCGCCTCTCCTCCGATCAGTTCGGCCGCGACCAGCGCCGCGCCCTCGACCGGCAGCACGCCGAGCTTGCGGGCGCGGAACCAGGTGGTGACGCCGGTATAGCGCGGCTCGCCGCTTTGCAGCCTTTCCCATGGCGCGACGCCGCTGAATCGGTCCACGCCGCTGGTCGCGCCAAGCTGGGCCAGATCGAGGTCCTGGAAGCGCAGCAGATGGATCACCATGGTTTCCGCCCGCAGCAGCGGCTCGGCCGAAGACGAGCGCGACGACAGGGAGAAGGCCACCACCGGCGGCGCCGCCGAGACCGAGATCAGCGACGAGACCGTCAGCGCCACCGGCCCGTCGCCGGGATCGGCGGTGATCACGGCGACACCGGCGGGGTGATAGCGGAACGCCTCGCGGAATGCGTCTGAAAGCGTCATGGCTCAGGCTTTCGGCTTCAAGGTGAACTGGGTCTGGGTGACGATGGCGGCGATCTTGCCGTTTGCAAGCGTCAGCGTGGTCTGCCAGACTTGGGTCGAGCGGCCCAGGTGCAAGGGCACCGCCACGGCGCGGACCTTTTCGCCTGCCGGGACCGGGCGGAAGAAATTGGTCTTGCTCTCGACCGTGGTCGTGCCCTCGCCTGGGCCCAGATTCAGGAAGGCCGCCGTCCCGCCCAGATTGTCGGCCAGGGCCATGATCGCGCCGCCGTGCAGATGGCCGTTGCGGTTGATCAGGTCGGGGGCGGCGACCATCTCGGCCTCGACGCGCTCGGGCGTGGCCGAAAGCAGGCGCAGGCCCAGATGCCGGGCGAAGGGCGGCTGCTCCGCCGCGATCGGATGGATCTCCGGTTCGGCCTTGGATGCCATGCCCATGTTCCTTTCATCGGTTCGGATCGTCGCTTCGGGCGGCACAGTTGCCCGACCGGCCCGCGCGCGCAAGAGGCCGTCCGTTCTGTTTTGCGCCCCGGCCGCGCATGATTGATTCCATTTCGGAAGAGAACAATCGCCGCCTGCCCGGGTTTATTCATGGAATGGATGTGGTCATATCGTGATCATGTTCTGCCGGGTCCGAACCGGCCCGGCCATTTCCCGAGACGGGGGCAGAGAATGACGAAGACGCTTGAACTGGGCCGTGTCGCCCTGATCGTGAACGACCTTGGCCGCGTGGCCGAATGGTATCGGACCGCTGTCGGCCTTCATCTGCTGTCGCAGTCGGGCGGGGTGGCGCAATTGGGAACGAAGGACGCGACCTTGCTGGAGCTGCGCGAGGACGGCGCCGCGCGCCGCCGCGCCCCGCGTGAGGCGGGGCTTTTCCACACCGCCTTCCTTCTGCCCTCGCGCGCCGCGCTCGGCGCCTGGGTGCTGGACGCCTCGGCCCGCCGCACCCGGCTCGACGGCGCCTCCGACCATGAGGTCTCGGAGGCGGTCTATCTGACCGACCCCGAGGGCAACGGCGTCGAGATCTATGCCGACCGTCCCGCCGGAAGCTGGCGCCACAAGCCCAATGGCGAGGTCGAGATGGGCACCTATCATCTCGACCTTCCCGCGCTGGTCGAAGCGGCCGGGGGCGCGCAATGGCAGGGCTTTCCCGAGGGCTCGACCGTGGGTCACGTCCATCTTCAGGTCGGTGCGCTGCCCGAGGCCGAGGCCTTCTACAAGGACCTGCTGGGGCTTGAGGTGACCAACCGCTATCCGGGGGCGAATTTCTACGCCGCCGATGGCTATCACCACCATATCGCGACCAATATCTGGAACAGCCGGGGCGCGGGTCGGCGCGACATGCCCTCGACCGGGCTGGCCGAGGTGGAAATCCGTATGGCGGCGGGCAAGCTGGATGCGATCCGCGCGGCCTTCGGAGCCAACAGCGGGCGTTTCACCATCGAGGATCCCTGGGGCACGCCCGTCGCCATCGACCTGATCTGAGGAGACCATCATGCTTGTGAACGGAAAATGGGTCGAGAACTGGCAGCCCGTCCAGAAAACCGACGAAAACGGCGGTTTCGTGCGCCAGGTCTCGGGCTTTCGCAACTGGGTGACGCCGGATGGCGCCCCCGGCCCCTCGGGGCGGGGCGGCTTCAAGGCCGAGGCGGGGCGCTATCACCTTTATGTCGCGCTGATCTGTCCCTGGGCCTCGCGCACGCTGATCGGGCGCAAGCTGAAGGGGCTTGAGGGGGCGGTGACGCTTTCGATCACCGAACCCGCCGTCACCGACGAGGGCTGGGAATTCGCCTCCGGCGCCGATCCCATTCATGGTGCGAAATACATGCATGAGGTCTACACGAAGGCCGATCCCGACTATACCGGCCGCGCCACTGTGCCGGTGCTGTGGGACCGCGAGACCGCGACCATCGTCTCGAACGAATCCTCCGAGATCCTGCGCATGTTCAATTCGGGTTTCGGCGATCTGGCCTCGGGCCCGGATCTTTACCCCGCGCCCCTGCGCGACGAAATCGACGCGCTGAACGAGCGGATCTATCCGCGCCTGAACAACGGCGTCTATCGCGCGGGCTTCGCCACCACCCAATCGGCCTATGAAGAGGCCTATGCCGATGTGTTCGCCCAGCTTGACGAGCTGGAGGCGCGGCTGTCCCAGGGCGGTCCCTGGCTGGTGGGCGAGACCTTCACCGAGGCCGATATCCGGCTTTTCGTGACGCTGATCCGTTTCGATGCCGCCTATTTCGGGCTGTTCAAGACGAACCGTCAGCGCATCGCCGACTATCCGGCGCTTTCGGCCTATCTGCGGCGGGTGCTGGACCTGCCGGGCCTGCGCGAGACGGTCTCGATCGACCATATCAAGCGCGGCTATTACTCGATCAAGACGCTGAACCCTCTGGGCATCGTGCCGGTGGGGCCGGATCTTTCGGCGCTGGAGCTCTGAGCCTTTCGCGCGTCTTCTCGCGGGCCTTCCTTCCGGCGGGGATCGCGGGCATGGTCGGGGCTGGGTGCGGGCGCAACGGAAAGGGGGCCGGGCATGGACCGTCTCGATTGCGACCGCATGTTCGTCGCGGTGATGGAGACCGGCAGTTTCGCCGCCGCCGCCGCGCGGCGGCGCATCTCCTCGGGCCAGGCCTCGAAACTGGTGTCGCGGCTTGAGGCGGAACTGGGGGTGCAGCTTTTGAAGCGCACCACCCGCGCGCTGGCGCCCACCGAGGTCGGGCAGGCCTATTACCTGCGGGTGAAGGATCTTCTGTCCGGTTTCGACGAGCTGGACGCCTCGGTCCGCAATGTCGCCGGGATCCCGGCGGGGCGGCTGCGACTGACCGCGCCCGACACTTTCGGCACCACCCAGCTTGTGCCGGTGCTGGCCGATTTCGCCCGCGCCTGGCCGCAGATCGAACTGGACGTCTCCTTCGCCGACCGCACCGTCAATCTGGTGGACGAGGGGTTCGACCTTGCGCTCAGGATCGGGCCGCCGCCCGACAGCAGCCTTGTCGCGCGCAGGCTTTGCCCGGCGCGCATCCTCCTGGTGGCGACGCCCGCCTATCTGGCGGCGCGCGGCACGCCGCTGGCACTGGAGGATCTGGCGGCGCATGATCTGATCATAGACACCAATTTCCGCGATCCGGGGCAATGGCATTTCGCCGGTGGCGTGCAGCGGCCGGTCAGCGGGCGGTTGCGGCTGGCCAATGCCGAGGCCTGCCTGACCGCCGCGCTCGGCGGCCTTGGCATTACCCGGGTGCCGAGTTTCGTCGCGGGCCCGCTGCTGCGCATGGGCGAGGTGGTGCAGGTCCTGCCCGAGCATGAGCCGCCGCCCTATCCGGTCCATGCGCTTTACCCGCCATCGCGCCATCTGGCGGGCAAGGTGCGGGCGCTGGTGGATTACCTGGCGCAGGTCTGGAAGGGCGAACCCGCCTGGGATCGCGGCTGGCGCTGACCGGCGGCCCTGGCTCCTTCAGCCCATCTCTTCAGCCCGGCAGCCGCAGGCGGGCGCAGAAGAAACCGTCCATGCCGCCAAACTCGGGCCAAAGGTCGGGCCGCAGGCGCAGCCCGCCCGCCCCGGTCCACCATTCCGGCGCGACGCCCTCCAGCGATGCGGGTTCGGCGCGCAGCCCGGGATGGCGCGCCAGCGCGGCGTCCAACTGGGCCTCGCCCTCTTCGGGCAGCAGCGAGCAGGTGGCGAAGACCAGCCGCCCGCCCGGCCTCAGCCAGCCAAGCGCGCGGTCGATCAGCCGGGCCTGAAGATCCACGAGCAGGGCGATTTCCGACCCGTCCTTGACGAAGGGCAGGTCCGGGTGGCGCCGGATCGTGCCGCTGGCCGAACATGGCGCATCCAGAAGGATGGCGTCGAAAGGCGCGTCGGGTTGCCATTGCAGCGCATCGGCGGTGACCAGCCGCGCCGAAAGCCCGGTGCGAGAGAGGTTCGCGGCGATCCGCTGCATGCGCGGGCCGGAAATGTCCAGCGCGGTGACCTCGGCCCCGGCGGCGGCAAGCTGCATGGTCTTGCCGCCGGGCGCGGCGCAAAGGTCCAGCACCCTCTCCCCTTCCCGCGCGTCGAGCAGGCGGGCGGGAAGGGCGGCGGCCGCATCCTGCACCCACCATTCGCCGCTGTCATAGCCCGGCAGGGCGGTGACCTGTGCGCCGGGGCCAAGCCGCAGGCTGCCCGAGGGCAGGCGCCGGGCGCCGGGGATCGCGGCGGCGGCGCCCGGATCCCGAAGGGTCAGGTCGAGGGGCGGCAGACCGGCATGGCAGGTCTCGATCGCGGCGACCGCCTCGCGCCCCCAGGCATGGACCAGCGGCTGGCGCAGCCAGCGCGGCAGTTTCTGCACCGGCTGGGCGGAAAGCGCCTCGGGCGCGACCTTGCGCAGGATGGCATTGGCCAGCCCGGCCAGCGGCTTGCTCCGCCCGCCCCGGCGCACCAGCGTCACGGCCGCATTGACCGCGCCATGGGGGGCCGCGCCCAGGCCGATCTCGACCACGGCAAGCCGCAGGGCGTTCAGCACAGTCAGCGGCGGGGCCTTGCGCAGATGCGGCGCCAGCACGCGGTCGGCGGGCTCGATCCGGCGCAGGGTCTCTTCGGCCAGGCGGCGGGCGCGGGCGCGTTCGGCGGGGGGAAGGTCGGGCTCGGCGATCTCGGCCAGCATCCGGCCCTCGCCCAGAACCGCATCCAGCATCGCCACCGCCGCCGCCCGCGCCGCCACGCCTTCCGTCATCGAGATGATCCCCTGCCGAGCCCCCGGGGTTTGCACCCGTCGCCCCGGCCAGTATATGTTTGGGGCGAACGGCACAAGGAACCGCCCCGATGTCTGACGAAAAGCGCGAACTGCCGCCCGCCGCGCTGCGGGCGCTGGCCGAGGCCGAAGAGCGCCGCAAGGAGGCCGACCGCATCCTGCGCCCCAAGGAATACGGTGGCCGCGAGGGGCCCGAGCCGGTGCGCTATGGCGATTGGGAGAAGAAGGGCCTCGCCATAGACTTCTGAGGGCGGGTTCGCCTGAGCGGGTGGTCGTCGACTGGCCGCGAGCCGTCGCCGCGCGGGTGTGCGTCCCTCATGGGGCCAAGGCGCGCCGATTTGCGGCCGGATCGGCAAGAATCGCCACCATCGCGCGGGCGATGTCGTCGCAAGGGCCCCGCCCAAGGGCCCCGTCATCGCGCAGCCCCCGGACCCTTGCTGGCCCGGAACCCCGTTCCCGCCAAGGGTCAAAGCCCCAGCACATCCATCATGTCGTATTCGCCGGGCTTGCGGCCCTGGCCCCATAGCGCCGCCCGCAATGCGCCGCGCGCAAAGATCGCGCGGTCGGTGGCCAGATGGCGCAGGACGACGCGCTCGCCCTCGGTGGCGAAGATCACGTCATGCTCGCCCACCACATCGCCGCCCCGGATCGAGGAGAAGCCGATGCTGCCGCGCGCCCGCGCGCCGGTGATGCCGTCGCGCCCCGCGACCTTCGCCTGCGCCAGATCGGCGCCGCGCCCCTCGGCGGCGGCCTCGCCCAGCATCAGCGCCGTGCCCGAGGGCGCGTCGACCTTCATGCGGTGATGCGATTCGACGATTTCGATGTCCCAATCCTCGTCCAGCGCGGCGGCGATCTTCTGCGTCATCCGTACCAGAAGGTTGACGCCCAGACTCATGTTCCCGGCCCGGACCACCACGGCATGGCGGGCGGCGGTGGCGATCCGCGCCAGATCGGCCTCTTCCAGCCCCGTCGTGCCGATGACATGGACCGCGCGGGCCTGGGCGGCGAGGGCGGCGAATTCCACCGTGGCGGCGGGGGCGGTGAAGTCGATCACGGCCTGGGCCTGCGAGATCGCCTCGACCGGATCGTCGGTCACCCGCGCGCCGAAGGGGGCGCCGCCCAGGGCCTCGCCCAGATCGCGGCCGATCCAGTCGTGGCCCTCGCGCTCGACCGCCGCCACCAGCCGCGCCTTGCCGCTTTCCACCACGGTCCGCGCCAGCATCCGCCCCATCCGGCCCGATGCGCCCGTGATCACGATTCCCGGCAAGTCGCCCATGGCTTTCCCCCTGTTGCTGCCGGACGGGGTTTAGCGCCGCTTCGCCGGTGACGAAAGCCCGCCGTTGCGGGAGGCGCGATTTGCGCTTAGATCGGGGCCATGGCCAAACGCATCCAATCCGGTCAGGGCCCGTCGCAACGACAGTTGCGGGTGGGCGAACTGATCCGCCGCACCCTTTCCGACGTTCTGAACCGGGCCGAGATCCACGACCCGGAGCTGAACGCCATGCCGATCACCGTGGGCGAGGTCTCGTGCTCGCCCGACCTCAAGGTGGCGACGGTCTATGTCATGCCGCTCTTGGGCACCGCCCCGGTGGATGAGGCGATCAAGCTGCTGGCCCGCCACAAGGGCGAGCTGCGTCACCGCATCGCGCATGAGCTGACGCTGAAATACGCCCCCGACCTGCGCTTTCGTCCCGACGAGACCTATGACCGGCTGGACGAGACGCGGCGGCTGTTCGCGGATCCGAAGGTCCAGCGCGACATCGCCGGGGACGACAGCCCCGAGGATGGGGCCCCGGATGACGAGGCGGGCCGCGATGACTGAGCGTCGGGGCGCCTTCCGCCGCCCCCGGCGGGGGCTGGACCGGATCCTTCGCCTGCCCCTTGCCCGGTTGATCCCGCGCGGCCTTGTTCCGGCCTTGATGCTGGCGCTGCTCGCGCCGGGCGGGGCCGGGGCCTCGACCTGCCGGATCGAGACCTTCGAGCAGACGCCCTTCACCCTGTGCGAGGTTTCGACCTCGGAGGATCTGCGGCTTTTCCTGCGAGATCCCGGCGATGGCGCCGTCCTGGGCAGCTTCCGCGCCGTGGACGAGATGCTGGCGGCCGAGGCGCCGGGCCTGCAACTGACCTTCGCGATGAATGCGGGCATGTATCATGCCGACCGCAGCCCGGTGGGGCTGTTCGTGACCGAGGGCCTTGAAGAGGCCGCGCTTGTCACCCGTGAGGGGCCCGGCAATTTCGGCCTGCTGCCCAATGGCGTCTTCTGCTGGGGCGAGGGGCGCTTTCGCGTGATCGAAAGCCGCAGCTTCCAGGCCGGAGCCCCGGATTGCCGCTTTGCCACCCAGTCCGGCCCAATGCTGGTGATCGACGGGGCGCTGCACCCGCGCTTCCTGCCCGACAGCCCCTCGGCCTATATCCGCAACGGCGTGGGCGTCCCGGCGGGCGAGGATCGGGCGATCTTCGCCATCAGCGACCGGCCGGTGAATTTCCACCGCTTCGCCCGTTTCTTCCGCGACCATTTGGGGCTTTCGAACGCGCTGTATTTCGATGGCAACATCTCGCGCCTTTACGCGCCCTCTCTGGGACGGCATGACGGCGGTTTCCCGATGGGGCCGATTCTGGGCACCGTCGGGCCGAAGGGCTGACAGACCGGAAGGGACGGATGGCGAGAACGCGCAAGGGGCGCCCGGTGCATGGCTGGGTGATCGTGGACAAGCCCGCGGGCCTGGGCTCCACCGATGTGGTGAACAAGGTGAAATGGGCGTTCCAGGCCCAGAAGGCGGGCCATGCCGGCACGCTGGACCCGGATGCGACCGGGGTTCTGGCCGTGGCGCTTGGCGAGGCAACGAAATGCGTCCCCGTCATCGCCGATGCGCTGAAATGCTACCGTTTCCGCGTCGCCTTCGGCGCGGCGACCGCCAGCGACGACGCCTCGGGCGCGGTGATCGCGCGCTCGGACCGCCGCCCGGAGGATGCCGGGATCGAGGCGGCGCTGGCCGGGTTCCGGGGCATGATCGAACAGATGCCGCCCCAGGTCTCGGCCGTGAAGGTCGAGGGCGAGCGCGCCTACGACCTCGCGCGCGAGGGGATCGAGATGGACCTTGCCCCCCGGCCGCTGTGGGTGGAGAGGCTGGAACTTCTGGCCCGCCCCGATGCCGATCACGCCGATTTCGAGATGGTCTGCGGCAAGGGCGGCTATGTGCGCGCCATCGCCCGCGACCTGGGGCAGGTGCTGGGCTGCCTTGGCCATGTCGCCTGGCTGCGGCGCGAATGGTCGGGGCCGTTCCGGGCCGGGGGCGCGGTCACCATGGCGCGGATCGAGGAACTGGCCCGCAGCGAAGAGATCGACAGCCTGCTGGCGCCCCTGGAACTGGGGCTTGAAGGCCTGCCCGAATTGCGCGCCACGCCCGAGGGCGCGGTGCGGATCCGCAACGGCAATCCCGGCCAGGTGTTGGGCCATATCGGTTATGGCGACGAGGGCTGGGCGAGTTTCGAGGGTCGCGCCATCGCCCTTGGCCGGTATATGGGCGGCGAATTCCACCCGGGCCGCGTCTTCAACCGATAGGCCCGGCGCCTTCGATCTTGCGCTGCCCAAGGCATGTGGGATCGCCTTCGGGACGGATCGACACCGCGCGCCCGGGGGTAAGGCCCCAGCCGCGCGCTTACTTTGCCCGCATCCCGCCGATCACCCCCGCCCGCGCGCGCGGTCAGGCGGCGGCAATCGGGGGACGATGCATCGCTCAAGCAGCCCCCCGCCCGCCCGCGCGGTCAGGCGGCAAGCAGCCGGATCGCGGCCAGATCGACCGCCGCATTGACCCGGGCGATCTCGGTGCCGTCGAGAAGGATGCGGATCCCGCCGGTTTCATCCGCGTCGCTCAGCGTCAGTTGCGGATCGGCATGGGCGGCGGGATCGTAGACCACGACGATCTCGTCCTCGGCGGGGTCGTAATCGGCGATGGTGGCAAAGCCGCCCTCGGCCAGCCAGCGCGACAGGATGAAACTGTCCCGCCCCTCGCCCCCTGTGGCATGGTCGCCCGCGCCGAGCCAGAGCGTGTCATCCCCTTCGCCGCCGTTCAGGAAATCGGGGGCGCCGTCGTCGGTGCCGTCGGGCAGGATGCCGAAAAGCAGGTCATTCCCCGCGCCGCCGTCCAGCGTGTCGCGCCCCTCTCCCCCGAACAGGCTGTCGTCGCCATGGCCGCCCGCGAGCCAGTCGTCGCCCCGGCCGCCGTCGAGCCGGTCATCGCCCATGCCGCCAAGCAGCGTGTCGTCGCCCGCGCCGCCGAAGAGGTGGTCGTCGCCGCCATGCCCGGCAAGATGGTCATCCCCCTCGCCGCCGAACAGCGTATCCGCGCCGTCCTGGCCGTGCAGGATGTCGTTGCCCGCGCCGCCGTCGACAAGGTCGTCGCCCGCCCCGGCCCAGATCAGATCCTCGCCCGCGCCGCCGTAGAGGCTGTCGTCGCCGCCCCCGGCGTCGATCTGGTCGTTGCCCTCTCCGGCCTCGATCAGGTCGGCGGCGTCGGTTCCGGTGATCAGGTCGTCCCGGGGCGATCCGACCAGATGGAGCGGGGTTCCGGCGACCAGGTCGCCGGTGGTGGCCTGGCCGGAAATGTCGTCCCCCGATCCGGGAAGGGTGGAACCCGCCAGCGCGGATCCGCCGGGGGCGGCGGGATCCGAAGGCGCCGTCGCGGCATCGTCCAGAAGGTCGCCGGGCGATCCGGCGGTGGCCGCGCCCATATCGGAATCGGAGGTGTCGTCCTCCTCTGCGCCATTCTCGCCCGGGCCGAGCACGGATTCGACCAGAACCCCGGCCAGGACCGCCCCCAGCACGCCAAAGACCGCCAGCATGTTTTCGACCCCGCTTCCAACCCCGTAAAGCCGCCGCACCCCGCAGCGTTAACCAATATTTCCTTCAAGACACTGATAGTGATAGGAAAATCATCCATATTGATAGCACGAATCGGGGGGTGGGAAAAAGCATCCTCGGCCGCGGTGCGCGGGTTATCATGGTTAACCCGGTTATCATGCCTAACGAAGTGCCCGGCCCTGCCGTCCCGCGACCTGGCCTCGGCACTTCGGGCTTCCCTTGGGCCGGGATTGCCTCTATATGCGCGCATCCCCGACGGGAATCCGCCCCGCCCGCGAGGTGGCGGACCCCCGGGGATACCAAAGGGCCTTGCTGGACGACATCCCGGCTTGCGCCGTCCATTGCCAACCCGAAAGGAGCTTTCGATGTCGATCACGGTCGAAGAGAAGAACCGCCTCATCAAGGAATATGCGACCAAGGAAGGCGACACCGGCTCGCCCGAAGTCCAGGTCGCCATCCTGTCGTCGCGCATCGCGACGCTGACCGAGCATTTCAAGACCCACAAGAAGGACAACCACTCGCGCCGTGGCCTTCTGATGCAGGTCGCGCAACGCCGCAAACTGCTCGACTATCTCAAGAAGATCGACGAAGCCCGCTACCAGTCGCTGATCCAGCGCCTCGGCCTGCGCCGCTGAACCGACCGGACAGGGGCCTCCATACAGGGGGCCACGGAACGCCCGCGCCGCAAGGTGCGGGCGTTTTCCGTTGCGGAAAAGGGGCGGCCCGCCCGCCAGGGTCGGCTGGCAAAGGCGGCCGCACGAAGGGCGCGCGGTGAACTCCTCGCTTTCCAAGGCGCGGTTTTTCCTGTATGGCCCCGGCCCATCTGAGACGTGACGCCCCCGGCCCCGGGCACATGCGCAGGATTGGGGCGGCGGCAATGGGGCCGCCAGACAACGCGAGACCCGTCAGGGGACGGGAGGGCTCGCAAGAGGATGCTGAATGTTCAACGTTACCAAGAAATCGATCCAGTGGGGCAATGAGACGCTGACCCTGGAAACCGGCAAGGTTGCCCGTCAGGCCGACGGCTCGGTCATCGCCACCCTGGGCGAGACCCAGGTCATGGCCAATGTGACCTTCGCCAAGGCGGCCAAGGAAGGGCAGGATTTCTTCCCGCTCACCGTGCATTATCAGGAAAAATACTATGCCGCCGGCAAGATCCCGGGCGGCTTCTTCAAGCGCGAGGCCCGGCCCTCGGAAAAGGAAACCCTGGTTTCGCGCCTGATCGACCGTCCTTGCCGCCCGCTGTTCGTGCCGGGCTTCAAGAACGAGGTTCTGGTCATGGCGACCGTGCTGTCGTGCGACCTGACCAATGATCCCGACATCGTGGCGATGATCGCGGCCAGCGCCGCGCTGACCCTGTCGGGCGTTCCGTTCATGGGCCCCATCGGGGCGGCGCGCGTCGGCTTTACCGGCGGCGAATATGTGCTGAACCCGGCCATGGACGACATGCACCAGCTTCGCAACAACCCCGACCAGCGGCTGGATCTGGTCATCGCCGGCACCAAGGACGCCGTGATGATGGTCGAATCCGAGGCCTATGAGCTGACCGAGGACGAAATGCTGGGCGCGGTCAAGTTCGGCCATGCCGCGATGCAGCCGGTGATCGACCTGATCATCGACCTGGCCGAAGAGGCCGCCAAAGAGCCCTTCGACTTCACCCCCCCCGATTACGCGGATCTCTACACCCGCGTCGCGGCGGCGGGCGAGGCGCAGATGCGCGCCGCTTTCGCTCTGAAGGACAAGCAGGAACGCACCAACGCCATTTCGGCCGCCGTCACCGCCATCAAGGGCGTGCTGTCGGAAGAGGATCTGGCGGACAAGAACCTCGGCTCGGCCATCAAGAAGCTGGAATCGGGCATCCTGCGCGGGGACATCATCAACGGTGGCGCCCGGATCGACGGCCGCGACAACAAGACCGTGCGCCCGATCGTGGCGGAAACCGGCGTCCTGCCGCGCACCCATGGCTCGGCGCTGTTCACCCGGGGTGAGACCCAGGGCCTGGTGGTCACCACCCTCGGCACCGGCGAGGACGAGCAGATCATCGACGCGCTGAACGGCAATTCGCGCTCGAACTTCCTGCTGCACTACAACTTCCCGCCCTATTCGGTCGGCGAGGTTGGCCGCGTGGGCTCGCCCGGCCGTCGTGAGATCGGCCATGGCAAGCTGGCCTGGCGCGCGCTGCAGGCGGTGCTGCCCGCCGCGACCGACTTCCCCTACACGATCCGCATCGTGTCCGAGATCACCGAATCGAACGGCTCGTCCTCGATGGCTTCGGTCTGCGGTGGGTCGCTGTCGATGATGGACGCGGGCGTGCCGCTGAAGGCGCCGGTCGCGGGCGTGGCCATGGGCCTGATCCTGGAAGAGGATGGCCGCTGGGCCGTTCTGACCGACATCCTGGGCGACGAGGATCACCTCGGCGACATGGACTTCAAGGTCGCGGGGACCGAGGCCGGGATCACCACCATGCAGATGGACATCAAGGTCGCGGGCATCACCCCCGAGATCATGAGCCAGGCGCTGGCCCAGGCCCGCGACGGCCGTCTGCACATCCTTGGCGAGATGAACAAGGCGCTGGCCGCCCCGCAGGGCTTCAGCGAATACGCGCCGAAGATCGAGACGATGCAGATCCCGACCGACAAGATCCGCGAAGTGATCGGCTCGGGCGGCAAGGTCATCCGCGAGATCGTCGAGGTCTCGGGCGCCAAGGTCGACATCAACGACGACGGCATCATCAAGATCGCCTCGAACGATGCGGCGGCGATCAAGAAGGCCTATGACCTGATCTGGTCCATCGTGGCCGAGCCCGAAGAGGGCCAGATCTACACCGGCAAGGTGGTGAAGCTGGTCGATTTCGGCGCTTTCGTGAACTTCTTCGGCAAGCGCGACGGGCTGGTCCATGTCAGCCAGATCGCCAACAAGCGCCTGACCCATCCCAACGAGCTTCTGAAGGAAGGTCAGGAGGTGAAGGTCAAGCTTCTGGGCTTCGACGACCGCGGCAAGGTTCGCCTTGGCATGAAGATGGTCGATCAGGAGACCGGCGCCGAGATCCAGCCCGAGAAGAAAGAGGAACCGGCCGAGGGCTGATCCCTTCCCGGATGAAAGACGAAGGCCCCGCAGGTGACTGCGGGGCCTTTCCTTTTGCGGCTCAGGCGATGGCGTTCGGTGTTGGGTCCGGGCCCCGAGGCCCTTAGACCATCGCCATCGCGGCGCCGGTCAGCAGCACGACGACCAGCGCGGCCCCGATCAGCACCGGGCGGGGCAGTTCCAGCGCCCTGTCGCGCAGCGTCGCCGCGCCTTGCAGCACCGGATGGCGGCGGCGGGCGACGCCCGCGAAGTCGATCTCGGGGATGGCGATCACCGGGCGCAGGCCCAGTTGCCGCTCCATCTGCGCCGAGGTCCGCACGACCGGGCGCATCAGATCCAGCGCGAAGGCCAGGCCAAGCGCCACCAGGAACGCGGCCACCGACCCGGCGGCGAACAGTTTCCTGCCATTGGTGCCGACCGGATATTCCGGCGTGACGGCGCGGTCCAGCAGGGCGAACCGCTCACCCTGCTGGCGCTCGGCCAGCCGCAGGGCGGTCTCGGCCTCGATCAGGCGGGCGCTGGTCGCGCCGAGGCTGGCCTGAAGCAGTTCAAGCTCACGCTCCATCCCGGCAAGGCCGCGCTCGACCTCGGGCAGGCGGGAGATGGCCGCGAGCAGCGCATCGCGGCGGCTGTTCAGGGCGGATTTCTGTCCCGCCATCACCGCGATCTGGTTCTCAAGCTCTTGCAAGCGGCGGCGTTCGGTCTCGCGCAGGTCGCTGCGGGCGACAAGCTGGCGCTGCTCTTCCATCAGCGCGACCAGCGACTGGTCCAGCGCGCGCAGATCGGAGTCGATCCCCACCAACTCGCTGCGATGGAGGTCCGAGGAGGTCGGCATCGAATCGGCATTGGCGTTCTTGTAGGCGGCGATGTCACCTTCCAGCGCGGCGATTTCGGCGGCCAGGCGGGTCTGGTCCTCAAGGTAGAAGGCGCGGGTCTCGCGGGCCCGCTCGATCTGGCCGCTGGACGACAGGTCGAGAATGCTCTGCGCCAGGTCGTTGGCGATCCGCGCCGCGCCACCGGCGGTGCCATCGGCGGCGCTGATGATGATGGCCGAGATCTGCGCGCCTTGGCCATAGGCGGCGGGTGTGCTGGATTCGATGGCATGGAAGAAGATGGACGCGCGCAGGAGGCTGATCTTCTGCTCGTCCGAAAGGCCGGGCAGGTCGGTGTAAAGCCCGTGCCGCGCGATCATGCCCAGAAGCGCCTCGCGGGTGGTCAGGCGTTGCTGGATGCCCTCCAGCACCTTGGCCGATCCCATGACCGCGCCATCGGCGCCGACCTGCGCGCCCTGGACCTGGATCGCGGCCGAGGCCTCGAACCTGTCGGGCCGGGTCTTGGCGTAGATGGCCGAGCAGACCACGCCGATCACGGTGACCAGCGCGATCAGCCAGCGCCGCCGCCACAGGAAGTTGAGAAGATCCTCGATATTCTGAATCTGACCCATCGGACCCCGCTCCTCAGCCTCGCCGCCCGGGGAACAGCCGCGCCGCGCCATGGCGCGCGGGCTTGCGGTCCTGCGCGCGGTTCAGAACCACGCCCAGAAGCGGAAGCCGCCCCTCGAACAGGCGCTCGCATTCGGTGATCTCTTCGGGCGAGGTCCGGGTGCCGTCGGTGACCAGAAGCACGGCATCCATCTGGCCTGACAGCGCGATCACCTCGTCCGAGGTCAGCGTGGGCGCCACGTCGCAGATCACCACATCGGGCTCCAGCATCTCGCGCAGCGCGGTCATCGCCTCGGCGAAGGCGGGGTCGTGCAGGGCCTCGGCGGCAAGCGGCACCGGCGCACCGTTCAGGCCAAGCACCAGATTGCGCCCCAGGCGGCGGAACTGCGATTCCAGCGGCTGCTCGCCCATCAGGAATTCCAGAAGCGGCGCGGCATCGCGCTGGTCGAACAGATGCGCCAGCCCGGGGGCGCGCAGATCAAGGTCCAGCAGCACCGTGCGGCACGAGGGAAGCCGCCCCATCGACAGCGCCAGATTGGCCGCGACGAAGGATTTCCCGCAGCCCGGCCCGGGCGAGGTGACCGCAAGCCGGGTCCAGCCCTGCTTTGCCATGCCCTGCAGCACCCGGCTGCGCAGGATGTCGAAGCTTTTCGCCGCGGGGTGCTGTTCGGCATTGGTAAACAGACCGTTTCGGGTCAGCCGATAGGGATCGGGCGCGATTTCGTTCAGCGATTCCCAGATCCGCGCCGGGTTCGGCGTGGCGAAGGAGGCGTCGTTCAGGAAGATCTCGCGCCCGGTGCGCTGGTCCAGCATCACCGTCTCGGGCGGCAGAACCTGGCCGCGCCGGAACACCGAGACATGGTTGCCGCGGCGCGATTGGCCGGGGGAACGACTGTCCTGATCTTCGCCAGACATCAGAAAAAAACCTTTATCTGGTTCGTTTGCGCCGAATGGACCCAGGATTTCGTGTTTGCTCATGTCGCCACGGGCCCTTGCTGCAACGGCAGCCTTTCGGCTGCGAACGGATTCAGAACACCCGCCTTGCAGCGGAGCATGCCGGAACGCCATTCGCGCCCGTCCGTCGGACCGGCCATCGGCGCGGTCGCTCAGGATCGTTCCGGGCCCCCGCCCAGATCCCATCCGATAACAGAAGTCGGGCGGAAAAGGAAGCCTGCCGCATAAGTTGCACGCCGCTGTCCGCCCCGTCCCCGGCGCCTGTCGCGGGCCGCGTGGGGGTTGGAGCGGCGGGGGCCAGGGCCTATGGTCGGGTCATGGATGATCCCCGCCCGCCCAGCCATTCGCCTGTCGTCGATGCCGTCGTGATCGGGCGCAACGAGGGCGCGCGGCTGCTCGCCTGCCTGGCCGCGCTGCAAGGCCAGGTCCGGCATGTGGTCTATGTCGACAGCGGTTCGACCGACGGGTCGGTCGCGGCGGCCGCGGCGGCGGGGGCCGAGGTGGTGCGGCTTGACATGTCGCGGCCCTTCACGGCGGCGCGGGCACGCAATGCCGGGCTGGCGGAGGTGGCGCGGCGGCAGCCCCGGGCAGAGTTCGTCCAACTCCTCGACGGCGATTGCGAAATGCGCAGCGGCTGGGTGGCTCGGGGGCTGGAGGCCTTTGCCGAAGATCCCGGCGTCGTGGTGGTCTGCGGCCGACGGCGCGAGCGTCATCCCGAGGTCTCGGTCTGGAACCGGCTGTGCGACCGCGAATGGGACACCCCTGCGGGCGAGGCGCTGGCCTGTGGCGGCGATGCGCTGATGCGGCTCGGGCCGGTGCTGGCCGTGGGAGGCTATCGCGAGGAACTGATCGCGGGCGAGGAGCCCGAGCTTTGCCAGCGCCTGCGCCGGGCGGGCGGGCGGATTCTGCGGATCGAGGCCGAGATGACCTGGCACGACGCCGCGATGACGCGGTTCGGGCAATGGTGGCGCCGCAGCCGCCGCGCGGGCCATGCCTTTGCCGAAGGCGCGGCGCTGCATGGCGTGGGCCCCGACCGCCATTGGGTAGCCGAGACCCGGCGGGCGCTGATCTGGGGGCTTGGCGTTCCGCTTCTGGCGCTTCTGGCCGGGCTGCTGCATCCGGCGGGTTTCCTGATCCTCGGTCTCTGGCCCGCGCAGATCCTGCGGCTCTGGCTGCGCTGGCGGGAGGAGGGGCGGGCGGGGCTGGAGGCGGCGGTCTTCACCCTTCTGGGCAAGCTGCCAGAGGCGCTTGGCGTTATGGAATACCATCTGGGGCGGCTCGGCGGGCGCAGGCGCGGGCTGATCGAATACAAGTGATCAACCGGCCGGTCGCGGCGGATCGCGGCGCTGGCGCAGGGCCTCGGCCACAAGGCCGGGAAGAGCCGCGAAACAGGCGATATAGCGCGGCACCAGTCGGCGGGGCGCAGAAAACGCCCGCCACAGCCATTCCATGGCGATGGCGCGGATCCAGGCGGGCGCGCGGTCCTGGTGGCCCGAGATGAATTCCACCCCCGCGCCGACCGAGGCGAAGCCCGCCTGCGGTGCGATCTTGCGGCCAAGCGCGGCGAGGCGTTCCTGCTTGGGCGCGCCAAGCGCCACCAGGCAAAGCCCGGGGCCGAGCGTCGCGATCCGCTCCAGCGCGGCGTGGGCCTCGTCGCCCTCGGGGTCGAACCCCATCGGCGGCGCGATCAGAAGCCCGGCGCGAAAGCCGGGAATGCGGTCGGCAAGGCGGCGTGCGGCCGCGTCCAGCGCCTCTTGCGTCGCCCCCAGCATCGAGACCGCAAGCCCGGCCCGCGCGGCGGCGCGGCACAGCGGCTCCACCAGGTCGGAGCCGGGGATCAGTTCGACCGGCCGACCCGAGATCCGCGACAGCCAGACCACGGGATTACCATCCGCCACGACCATGTCCTGCGCGGCATAGGCGCGGAGGAAGGCCGGGTCCCGGCCGAGCTTGACGATATGGTCGAGGTTGATGGTCGCCAGGGCAAAGCCGGTGCCCGAGGAGAAGCGCCGCGCGATCTCGGACAGCAGGCCCGCGCGGTCGGCATGGGTCACCGCGATCCGGGTGTCGTCGAACTGAAAGATCACGAGGATACTCCACACTGGACCGTCGGCCGGGGTCCGACGCTTATACCGCCGGGGGGCGGCGATGCGCATGCCCATTTGCGAACAGATTGTTTCCGCAGGCCAAGATTTGTCCCGCGCCGCGAAAACGTGATAGTATCGCCCGGTTATCGACAGGAATGGCAGCCCCCCGTGATCACCCCGAACCCGATCGCCTATGCGGTTTTGCTGCTTTGGCCCTATGTGGTCTGGCGGCTTTACCGCGACCTGGATGCGGGACGGGCGCTGATCTGGACCGTGGTCGGATCCTATCTGATCCTGCCGCCGCTGACGGTTCTGGACCTGCCGCTTTTCCCGGACATGCACAAGGACACGCTGCCCGTGCTTGCGGCTTTCGTGGTCTCGGTCCTGATCCTGCGCCAACGGATGCCGGGCCTGCCTCAAAGCTGGCTGGGGCGGCTGCTGATGGGCCTGTTCATTCTGGCGCCCTTCGTGACGGTGGTGAGCAATCCTGATCCGGTCCACTTCGTCTTTGCCCCGGCCATCCCCGGGATGCGGATCTACGACAGCCTGGCCACGGTTGCGACGCAGCTTCTTTACGCGCTGCCGCTGTTTCTGGCGCGGCGCGACCTGGCCACGCCCGAGGCGATGCGCGAGCTTCTGAAGGTCCTGGTGGTGACCGGCCTGATATATTCGGTGCCGATGCTGCTGGAATCCAGGCTGTCGCCCCAGCTCAACAACTGGGTCTACGGCTATATGCAGCACGATTTCACCCAGACGATCCGGTTCGGAGGCTATCGCCCGATGGTCTTCACGCCGCATGGGCTTTGGCTGGCGTTCTTCGCGCTGCTGTGCCTCATGGCTTCGGCGGTCTTCCTGCGCGAGGGCCCGGCCGTGGCCCGGCCGAAGCAGCTTGTCATCCTGCTGTGGCTGGCGCTGATCCTTTATATCTGCAAAAGCTTCGGGCCGGCCGCCTATGCCATGGCCGCGCTTCCGCTGATCCTTCTGATGCCGCCGCGCGTCAATCTTCTGGTCGCGGGCGTGCTTTCCCTGATCGTGATCAGCTATCCGCTGCTGCGCGGCCTGCATCTGGTGCCGATCTACGAGATCCTCGACTTCGCGCGGGGGCTGAACGCCGAGCGGGCCTGGTCGCTGGAATACCGGCTGATCAACGAAGAGATCCTGCTGTCGCGCGCGGCCGAAAAACCATGGTTCGGCTGGGGCGGCTATGGGCGCAACTTCGTCCATGATTCCTTTACCGGACAGGTTCTGACGGTGGCGGACGGCCATTGGGTCATCCGTATCGGCCAGTTCGGCTGGCTGGGCTATCTGGCCGAGTTCGGGATGCTTTGCCTGCCGCTCTGGCTTATGGCGCGCGAGGCTTTGTCGCGGCGCGCCGAGATCGACCCGGTGGTGGGGGCGCTGGCGCTGATGCTGGCGTTCAACCTCGTCGACCTGCTGCCCAATGCGACCATCGTGCCGCTGACATGGCTGATGGCGGGGGCGCTTCTGGGCCAGGCGGAGCTTCTGGCCGCGCGCAGGCGGCAGGCCGCGCATGACAGATGGTTCGCGCGCGTCGGTCCCGCGACCCCGGGCCGGACGGTGATATGATCGCGCGCCCGCAGGCGGAGGTCGGCGCTTCCCGCGGGTGATCGGCGCCGGGTCCCGAAGGGGTGGCCCCTTGCGCTCGGCGCGTGCGATCCCCACCCTTCTTGCCGGGGGCGGGATCGGTCCTATTGTTTACCTTAACGCACGATTACGCCCGGCAGGCGGCATCGGATCCAGGGTCCCGGCGATCCGCCTGCCATGATCCGGCGGGGAATGCGTCGGCTTTGTGGTCAAAGCAGGGCATTGTCTCGCATCCATGCACGATCCCCGGACGGGCTTTGCATGGCTGTCGCAAAGGCCGGTTTTGCGCTAGGATTACAGCCGCTTGCCCAAGGGGCGGGGAGAGGTTGCAGTATGAGTTCTGACGACAGTGAAAGGCTGGAAGACACCGATATCGCGGTGGTCGGCATGGCGGCGCATCTGCCCGGCGCGGCGGATATCCAAGCCTATTGGGCCAATCTTGCCGCGGGAGTCGAGTCGATCCGCCACCTGACCGAGGCCGAATTGCGTGCCGCCGGGGAAAGCCCCGCACGGATGGCGCGCCCGAATTACGTCCCCGCCGCCGCCGTCCTGGACGGGTTCGAGGCCTTCGACGCCGATTTCTTCGGCTTTTCCCCGAAAGAGGCCGCGATCCTCGACCCGCAGCACCGCCAGTTCATGGAGGTGGCCTGGGAGGCGCTGGAGAATGCAGGCCACCCGCCCGAGCATTTCAAGGGCGCCATCGGCGTCTATGCCGGTTGCGGCATGGGGTCCTATTTCTATTTCAACCTTTGCTCGAACCGCGATCTGGTCGAACAGACCGGCATGTTCCTGCTGCGCCACACCGGCAACGACAAGGATTTCCTCTCGACAAGGGTCAGCCATCTGCTGGACCTTCGTGGACCGTCGGTGAATGTGCAGACGGCCTGTTCGACCAGCCTGGTCGCCGTGCATTACGCCGCGCAGGCGCTGCTCTCGGGCGAATGCGACATGGCGCTGGCGGGGGGCGTCACCATCGAGCTGCCGCAAAAGCGCGGCTATCTGTTCCATGAGGGCGAGATCCTTTCGCCCGACGGCCATTGCCATGCCTTCGACCACCGCGGGCAGGGCACGGTCTTCGGCTCGGGCGCGGGCTGCGTGGCGCTGCGCCGCGCCAAGGATGCGGTCCGCGACGGCGATCACATCTGGGCGATCATAAAGGGCTCGGCCATCAACAACGACGGTGCGGCCAAGGCGGGCTATCTGGCGCCCTCGGTCGACGGGCAGGCCGCATGCATCGCCGAGGCGCAGATGATCGCGGGCGTCTCGGCGGACAGCGTGACCTATGTCGAATGCCACGGCACCGGCACCTATCTGGGCGACCCGATCGAGGTCGCCGCCCTGACCGAGGCCTTCCGCGAAACCACCGATGCCGTCGGCCATTGCCGCATCGGCAGCGTCAAGACCAATATCGGCCATCTCGACACCGCAGCCGGGGTGGCGAGCCTGATCAAGGTCGCGCTCTCGCTGCATCACCGCCAATTGCCGCCCAGCCTGGGCTACGAGGCGCCCAATCCGGCGATCGATTTCGAGACCTCGCCCTTCCGCGTCAACGACCGGCTGACCGAATGGCAGGCGCCGGTCCTGCGCGCGGGCGTCAACAGCCTGGGCGTCGGCGGCACCAATGCCCATGCCGTCCTGCAGGAGGCGCCCCCCCGTCCGGCCGCCGAGCCCAGCGACTGGCCGTTTCAGCCGCTGGTCCTTTCGGCCCGGAGCCGGGCGGCGCTGGACCAGCAGGCCGCGCGGCTGGCGGCGCATCTGCGCGCCCATCCTGAACAGCCCCTGGCCGATGTGGCCTTCACGCTGAAAGAGGGCCGCCGCGCCTTCGAGAAGCGCCGGGTGATCGTGGCCGAAAGCCATGAAGAGGCCGCCCGCCTGCTGGAGGGCGCCGACCCGCGCCGGGTCTTCAACCACGACCTTCTGGGTCTGAACCCCGAGGTGGTCTTCATGTTCCCCGGCGGCGGCGCGCAATATGCGGGCATGGCGCGCGACCTTTACGAGACCGAGCCGGTCTTCGCCGACTGGATGGATCGCGGGCTGTCGGTATTGGCGCCGCGGCTCGACTACGATCTGCGCGCGCTGTGGTTGCCGTCCGAACCCGCGCGGGTGGCGGCGGACGAGGCGCTCAAACGCCCCTCGGTGCAACTGCCGCTGATCATGATCACCGAATTCGCGTTGGCCAGGCTTTACGAAAGCTGGGGCGTGCGGCCCGCCGCGCTGGTTGGCCATTCCATGGGCGAGAATACCGCCGCCGCGCTGGCGGGGGTGATGTCCTTCGAGGATTGCATCGGGCTGGTGCATCTGCGCGGGCGGCTCTTCGACAGGATTCCGGCCGGGGGAATGCTGTCGGTCCCGCTGTCCGAGGCGGATCTGCGGCCCTGGCTGAGCGGGGATCTCGACCTTGCTTCGGTGAATGCGCCGGGGCTTTGCGTGGTCTCGGGCCCCGATGCCGATCTGACGGCCCTGGCCGAAGGGCTGCTGGCCGAGGGGATCGAGACCCGCCGCGTCGCCATCGACATCGCCGCCCACAGCCGGATGCTTGAGCCGATCCTCGCGGAATTCGGCGACTACCTGCGCGGGATCGTGCTGAAGCCGCCGGTCCTGCCGGTGATCTCGAACCGCAGCGGCAAGCCCCTGACCGGGGCCGAGGCCACCGATCCGGGCTATTGGCTGGGCCATCTGCGCAATACGGTGAATTTCCGGGCCTGCATGGAGGAGCTGACCGCCGTCCCCGGCCGGGTCTATCTGGAGATGGGGCCGGGCCGGGCGCTGTCCTCGCTCGCGCAGGCCAATGGCGTGGCGCAGGGCCAGGTGATCGCGGCCTTGCGCCATCCCGAGCAGCGGATCGGTGATGACGCCTGGCATGTTGGAACGATCGTTCGGCTATGGGCCTGCGGCGTGGCGGTGGACTGGGCGCCGATCTGGGGCGGTGCGCGGCGCCAGCGGGTGCCGCTGCCGGGCTATGCCTTCCAGCGCAAGCCCTATTTCATCGAGCCGGGCCGCTCCGACGCGCCCGAGGAACCCGCGCTGACCCGGATCGAGGATGTCGCGCAATGGGGCTGGAAGCCGCATTGGACGCCCGAGCCCGCCGGGTTCGACATCGCCGATCTGGCCGGGGCTGCGCCGGAAACCTGGCTGGTCCTTGCCGATGCGACCGGGCTCACGGCCTCGGTCGCGGCGCGGCTCGGGGCGGCGGGGCACCGCGTCGTCACCCTGCGGGCGGGCGATGCTTTCTCCCGCGACGGCGAGGCGGGCTATGTCCTTGCCCCCGAACGCGGGCGCGAGGGCTATGACCTGCTGCTGCGCGATCTGGTGGCGCGCGATCTGGCGCCCACCCGCATCCTGCACGGCTGGCTGGTAACCGGCGATCCGAAGCAGGGCGGCGAGCGCTTCCGCCCCGGATCGAGCTTCCTTCACCGCAATCTGGAACAGGGCTTCTGGTCGCTGCTGTTCCTGTTGCAGGCGATCGAGGGCGAAAGCCTGCCGCGTCCGCTCAAGCTGACGGTCCTGACCTCGGGCGCGGCCCAGGTCCGGGACGAGCCTCTGGCCTATCCCGAAAAGGCGATGGTGATGGGCCCGGTGCGAGTCGGCGCCCGGGAATTGCCGGGGGTGACGCTTTCCGCGCTGGACCTGGTGCCGGGCACGGCCGATCTGGCGGATTTCGTGCTGGAAGAGGCCATGGCCGAGGGTGGCGCGGTCGCGGCCCTGCGCGGCGCGCGGCGCTATGGCGCGGGGGTGCGCAAGGTCGCGCTGACCGGTGAAGGGATCGAGATGCCGCAGGGCGCCCATGTGCTGATCACGGGCGGATTCGGCGGTATCGGCCTGACCATCGCCGAGGAACTGATCCGGCGCCATGGCGTGCGCATCACCCTGATCGCGCGTTCGAAACTGCCGCCTCGCGACATGTGGCGGGCCTGGCTCACGCGCCACGACCCCTCAGACGGGGTGTCGCGCCGGATCCTTGCGCTGCAACGGCTTGAGGCGCTTGGCGGCGAGGTGCATGTCGCCCAGGCCGATGTCGCCAACCTGTTCGAGATGGAGGCCGCGCGCGACGCGGGCGTGGTGCGGTTCGGCCCTGTCCATGCGGTGATCCATGCGGCGGGGGTGGTGGCCGATGGCCCGCTGCTGGCCAAGTCGCCCGCCGAGGCCGAAGAGGTCTTCGCGCCGAAGCTGCATGGAACCCAGGTTCTGGAGCGGCTGTTCCCCGACGGATCCATCGCGCTGCTGGTGCTGTTTTCCTCGACCTCGACGCTGACCGGGCCTGCGGGCCAGGTCGATTACGTCGCGGCGAACGAATACATGAACGCCTATTCGAAATACCGCGCGGGCGGGCGGACCCGGGTCGTCGCGCTGGACTGGGGCATCTGGCAGGGCGTCGGCATGGCGGCCGAAAGCCTTGCCGACCGGCTGGGCCGACCGCAGGCGCCGCGTCTGCCGGTCTCGCGCCCGATGCTGGATGAGGCGAGCTTCGATCCGCAGGGCAACCGGGTGTTTCTGGCCCGCTACGGCCATGACCGCTGGGTGCTGGACGGCCACCGTACCCACGACGGGCGGGCGCTGATCCCCGGCACCGGCTATCTGGAGCTTGCGGCCGAGGCCTGGGCCGAACAGGGCGAAAGCGGTGGGTTCGAATTGCGCGACCTGACCTTCCTTGCCGCGCTGGAGGTGGCCGAGGGCGAAAGCCGTCCCCTTCGCATCCGGCTGAGCCGCAGCGACGAAGGCTATGGGTTCGAGGTCCAGTCCGAGGTCAGCCAGGGCGGCCGTCCGGGCTGGCTGACCCATGCCACAGCGCGCCTGCTGCCCCTGGCCATCCCGGCGCCGCGGATCGACCCCGCCGCCATCGCCGCGCGCCTGCCGCTTCCGCAACTGGGCGAGGGGCTCGCCAGCCCGCAGGAGGCGTATCTGGCATTCGGTCCGCGCTGGCGGGTGCTGACCAGCCGGACGATCGCGGGGGACGAGGGGCTGGCGCATCTGGCCCTGCCTCCAGCTTTCGCGGAAGAGGTGGACCAGGGCTGGCTGATGCATCCGGCGCTGATGGATCTGGCGACCGGCTGGGCGATGGACTTGATCCACGATTATCGCCCCGACCACCTCTGGGTGCCGGTCTCTTATGCCGCGATGCAGGTGTTCCGCCCGATTCCGGCGCGGATCGTCAGCCATATCCGCAATGCTGCCGCCAATGACGCCGCCCGCCCGACGGCGGTCTTCGACGTGACGCTGGCCACGCCCGGGGGTGAGGTCTGCGCCGAGATCCGGGGCTTCACCATCCGCAGGCTCGACGGCGGGCTGAGCTTCGCCCCGCCCGATCCTCGCACGTTGGAACGCGAAGAGGGTGCGCAGAAGCCGCTTTCCCCCGCGGAAGAGCGGCTGGTCGCGGCCTTCCGCCAGGGCATCCGCCCCGAGGAAGGCGCGCAGGCCTTCGGCCGGGCGCTCGCGCTCGGTCTGCCGCAGGTGATCGTCTCCTCGCTCGACCTGCCGGGGCTGATCCGGCAGACGGCCGAGGTGGCCGGGGCCGCGCGCGCCGAGGGGCAAGCCTTCGAGCGTCCCGATCTCGACACCGAATATCTGGGCCCCCGGAACGACATCGAGCGCACGCTGGTCGGTTTCTGGCAAGACCTGCTGGGCGTGGCCCGGGTGGGGGTCGAGGACAGTTTCTTCGACCTGGGCGGCCACAGCCTGATCGCGGTGCGGCTGTTTGCCATGGTCAAGAAGGCGTTCCGGGTGGAATTCCCGATCTCGGTCCTGTTCGAGGCGCCGACCATCGCCGCCTGCGCCGCGCTGATCGAGGCGCAGATCGGGCCCGCCGCCGATACTGGGGCCGAGACCTCGGGCCAGGCCGCCGCCCCCCGCGTGGCGCGCCGCTTCACCCATCTGGTGCCGATGCATCAGGGCGAGGGCGGGCCGAAAACGCCCTTCTTCCTTGTCGCCGGCATGTTCGGAAACGTGCTGAACCTGCGCCATCTGGCGCAGCTTCTGGGGGCGGACCGGCCCTTCTACGGGCTACAGGCGCGCGGGCTTTACGGCGACGACAAGCCGCATGACAATTTCCCCGAGGCCGCGCGCGACTATATCGCCGAACTGCGCCAGGTGCAGCCGCGGGGGCCCTATCTGGTCGGCGGCTTTTCGGGCGGCGGGCTGATCGCCTGGGAGATGGCGCGCCAGTTGGAGGCCGCGGGCGAGACGGTCTCGCTCCTGACGCTTCTGGACACGCCGCTGCCGATGCGGCCGCTGCTGAAGCGGCGGGACAAGGCGCTGATCAAGCTGGCGGAATTGCGCAGGAAAGGGCCGTCCTATCTGGTCGAATGGGCGCGGAACCGTTGGGCCTGGCAAAGGCGCGGGCGGGGGGACGCCGGGCTCCGGCCCGAGGCGGCGGGCTTCCAGGGCGCCGCGATCGAGGCCGCCTTCCGGGCCGCGCTTCCCGGCTATGACCTGCCCCGGCGAGATGGCGCGACGCTGCTGATCCGCCCGCCGCTTGACCTGCATTGGAAGGTCTCGGGCGGGCTGTGGGTCAGCAGCGGTCGGGAATATGTCTTCGAGGACAACCAGTTGCGCCAGTTCGCCCCCGCGCTTGAGGTGATCGAGGTGCCCGGCGACCACGATTCCATGGTGCTGGAGCCGAATGTGCGGGTGATGGCGACCCGGCTGAAGGCCGCGCTGGCGGCGGTCGAGACCGGGCCCGGGGCCGAGGTGATCTCGCTCGTGACGGCGGCGGAGTAGGCCCATGGCGACGCTTCTCACCGTCATCCTGAACTGGCGCACACCCGAGATGACCCTGCGCTCGGCCGAGGCGGCGCTGCGGGCGATGGCGGGGATCCCGGGCGCGATCACCATCGTCGACAACGATTCCGGCGACGGCTCTTTCGAGCGGATCTCCTCCGAACTGGCGGCACGCGGATGGGATCGCGGCGCCGTGCCGGTGCGCGTCCTGCAATCGGGCCGCAACGGCGGGTTCGGCGCGGGCAACAACCATGGCATCCGCGCGGGCCTGCCGGGGGGGGCGCGTCCCGATTACGTCTATCTGCTGAATTCCGACGCCTTTCCCGCGCCCGGTGCGATCCGCGCCCTGCTGGACCATCTGGAGCGCCACCCCGGCACCGGCTTTGCCGGAAGTTTCATCCAGGGCGAGGATGGCGCGCCGCATCGGACCGCCTTCCGCTTCCCCTCGATCCCCGGCGAGTTCGAGGGCCATATCCGCTTCGGCCCGGTCTCGCGGCTGCTGCATCGCCATGTCGTCGCCCGGCCGATCCCGCAGGCGACCATGCGGGTCGACTGGCTGGCGGGCGCCAGCCTGATGATGCGGCAGGATGTGCTGGACCGCATCGGCCTCTTCGACGAGACCTTCTTTCTCTATTTCGAGGAAACCGATCTTTGCCGCCGTGCGGCCCGGGCGGGCTGGCCCACCGATTATGTGCTGGAAAGCCGGGTGACCCATATCGGTTCGGTCTCGACCGGGATGAAGACATGGCGGCGTATCCCGGGCTTCTGGCTGGATTCGCGGCTGCATTACTTCTCGAAGAACCATGGCCGGGCCTATGCGCTTGCCGCCACGCTGGCGGCGGCGGCGGGCGGAGCTTTGTGGCGGCTGCGGCTTTTGGTGCAGAAGCGCGAGCGCGGCGATCCCCCGCGCTTTCTTCGCGACATGCTGGCGCATCATTTCCGCCATGGTTTCCGGATTTCAGGGGAACGCGCAAACACCCCCAGACAGCCCGCATTGGCGGGGCAAGGACGTGAGTCATGAGTTTTACGGCACTTCTCATCGGCGATGAGACCCTGACCAGCCAATGCGGCGAGATCGTCATGGCGCGTGGCCACCGGATCGCGGCACTGGTCACCCGCTCGGCCGAGCTGCGCAAATGGGGCGCGGCGCGCGGCCTGACGGTGCTGGAGCCCGGCGCGGCGCTGCCCGAGGCGGAGTGGCTTTTGTCGATCGCCAACCTGCATCTGCTGAAGCCCGAGGTGCTGGCGCGGGCCCGCAACGGCGCGGTGAATTTCCACGACGGCCCCCTGCCCGAGCGCGCGGGCCTGAACGCCCCGGTCTGGGCGCTGCTGGAGGGCGCGGCACGGCACGGCATCACCTGGCATCTGATCGAGGGCGGCGTCGACGAAGGCCGCATCCTGGAAGAGCGCCGCTTCGACATCGCGCCGGGGGAGACGGCGCTTACCCTCAACACCCGCTGTTTCGAGGCGGGGCTGGAGAGTTTTCCCGCCGTGGTGGCGCAGTTGGAAACCGGGATCAGGCCGCGCGCGCAAGGGGGGGCGCCGCATCGCATGCATCTGCGCGCCGACCGGCCCGCCGCCTTCGGCCGGATCGACTTCTCGCGCCCGGCGGAAGAGGTCGAGCGGCTGGTGCGCGCGCTGGATCATGGCCGCTACTGGAACCCGCTGACCACCGCGAAGATCGACACCGGAAGCCGCGTCCTGAACGTGGGCCAGGCCGAGGCGGTGCCGGGCTCGGGCGCGCCGGGTCGGGTCCTGTCGGCCACGCCGGAAGGTCTGGTGGTGGCCTGCGGCAGCGGCGCGGTGCGGCTTGAGCGGCTGAGCTGCCAGGAAAAGGGCCTGCCGGTTCGGCCCGAAAGCGTGACCACGCCCGCGCTCGCCCCGCTTGAGGCGGGGGCGGCGCTGACCGCCGCGCTGGCGGCGCTGGCGCCGCGCGAACCGGCCCTGCGCCGCGCGCTGGCGGGGCTTTCGCCGCTTGCCTTGTCGGGGCT
>NZ_JBEFZE010000018.1:0-80816 GCF_042762395.1 Pseudogemmobacter sonorensis
CCCGGATGCCGAGGAATTCGGCAAGCTGGCCGACCGATTTCTCGCCCTGTACCAGCTGGCACAGGATCAGGAGCCTGTGACGGTTGCCGAGAGACTTGAGCAACTCGCTCGCCTCCTCGGCGGCGGCGCGCATGGTCTCCGGGTCTATGGTCATATCGACGTTCATGGTTGTTTATCTACATTGTTGCGAATATACGGTCAAGGTTCAGATCGGGCCGGGTCATGGCGAGGCTGCGCGGCTGACCGGGGGCGCATCGTATGTGAAGCACATGCAGTCGGGTGCCGCGGGTCAGCAGCGTTCACATCCGGTTCGCATTTGCGACAAACACTTTCCGAAGGAAGATGCCGATGGAATTTCCGGGAATTACAGCATTCTACAGTGCCACCCTCGGCCTGGTCTTCCTGGGGCTTTCGGTCCGGGTGGTCATCGGGCGTGCGCGCTTCAGGGTTTCGATCGGCGACGGGGGACAGAAGGATCTCGGCCTGAGGATTCGCAGCCATGCGAACTTTTCGGAATATGTGCCGCTGGCCCTGATCCTGATCGCCTTGGTCGAGATGAAGGGATACGGCGGCTGGATCGCGCATGCCCTGGGCGCCGTTCTGCTGATCGCCAGACTGGCGCATCCCGTCGGCATGGCAATGCCGGGCACCAGCCCTTTCCAGCGTCCGTTTCGCGGTCTCGGAACAGTCGGCACATGGCTGGTCATGGCGATTGCCGCCGGTCTGTTGCTGGTGCCGGTCTGATCCGCGCGGCTCCGGCCTGACAGGAGGCCCCGGACTCTGCCCCGACCGATGATCGGAGGCGCGGATGTGATCCGCGCCCGACGCAGCAGATGCTGGCGCGCCGATTCCCCGAAGCACGGCGCAAGTGATCGCGGGATGCCGGTCAACGGGGGGGCCGATCACCGTTCGCCGATGAACACTGCCTATCCTCATATTGACATCTTCATAGTATCGAATCTACATGCTGGCGATGATAACGCCTGCAAGCCCGGATGTGTTCCTCGCCAGTTCATGTACTGTCCAGCCGGCCGCGGCGTGCCATCGGGACATAGGGTTGGTCCCGCCGAGATCAGGATGGATCGGGGCGACGCGCATGTCTGACCGCCGGATGGGGAGAGGCCGGGCATTTGGAACAATCGGGATGGGGAGAGGCCGGGCATTTGGAACAATCGGGAGGAGCACGGATGGCTGATACTTTTGAACCGAAGATCTCGCGTCGCGGGGTTTTGGGCATGGCACTCGCCGGTGCCGCCTTCACCAGTCTGGCCACCGAACCGGCCCATGCGCAACGTGTCTCGACAAATGCGCATATCGTCATCATCGGTGCCGGTGCGGCCGGAACCACGCTGGCCAACCGGCTGGTGCAACGGCTGGAGGGCGCGCGGATCACCATCATCGACGGCCGTGCCGAGCATCTTTACCAGCCCGGCCTCACGCTGGTCGCGGCCGGTCTGAAGCCCGCCGGCTACGTGGTCTCCAGAACCGCCGACTGGCTGCCCTCGGGCGTGACGCTGGTCGCAGAGCAGGCGAGCGAGATCGACCCCGAGGCCAGGACCGTCGCCACCGCCGGCGGGCAGCGGTTCGATTACGACTTCCTCGTCGTGGCGCCGGGGATGGTGCAGGACTACGACGCGATCGAGGGCTTCTCGCTGGACATGGTGGGCCAGAACGGGATCGGCGCGCTCTATGCCGGGCCGGACCATGCCGCGCGCACCTGGGCGGCCGTTTCGCGCTTCACCGAAGAGGGCGGCACCGCCGTCATGACCCGCCCCGCGACCGAGATGAAATGTGCCGGAGCGCCGCTGAAACACGCCTTCCTGGTCGAGGACATCGCCAGCCGCGGCGGTGCCCGGGGCAGATACGAAGTGCAGTACACCTGCCCGCAGCCGGTGCTGTTCTCGGTGCCCATCGTCGCGGAAAAGGTGCGGATGCTGTTCGGAGAGCGCGGCATCGCAACCCATTACCGCCATACGCTCACCGCGATCGACCCGGGCCGCAAGGTCGCCTTTTTCACCACGCCGACGACCGATGCGGCCACCGGCGCCACCGGCAGTTCGACCGTCGAGATGGAATACGACTACCTCCATGTCATCCCGCCGCAGCGCGCGCCCGAGGTCATCCGCCAGTCGGGGCTGAGCTGGGCCGACCGCTGGACCGATCAGGGCTGGGTCGAATGCGACCGCCAGACCCTGCGCCATCCGCGCTATCCCGAGGTCTTTGCGCTCGGCGACATCGCGGGGGTGCCGAAGGGCAAGACCGCGGCCTCGGTCAAGTGGCAGGTGCCGGTGGTCGAGGATCATCTGATCGCCGCCATCCAGGGGCGCGAGGGGACCGAGACTTATGACGGCTACACCTCCTGCCCGCTGATCACCCGGGTGGGCCGGGCCATGCTGGTGGAGTTCGACTATCACGACAACCTGGTCCCCTCGTTCCCGGGTGTCATCGCACCGCTCGAGGAGCTCTGGATCAGCTGGCTGATGAAGGAGGTGGCGCTGAAGGCCACTTACAACGCGATGCTGCGCGGCAGGGCATAGGGAGGCTACGATGAAGGAACTCACATTCGGCACCATGATCGCCGTCTTGGAGGAAATGTTCGGGCGGGGCCTGTTCTGGGCCCTGGTCGTGATCGCCGCAGTGATCACCCTTGCCTACGCTTATGTCCTGATCCGCGACCGCGCCGTGTCCATGCGCAAGTTTCTCTGGGCACAGGTTTCGATGCCTTTCGGTGCTATCGCGGCGGTGCTGTTCGTACAGGCGATGACGAGTTCCCATTTCCGCGATATCGGCGGGCCGGTCGATGTCATTGTCCTGCTCGGGGTGGCCCTGCTGGGCGCAATCGGCCTGGCGATCCTCGTCTATACCGTTCAATCGCTCCTGCGGCACCGGCGGGCATCGAAGGCCGGAGCTGGCCCGGATTGACCGAAGGCGGCGTGATCGCGGAGGCCGTTCTGCGGGATAATGCAGGCATTCTTCCGGCGGGGTCGGTCGTTTGGGCTATCGATCACCCAGGTATCCTGTCAAACTTCGCCAACGACAGGTTGAGCATATCCCGAGGCATCGCGCGGAGCCAACTCGTGCTGCTGCAGTAACCACCGCCCCGCGAAAAATCACCACCGCGCGAAAAGGATCGCCGCCAGACCGACGTGCGGATCGGCTGGTTCGGCCACGACCGGGCGCTCCAGGCCCGCGCCTTGATCGAGAGCAAGATCACGGCAGATTTCCAGGCTGGTCAGGCGCAGGCATATGCTGCGGAACTGGCGATTCTGCGCTAGCGCCTCGGGAAGAAGTCCGCCTGTGCGCTCTCGTCGCGCCGACCGCCCGGCTGGCAACGCTCGACCACGATGGTTCGTTCGATGGCGAGGTGGCGATCAAGCTCCTGGAGAAGCGCGCCACCGATACCGAAAACGGCGAGATCGCGCTCCGGCTCAGGGCGCGCATCCAGTTCTTGGAAGGGTTGTGCGGAGAGCGAGCATCGGCCGGATGGTCGGATCCACGATCCCAGATAAGCGGGATTTTGCCGAAGGCAATGCCGCGCTCACGGCCGAGATGCCGGAGGTGACAGTTCGGCGGTCAAACGACGAACTCAAGGCGATCAGCATCGGCGTGGAACAAAGAGGAGGCGGCAACGGCCATGCCGCTCATGACCTGACAATCCTTTCGGGCTGGCGGGGACCCGGACCCAAGCCTAGTTTTTCCGGTCCGTCAAAATTCAACCTCATCCCCAACGATCAGAATGCTTATGCAAGGGCTTTACTGCGGCGATGACAGGCAGGCCTCCTGAACTGGACGCGATGACGCTGCATTTCATGATGCTGGCGCTACGCTTGCCACTGGAGGGTGTCGAGACATCATTCCCAGACGAGGACGCGTGCCGGCGGCGTCTTGCAGAGGTTCACTGGTCAAACGAGCCAAGTTGCATCAGGTGCGCAAGCCGTGACATCGGCTACCTCAAGACACGAGACATGTTTCGCTGCAAGTCTTGCGGCTATCAATTTTCCCACCGGATCGGCACCCCATTGGAAGGGGCCCACGTTCACCTGAGGACCTGGTTTCATTTCGCAGAAATCATCATTATATCATATGCTTATAGCCCTGCGGAAAGCTGGCGAGCTGGCTCGTCGCTTCGCGCGACACTCAAGCTGTCTCATGCCACCGTCGTCAAACGGCGGCGATACCTTCGCGAAACGCTCATGGAGCCTGACGGAGGCTTCGTGGGGCGCTGCATCTGCCCGGAACAGGTTGCACTTCCCGCAGGCATCGAACCCGGAACGATGGCTCACTTTTCATGGGCACAGGAAGCGGTGATTGATCGGTTCCTCCGGCGACCTCCGCGGTTGCCACCGGACAGGGCGCGAAGCAGCCCTGATTGAGTAAACTATACAGGTTATCCACGGGTTCGGGCGCGCCCGTCCCTTTGAGTTTCAGATAACAGGTTCATCTTTCATCACAGGTAAATGTGGAAAGCGTGTCAGTTGACGGCCCGCTGCTTCGGGTTTTTTCCCGTAATGCACTGTTTTTGAATGGTATTGACTCGTTGCAGGGAGTCATCGAAAGGAGCGGCAGCACCGTAAACGGTAGTGTGTGCCGGCCAACATAGGGAGAACAGAAGGGAACAAAAAAAGAGCACCCGCCTGAGGCGAGCGATTTATGAAGTCGGCGATCATGAGAGACCACCACTAGCTGATTGCACCATAAGCCTGAACAGCAGGCAGGGCAAGTCTCCCGTGATCGCCAAATGTTGAAACCAGCAGGAAGCCTCGCTTCCGGCAGCGAGAGAGCTTTGCCCGTGGCAAATAGCGAAGTCCCGAACATCGCAGCTAGCCGAATATGCCTCGGGTCGCTTCTGGCGATGGCGACCGAACCATGGCGATGAAGCTTAGCCCTGCCGGCGCCTGCGGCAACATCATCCTCACAACGATCAGCGATCAGCCTGCGATCTCGTCTGAAGCAAAATTCCTGATCGCCGCTCAGGTCGAGGAGCTTCTCGCCCTGGTGGTTGAGGGAAAGAAACGGGAAACCAGCGCAAGGCGGAAGATCTCCAGCCTCGAACGCCGGTTGGCCGATCTCAATGAAAAGCTGATCTTGGCCCGATCTGACAAGTGGGGCAGGAAGGCCGAGCCGTTTCCAGACCCCGACCCGGACGACGAGGATCCGGATGATCGGGAAGATCTGCTGGATGACGACGAGGAGGAGAAGCCGAAAGGGAAACGCAAGCGCAAGATGCCCAAGAACATGGAGATCGTCATCCACGACCACTTTCCGGATGACATGTCCTGCTGCACCTGCGGATGCCAGAAGAAGCCGATCAACAGTTGGCACAGCGATCGCCTCGAAATCGTGCCGGAACGGCTGATCTGCATCAGGGATGTCCACCACACGGTTGCCTGCAACCGTAGCCGCTGCAAGCAGGAGGAAAGCGGCAAACCGGTCGCCGCAGTGGCCGGCAGGTATATCATGGCGGATCGGAGCGCAGATCTTTGTCTCGCGACCGAGGTTGCCGTGCAGATGCTTCACGAACATCTCCCCGCCTATCGGATCGAGCAGCGGTTCCGCAATCAGGGTGTCAATCTGAGCCGACAGGCGATCTGCAGCTATATCGCGCTCTTGGCGGGCCACTTTGAACCAGTGGCTGCTGCGATCATGCGCTACGTCATGTCGGGTTATGTCATTCATTGCGATGAGACGCCGATGTGGCTTCAGAACGGGCAAAAGACAATGGATGGGCAAAAGCCGTCTGGCAAACGGGGGAAGAAGCGATATCGCCAGGGTTTCTTCTGGGCCGTCAGTCGCGACGAGCGGAAGTGGAACCCGAACTCCTGGCCTGCGGTCGCGTTCAGATTTGATCTGTCACGCAATGGCGAGGTGGCGGAGGCGATGATGGAGGGCAGTTCGGCGCGCGCACTGACTTCGGATGGCTACAGCGTTTACATGCGCTTCGGATCGAAAGACCGTGAAGGCGGCCCCCTCATCCTGGTCCGGTGCTGGGCGCATGCGCGGCGGGAGTTTTACCGTGCGAACACCGCTGCGCCCGGCAAGTTCGCGAAATGGGTGCTCACGCAGATCAAGGCGATCTACAAGATCGAGAGGCGAACTGCCGGGCTGCCTCTTGCCGAGCGTTTGGCAATCCGACAGGCCGAGATCGTCCCGCTCCTTTCGGTCCTGAAGGCCGAGCTCGAGCAGAAGGCCCCCGAGGCGCAGGGGCGCCTGAAAAGTGCGATCCAATATACCCTGAACGCCTTCGAAGGGCTGGTGCAGTTCACCCAGGATGGGCGGTTCGAGATCGACAACAACCCGATCGAGCGCTGCATCCGTGGCATTACCCTGTCGCGCAAGAACTCCCTGTCTATCGGGAACGAGGCGACGGGCAAGGTCTGGGCGATCTTCTTCACCCTGATCGAGACCTGCAAGCTCAACAAGATCGATCCACGGCAATATCTGCACTGGCTGGCCAATGAGATCGAGCGCAAGCGGGGCGTCATCGAGCCTGAGGCGATGATGCCCTGGCATTGCCCGATCGGGCACGGCGCACTCTGATCCCATCTGATCCGGCCTTCAGGCCGGTATGATGATTGGCACAACCGGAACCCTTGCGGGGTCCGGCCCGAAGGCCTCGGCGATCGCGCGATTATTCGCGGTATGGTGGCGTCCATCGCCAGAGGCCTCGAGGCAATATGCCGTCCACCATGATGTCAGATTCAGCTATGCGGATCATGGCGACCCTTGAGTATGGGCGCAGTTTGAGCCGATCATGCCCGCGCCCGGGAAGGGTGGCCCGGTCACAGCCTGTCCACGATCTGCGTCGGACCCCATTGGCTGCGCGGCACCTGTTCGTATGCCCACCCGGTTCGCTGTGGCGTTGTGTCAACGGACAGTCTCTCGGACATGCTGACGCTGGCATCTACCAGCAGCCGAATCACACCTCCAGAAACGCGGACCTGACCACGACTCCAGAAACGGAACCAGATCATGCACGCCCCATGACCAGATTTTAAGGGGTCTTTACACCGCTTACAGAGAAAGGGCCGCCTCGCACGGCGACCCTTTCCGAGTTCCAAGGAGATGGGCCAGTTAGGATCAAGGCCCAATCAAGTGGTCTGCCGTCTGAAGGGCTGCCTTCAGAAAACACTCCCCCCGACTGTCCCGACACCTCTCTCCAATATCACTCTCGACACTGGATCACCTCCTTTCAAAAGTTGCGATAAGGGTAGGTTTGCACAGATTTTGTGTTTGTCAAAACAAATCACGCTACCCTTGCTGTAAGTTTTCCAACAATGATGCGGAAAGGAACAAGTGCGATCAGTGCAAGTGCAATCTTCACGCACCAATCGGCCACCGCAAGCGAAACCCAATAGGGCGCGACCGGGCCCAGGCCGACGACCGGCATCATCTCGGCCGCCCAGGCGGTGTCGTTCGCCGGGTCGATGAAGGTGAAGGCCGCCGAAAAGGCGATGCCGAAGAAGATCACCGTGTCCAGCGTGGATCCGACCAGGGTCGAGATGAACGGCGCCTTCCACCATTTGTCTTGGCGCAGCAGGGTAAAGACCGAGACATCGGTCATCTGCGCCACCAGATAGGCCAGGCCCGAGCCGATGGCGATCCGAAGCGTGACCAGCGGGCCGAATTCGCCGATGATCTGGGTGCCGATCAGCGAGCAGAAGATGCCGGTGACGAAACCGGCCATCACCACCTTGCGCGCGGCGGCGGCGCCTTGCAGGCGGTTCACCAGATCGCCGACCAGAAAGGCGAAGGGATAGGTCAGTGCGCCCCAGGTCAGATAGGCGCCCATGGGAAACTGGACGAGGATGTTCGAGGCCAGCACGATGATGGCCATGGCAATGATGCCGGGCAGAAGGCGGGTCATGGATATGTTCCGTTTTGACAAGGTGGCGGAGACTTGGCCGCTTCCGTTTCCGGCTGCGGCGGGTGGCGCGGGATAATCCCGAACGCCGCGCCCGTCAATCCTGCGCCTGGTCCGGTGCCCGTTCTGGCGGTGGCGCGGGTGTGATGCGGTATTCCACCAACTCGTTGCGCAGGAAGGACAGGTAATTGTCGTCCGCGACCATGGTCAGCCGGATCGCGCCTTCGCCGTCGCGCCAGACCGCCAGGCCCTCCAGGTTGTCATGCTGCCAGGGCGCGGATTCGAACAGCACCGCCTCGGAGGTGATCGCGGTTTCCGAGAAGGTGAACACCCTGACCCGGCTGGCAAAGCCCCGGATGCCGAAGAAGGCACGCTCCAGCAGGTAGAAGCGCCCGTCGGGGCCGAAATCCGCCGCCACCGGCAGGAAATCGCCTCGGCGCGGGATCGAGAAGGGCTGGCTCCAGCCGCCGTCATGGCGATAGAGCGGGAAATCGGCCCCGCTTTCGCGGGTATCCTCGGGCAGGGTGTAGAGCCGCCCGCGCCCGTCGATCGCCAATGCTTCGAGCGCGGAATTGCGCGGCATCCGGGCGAAGGCCTCGGTCAGGGTCAGGTCGATGCCGGGCGCGTCGAAACCGGCATGGCGGGCGATGCGGGCCGGGCCCTCGAACGAGATATGGATGCCGCCGTCCGGGCCGACCGCGATCCCCTCGGCATCGCGCAGCCTCTCGGGCAGGGGCTGGCCGTCGGCGCCGCGCAGCGGGCGCATCGGCTCGGGCGCGGCGCCGGTGATCCGGCCCGCGCCGTCGCGCGTGATCGTGCCGCGCGTGATCCAGCCCCGGTCCGAGACCGCGATGAACCGCCCGCCGTCGGGCGAGAGCCAAAGCCCGGAAAAGCCGCCGAAATTCGCATCGGAATGCCGCCAGCGATAGGAGGAGACATGCACCGCCATCTCATCCGCAAGGCCTGCCGCCACAGTCTGCGCCGCCGTCTGAAGGCAGCCGCAAAGCGCGACGGCCAGCAATCCCGCCATCGTGACCCCGCGCGCCGCCAAGCCTAGTTGGCCGCCAGAACGGCGCTGCATTGCTGGGGAAGATCCGCCATGGTGAACTGGCGCGGATGCTTGCGCGCGGGCTGGTCCTCGTCGGCGGGCTTGGGATCGGTGGCCGAAGGTTTCGGCGGGTTGAGGTAATCCGTCACCCACCAGGTCAGGGTCTCGTCGCAGCCGTTGCCGTTCTTCGACAGCTCTTTCACCGTGGGCGTCTGCGTCTCGCAATGGCGCGCGCCGCGCGGGCATTTCAGGCGGACGTGGAAATGCGTGTCATGGCCCGCCACCGGGCGCAGCTTCTGCACCCAGGCCTTGTCGGAATTCTTCGCGGTCTTGCAGATCTCCAGCTTGATCGCGGCGGCGACGAAGATGCGATCCACCCGGTCGTCCGAGGCGGCGGCCTTCAAAAGCTCGCGTGCGACCGGGCTCCAGCTTTTGGTGACCGACTTCTGGTTGGCCGAGCGCATCGGGATCGACGAGATGTTCTCGCGTTCGCGCGCGCTGAGGTCGAGCCGCTGCGGCGCCAGCCACCAGATGTCGACATCCAGCCCGATCTGGTGGCTGGCATGGCCGGTCAGCATCGGCCCGCCGCGGGGCTGGCTGATGTCGCCGATGTAAAGCCCCTTGCCCCAGCCCATGGCGGCGGCCTTGTGCGACAGGTCCATCAGATATTGCACCGTGACCGGATGGCCCCAGTTGCGGTTGCGCGAAAGCCGCATCGCCTGCCAGGTCGGCCCGGTTTCGGGCAGCGCGATCAGCCCCGCCGCGCAGCCCTTCGCATAAGAGCCGACCGGCATGGCATCCTGGTTGCTGGGCGCCTTCTGCCCGCCGAACAGGTCCTTGGCCAGTTGCTGGGCCGTGCCGACCTGCGGCAGGCCGATCGCCAGAAGCGCGGCGCAGATCGCAAGCGGGCGCAGGAAAGCCGGACGCGGAAGAGAGATCATCTGGACTGCTCGCCTTTGGAATTGACCCAGATTAGCAGGATCATGCCCAGAAGGAACAGCCCGATCAGCGGCGAAAAGCCGATACGCTGCGATCCGCTGATGCCGGTCACCAGCGCGATCAGCGCCGGGGCGATGAAGCTCGTGACCTTGCCCGACAGGGCGTAGAGGCTGAAGGCCTCGGCCGCTTCCTCGGGAGTGGTGTGGCGCACCATCATGGTGCGGCTCGCGGCCTGGAGCGAGCCGCCCGCGGCCCCGATCAGTGCGCCGCAGAAGAACAGGATATTGTCGGATTGCGTCGAGGACGGATCCAGCGCGATACCCCAGATCTGTTCGCGCGTCATGCCGACCAGCACCAGGCAGACCAGGGTCAGGACCAGGATCGAAACCACGATCACCGGCTTTGGCCCGAAGGCGCGGTCGGCCCGCCCGCCGATCCAGGCGGCAAGAACCGCCGCCGCGGCGCCCACCAGCCCGAAGATCCCGATCAGCCCGATCGACCAGCCCAGCACGCCTTTGGCATAGACCGCGCCAAAGGCGTAAAGCGCGTTCAGCGCATCGCGGTAAAGCAGCGAGGACAGCAGATAGGCCTTCAGGCTGTCGCGGAACCGCAGCCCTTTCAGCAGTTCGATCACCTGGCCCACGGCGCGGCGCAGGTCGATGCGCGAGACGGCGGTCTTCGGCTCTTTCACCCAAAGGAAGAAGGGGATCATGAAGATCACATACCAGACCGCCGTGAACGGCCCGACGATGCGGGTGCCGGTCTGGGTCTCGCTGTCCTCGCCCAGAAGGGGGGGCAGGCCCAGATAGGTGCGCGGGCCTTCGCCTGCCCGGGGCCGCGGATCCCCGGCGGGGGCGAGGGGCTCTTCCTCAAGCGGGACGAGGGGCTCGCCCTCCTCGCCGGTCTCTCCCGCCAGTTCGGTCGCGAAATCCTCGGGCGGGGCCTGGGGCGCGGTGATGAAAAGCCCCAGCATCAGGACCAGCGCCACCAGCCCGCCCAGATAGCCGAAGGCGAACCCCGAGCCCGAGATCGCGCCCAGATCGTCGTGATCCGACAGCGACGGCATCAGCGCATTGGTGAAGATCGTGGCGAATTCCATGCCGATGAAGCCGATGCCGAAGAAGGTCACCGCCCAGAACAGCACGCCGATGCCGCCGCCGGGGGCGACCCACCACAGCCCCCAGGCGCCCAGGATGTAGAAGGCCGAGAAGAACCACACCCAGACCAGCCGCCGCCCGGTGGAATCCGCCACCGCCCCCAGGACCGGCGCCACGATGGCGATGATGACCGATGTCGCGGCGATGCCCCAGCCCCAGAAGCTTTGCGCCTTGGCCGCCGCCGCATCGGCGTCCAGCCCGGTGCCCATGTAATGGCCGATGGCGATATCGGTGAAATAGGGGCCGAAGATGAAGGTCAGGAGCAGCGTCGAATAGGGCTGGCTGGCCCAGTCGAAGAAATACCAGCCCCAGATGCGCTTGCGCTTGCTGATCATCTGTCCGGCCCCGCATTGATGCTTTGGCGCCAGTGAATCCGCAAAACGCGCCGGGTGCAAGCAGGCAGGTGACGGATGCCGCGGCCGGGCTCAGGCGCCTTCCATCGGCGGCCAGGGCCGCTCGGCATCCGCGGTGATCCAGGCCGCGACCCAGTCGGGAAGGGGCGGGCTTTGCGGCGCAAGGCCAAGCGCCTCGGCCATTTCGGCGGGCGGCACGATCCCGCGCGCGCCGCGCGTGATCGCCGAGCGAAGCAGAAGGTGCGAGCTGCACTCCCCCTGCCGCCACATGCTTTGCTCCATATAGACGAAACGCGCATCCCAGCCGATCAGCCGGGTCTTCATCTCGAAACGGTGAAAGGCGCGCACCCGGCGGCGGTAGCGCACCGAGGCGCCCGCCACCGCCATGCCCCAGCCCTTCGCCTTGGCGATCCGGTGCAGCCCGGTCCTTTCGCCAAGCGGCAGGCGGCCGAGATCGTAGAGCGTCAGGGTGCGGCCGTTGTTCAATTCCATCCAGGGGTCGATGTCCCAGGGCCAGCAGATGTGATGGCTGACATGGGTGTCGAACGGATGAAGCGCCGGGGCCTTGCGGAACTTCACGATTTCCTTGACCATGCGGAACCATGGATACATGCCGGGGCCTCCTGTCTGGCGCGCCTTCCGGTGCTGGCGCGGGCGCGGCCAAAGGTCAAGCCTGACCCGGCGTCCATTGCGGCGCCGCATCCGCCATTGCCCTTGGCCGCGCCGCGCGCTACCTGTCTGGGGATGCTTGCGACGGGATCGCTGGGGCGAAAGACGGGGACCGGATGAAGTCGATCTACGATATCCTGATGTTGCTTCTGGGCGTGGTGCAATTCGTCGTCCTGGCCCATGTCATCATGTCCTGGCTGATCAATTTCCAGGTGCTGAACCTGCGCCAGCCCCTTGTCGCGCAGCTTTGGGACGGGCTGAACCGCCTGCTGGAGCCGATTTACGCCCAGGTGCGGCGGCTGGTCCCGGCGACCGCAGGGATAGATTTCGCGCCGCTGATCGTGCTTCTGGTCGTGCTGGCGCTGCGCATGGTGCTGGAAAACAACCGCTACGCCTTTCTCTGATGCCCGATACCGCCGCAAGGCCGACCGCGCCCCGGCCCGAAACGCTGCTGGCCGAGGTCTTCGGCTTTCCCGGTTTTCGCCCCGGGCAGGAAGAGATCGTCTCGGCGGTGACCGAGGGGCGCAACACCCTGGCCATCATGCCGACGGGCGGCGGGAAATCCCTTTGCTTCCAACTGCCCGCCCTGTGCCGTCCGGGCGTGACCGTGGTCATCTCGCCCCTGATCGCCCTGATGCGCGACCAGGTCCGCGCGCTGCGCGAGGCCGGGGTCGAGGCCGGGGCGCTGACCTCGGGCAATACCGGCGAAGAGACCGAAGAGGTGTTTCGCGCGCTGGACGAGGGGCGGCTGAAACTGCTCTACATGGCGCCCGAGCGGCTGGCCTCGGGCGGCGCGACAGCGCTTCTGCGCCGGATCGGCGTCTCGCTGATCGCGGTGGACGAAGCGCATTGCGTCAGCCAATGGGGTCATGACTTCCGCCCCGACTATCTGCGCATCGGCGAATTGCGCCAGAGCCTGCGCGTGCCGCTGGCCGCCTTCACCGCCACCGCCGACGAGGAGACCCGGGCCGAGATCGTCACCCGCCTGTTCGGCGGCGAGACGCCCGAGACCTTCCTGCGCGGCTTCGACCGGCCGAACATCCGCCTCGCCTTCGCCGCCAAGGACAACCCGCGCGACCAGATCCTGCGCTTTGCGGGCGCGCGCAAGGCCCAGTCCGGCATCGTCTATTGCGGCACCCGCGCCAAGACCGAGACGCTGGCGCAGGCCCTGCGCGACAAGGGCCATGCCGCGCTGGCCTATCACGGCGGGCTCGACCCCGAGGAACGCCGCCATGTCGAAACCCGTTTCCAGCGCGACGACGGGCTGATCGTGGTGGCGACGGTGGCCTTCGGCATGGGGATCGACAAGCCCGACATCCGCTGGGTCGCCCATGCCGACCTGCCGAAGTCGATCGAGGGCTATTACCAGGAGATCGGCCGCGCCGGTCGCGACGGCGCCCCGGCCGAGACGCTGACGCTCTACGGCGCAGACGACATCCGCTACCGCCGCAGCCAGATCGACGAAAGCGTGGCGCCGCTGGAGCGCAAGCAGGCCGACCATGGCCGGTTGAACGCGCTGCTGGGGCTGGCCGAGGCGCTGACTTGCCGCCGCCAGGTCCTGCTCGGCTATTTCGGCGAAGAGGCCGCGCCCTGCGGCAATTGCGATCTCTGCGCCCGGCCCGCCGAGACCTTCGACGCCACCGAGGCGGTGCGCAAGGCGCTTTCCGCCGTGCTGCGCACCGGCGAGACCTTCGGCGCCGGCCATCTGATCGACATCCTGACCGGCACGCTGACCGACCGCGTGCGCGAGCGCGGCCATGACGGCCTGCCCACCTTCGGCGTCGGGCGCGAGCGGTCGAAAACCGCCTGGGGCGGGATCTTCCGCCAGATGATGGGGCGAGACCTGATCCGCCCCGACCCCGAGCGGCACGGCGGGCTGCGGATGACCGAGACCGCCCGCCCGGTCCTGCGCGGCGAGGTGCCGGTGCTGATGCGCAAGGAAGCCGCGCCCGACCGCCGCACCGTGGTCAAATCCATGGTCCATGAAGAGGATGCGCCGCTGCTTTCCGCATTGAAGGCGCGGCGGCGCGCGCTGGCCGAGGCGGCGGCGGTGCCCGCCTATGTGATCTTCGCCGACCGCACCCTGATCGAGATGGCCGAGCGCCGCCCCGCCACGCTGGACCAGATGGCGGGGATCACCGGGGTCGGGGCGAAAAAGCTGGAAAGCTATGGCCGTGCCTTTCTGGAAGTGATCGCGGGCGCGGTCGAAGAGGTCCATCCCGCCCGCCGTGCCCTTGCCGGCTCTTCGGACGGCGCGCTTTTCGACCGGCTGGCCGAGGCGCAGCTTCGCCTGCAACGCGGCGAGGACGGCACGCAAAAGCCGCTGTCCTGCACCGCCTCGACCCTGCGCCAGATCGCCGAGCGCCGCCCGCGCGGCCTGGCCGAGCTTGAGGCGATCACCGGCATGGGCCCGCAAAAGGCCGAACGCTTCGGCGCGGCCTTTCTTGAGATCCTGCACGGCAACTGAGAGCGGCGGCCGGGATCGGCGGCCGAGCCGGGATCGGCGCCGCTTCACCCCGTGTCGACCCCGGCCGGGGCGACATCCGCCGCCGAAGCCGTGCTCAATCTGGCATCGGCGGGACAATGGTCGGCCAAAGCCTTGAGGATCGCGGCCTTGCGCAGGGGCTTCGTCATGTAAAGATCGATCCCGGCGGCCAGGATCGCCTCGGCATCGCCCTCCATCGCATGGGCGGTCAGGGCGATGATCGGGACGGGCCGCCCCCCGCCCGCCTCCGGCCCGGCCCTTTCGGATTCGGCGGCGCGAATGCGGCGGGCGGCCTCCTTGCCGTCCATCTCGGGCATGGAAATGTCCATGAAGATCAGGTCGGGCGCGAAGCTTTCCCAAAGCGCCAGCGCCTCGCGCCCGTTCGAGGCGAAGGCCAGGTCCAGATCCAGATCGCGCAGCATTTTGCGAAAGACCAACTGGTTGGTCATGTTGTCCTCGGCGGCCAGGACCCGCATCTGCCGCGCCTTGGACAGGGGGGGCGGTGCGGGGGCCTCGGGCTCGGGCTGCGGTTCGGGCAGGTCCTCGGTGAATTCGCGCAACCGGGCGTAAAGCTCCGCCCGCAAAAGGGGTTTTTGCATGATCGCATCCAGAAGCCCCGCGGATTCATGCGCCCGCGCCTGGGTGGGCGACGAGGACAGCAGCAGGATCGGCATGGTCAGCCCCGCCGCGCGCAGCCGCTCGGCCAGGGTCACGCCGTCCATCCCCGGCATCTCGTGATCGGTCAGGACGATGTCGAAGCGCCCGCCCGCCTCGACCGCGGCCAGCGCCTCGGCGCCCGAGCGGCAGAGCACCACCTCGATACCGCAGGGCGTCAACTGGCGCTCAAGGATGGTGCGGTTGATGAAGCGGTCGTCGACCACAAGCGCGCTGCGGATGGTGACGGGCGGACGGATCGGATCGGCGGCCTCGGCCAGGTCGAGCGTGAGCCGGAAGCCGAAGGAGGATCCCTTGCCCGGCGCGCTGTCCACCCAGACCGTGCCGCCCATATGTTCGATCAGCCGCCGGGTGATGGTCAGGCCCAGGCCGGTGCCCTCGAACTTGCGGTTCCGCTCGTCCTCGACCTGGTTGAATTCGCCGAAGATGCGGTCGAGATGTTCGGGCGGGATGCCGATCCCGGTGTCTTCGATGGTGACGTGAAGCTGGCGGCTGCCCGGCCCGGTCTCGATCCCCACGACGCGGGTCAGCACATGGCCGGTTTCGGTGAATTTCACCGCATTGCCGATCAGGTTGGTCAGCACCTGGCGCAGCCGCCCGGGATCGCCCACGAAACGGGTGGGCAGCAGCACGTCATAGTCGATCATCAGATCCAGCCCCCTGGCGCGGGCCCGGGGTTGCAGCAGCATCACCACCTCATGGATTGTGCGCTCCAGGTCGAAGGGTTCGGGGTGAAGCGTCAGCCGCTCGGCCTCGATCTTCGAATAGTCCAGCACGTCGTTGATGATGACCAGAAGCGCCTCGCCCGACGAGCGGATGGTCTCGGCGAAAAGCCTCTGCTCGTCGTTCAGCCCGGTGTCGCACAGCAGTTCCGCCATGCCGACGACGCCGTTCATGGGGGTACGGATCTCATGGCTCATATTGGCGAGAAAGGCCGATTTGGCGCGGTTCGCGGCCTCGGCCTGGCGGCGGGCGGTTTCCAGCGCCTCGGCCTGGGCGCGCAGTTGGGTGATGTCCATCCGCAGCCCGACCCGCCCGCCGTCCGGCGTCGCCTTGTCGATCGAGCGGATCCAGCGCCCGTCCTCGGCCTGGTGTTCGCCCAGGGCGGAAAGGCCGCGATGTTCGCGCATCCGTTCGGCCAGCCATTCCTCCTCGCGGCCCACGGCATCGGGATACTGGCCGATGCGCAGGCCGTAGCGGAGGATTTCCTCGAATGTGGTGCCGGGCTGAAGGGCGGGCGCCGACGCGGCATAGATGTCGCGGTAGCTCTGGTTGCAGAATTGCAGCCGGTCCTCGCGGTCGAACAGCACGAATCCGTCGGCGATGGCCTCGATCGCGGCCCGGATCCGCATCTGTTCGGTGGTGTTGACGGCAAGGCTGGCCAGATCGCCGTCGCGCGCGCGGCGGTCGGCAAGGCGCACCCAGAAGCCTTCGGTGAAATGCAGGGTCGCGGGCGGGATCGGGTCGAGGTCCAGCCGGTTCATCATCCGGTCGAGCCAGCGCGCGGGATCTTCTCCCCCGATCTCGATCAGCTCGCGCGCCAGCAGGGTTTCCAGCAGGAAGCGGTAGCTCATCCCCGGCTCCACCCGGAGGCCACCGAACGAGGCGCAATAGGCCCGGTTCGCCACGATCAGGTTCAGCCCGGAATCGAAGACCGCGAAACCGTCGCGGATGGCGTCGAGCGATTCCCACAGCCGGGTCTCGGCCATGGCGACGGCCCCCCGCACGCGCTGAAGATCCTGCTGGTAGCGCGAATTCTGGCCCTTGAGCGTTTCGGCCTCGCTCAGCGCGAATCGGGTCTGGGCGCGCTGTTCGACGATCTGGTCGGACAACGCGCGGGCATGCAGCGCCAGCCGCTGGTTCGCGGTGGACAATTCGCGGGTGCGCTGTTCCAGCAGCCGTTCGGCCGCAAGCCGCGCCCGCCTTTCCCGGGCCAGCCGTTCCGTCAGTTCCATGATGACCGAAGTTCCATGATGGCCGCGCAAACCCTTTCGTTCCCTCGCCTCATCCCGCTGGCCTGAGGGCCGCCGTCCCCGGGGGGCCGCCACGCAGGGGGGCGGTTTCCCCTACTGGACAGTTTCGCCTTTCGGGGTGAACCAAGGCTTAACGACAAAATGACCCTCCGCCCCGCTTGCCCAGTCCGGGGGGGACGTGTCAGTCTTCGCCCGGGTTGCAGGAGGATTTCCCATGCGTCGTTTTGCAGGGGCCGCGCTGGTCGCTTTCGCGTTCGCCTTTCCGGCATCGGTGGCCGGACAGGACCTGATCCCCGAAAGGCGCAGCGTCGTCTGGGCCGACACCGACCTGCCGGGGGGCGACATCGCCTCGATCTTCGACACCTCGCACGAATCATGCGAGCGCGCCTGCCTAGGCAACAATTCCTGCGAGGCCTATACCTTCAACACCCGCAACGGCAGTTGCTTCCTGAAGGCCGGGCCGGGCGGGGCGGAAAGTTTCGCGGGCGCCTATTCGGCCTTCGTCCTGTCCGCCCCCGAGGGGGCCGAGGCGCTGGCCGCGACCCGGCGGGCCGAGATGCGTTTCGTCGACGACTGGGATATGCGGCAGGCCCGCGAGATGGCGGCGGGCCTTGGCCGCGCGCATGTCACCGGGCCCGCCTCGGTCGAAGAGCATCTGGACGCTGCGCATGAGGCCGAATTGCGCGGCGATCTGGCGCGGGCGGTCTCGCACACCGGGGCGGCGCTGAACCGCGCGGACCGCGCCGATCTGTGGGACGAATACGCCCGCCGCGCCCTTGGCGCCTCGCGCCAGTATTCGGGCGACCGCTACTGGTATCAGGACCGCGCGCTTTACGGCGCGCTGAACGGCTATCTGCGCGCGCGGACATCGGCCGAGCGTCACAACGTTCTGGTCACCGCCGCGATGGTTCTTGAGGATCGCGGGCGGGGGCGCGACATGGTCCAGGCGCTGCGGCTGGCGCAATCGGTCGAGGAGCGGTGGGATACCGCCAGCCTTCTGGCCGATGCTTCCGAGAAATACGGCTTCCGCGTGAGCGGAAGCCGGGTCGAGGCCGATCTGGCCCGCCCGCGTATCTGCGCCGATTTCACCGAGGATCTGGCGGCCTCGGGCGTCGATTTCGAGGATTTCCTGCGCCTGCCCGCGCCGGGGCTGGCGGTCGAATCCGGGGGCTCGCGGTCGCTTTGCGTGACCGGGGTCGAACATGGCCAAAGTTATTCGCTGACGTTGCGCCAGGGCCTGCCCGCGGCGGATGGCCAGACCCTGGCGCGCGATGTGGAGTTGACGCTCTATGTGCGCGACCGCAATCCCGGCGTGCGCTTTCCGGGCCGGGGCTATGTGCTGCCCCGGTCGGAAAACGCCGCCCTGCCGGTCGAGACGGTGAACACCGAAACGCTTGATCTGGTGTTGTTCCGCGTGACGGACCGCAACCTGTTGCGTTCGATCCAGTCAAGCTATCTGACCGCCCCCCTGCATCGCTATGACGAGGAATATTTCTCGGAGGAATTCGCCGAAAAGATATGGGAGGGCACGGCGCAGGTCAGCCAGGAGGTCAACCGCGACGTCACCACCCGCCTGCCGATGGCCGAGGCGCTGGCGGGCCAGCCCGCCGGGATCTATGCGCTGAAGGCCAGCGTGCCGGGCGTCGATCCCTATGAGAATGCCTCGGGCTGGCAATGGTTCGTGGTCTCGGACCTTGGGCTGACCACTTTCAGCGGCGTCGACGGGCTGAACGTCTTCGTGCGCAGCCTCGCCACCGCGGGCGCCAAGGAGGGCGTGACGGTCGAACTGCTGAGCCGGGCGAATTCCGTTCTGGGCACCGCCGTCACCGATGCCTCGGGTCATGCGAGGTTCGAGGCCGGGCTGATCCGGGGCACCGGCTCTTCGGCGCCGGGCATGGTCGTGGTGAAGGAGGGCGAGGCCGACATCGGCTTCCTGTCCCTGACCGACCCGGAATTCGACCTGGCCGACCGTGGCGTCGCCGGGCGCGAGGCCGCGCCGCCGGTGGATGTATTCCTGACCACCGACCGGGGCGCCTATCGCGCGGGCGAGACCATCCACGCCACCGCGCTGGCCCGCGATTCCACCGCAAGCGCCATCGAGGGGCTGCCGTTGACCGCCGTGCTGACCCGGCCCGACGGCGTCGAATATTCGCGCCAGCTTGTCTCCGACAGCGGCGCGGGCGGGCATGTCTTCGCGCTGCCGGTGGCGGGGACGGCGCCGCGCGGGGTCTGGTCGCTGACGATCCTGGCCGATGCCGGGGCCGAGCCGCTTGCCCGCCGCACCCTTCTGGTCGAGGATTTCCTGCCCGAGCGCATCGATTTCGAGATCGCGATCGAGGGCGGGGTCGCGCTTGGCGCAGCGGCCTTCCCGGTCTCGCTTCAGGCCGACTACCTGTTCGGCGCCCCGGCGGCGGGGCTCGCGGTCGAGGGTGAGGTGATCCTGCGCGCGGCCCCGGGCCTTGCCGACTGGCCGGGCTATGTCTTCGGCCGTCACGACCAGCCCTTCCGCACGGTGATGGAGCCGCTGTTCGCCAGCGCCACCGATGCCAGCGGCGCCGCGCGGCTGGATGCGCGCCTGCCCGAGATCGAGGATCCCGGCCGCCCGCTTGAGGCGGTGGTGACGCTGCGCGTCGCCGAGGGCTCGGGCCGCCCGGTGGAGCGGCGGCTGGAAACCGCCGTCGCGCCGCTGTCGCCTATGATCGGCATCCGCCCGGCCTTCGATGGCGTGGTCCGCGAGGGGACCGAGGCACGGTTCCACCTGATCGGCCTTGGCCCGGATCTGGCGCCCGAGGCTTTCGATACCCGCTGGGAACTGACCCGGATCCGCACCGATTACCAATGGTATCAGAACTGGGGAAGCTGGTTCTGGGAGCCGGTGACCACCCGCAGCCGCATCGCCGAGGGCACGGCGCGGCTTGGCGAGGGTCCGGTCGAGATCGCCGCTTCGGTCGAATGGGGCCAGTATGAACTGCGCGTGACCCGCGCCGACGGCACCGCCGCCGAAAGCTCGACCACCTTCTGGGCGGGCTGGTATGCGCCTGCCGATGTGACCAGCTCGCCCGATACGCTGGAGTTGTCGCTCGACAAGCCCGCCTATGCGCCGGGCGAGACGGCGCGGCTGCGCGTGGTGCCGCGCGCTTCGGGCACGGCGCTGGTCACGGTGCTCTCGAATCGCCTTGTCGCCATGCAGGCGGTCGAGGTGACCGAGGGCGAGAATCTGATCGAACTTGAGGTGACCGAGGATTGGGGCGCGGGCGTCTATGTCACCGCCTCGGTGATCCGCCCGATGGACGCGGGCGCGGGCCGCAACCCGACCCGTGCCATGGGGCTGGCCCATGCCCGGATCGACCCCGGCGCCCGCGCGCTTTCGGCGGTGGTCGAGGTGGCGGCGGAAAGCGCGCCGCGCGCCCCCCTTGACATCGCGGTGAAGGTCGATGGCGTGGCGGCGGGCGACACCGCTTTCGTCACCATCGCGGCGGTGGATCAGGGGATCTTGAACCTGACCGGCTTCACCGCGCCCGATCCGTCGGACCATTACTTCGGCCAGCGCAAGCTGGGCGTGGGCATCCGCGACGTCTACGGCCGGTTGATCGACGGGCTGAACGGCGCCATGGGCGAGGTCCGCTCGGGCGGCGACGCGGGCGCGCAGGCGCGGCTTCAGGCCCCCCCTCCCACCGAGGAGCTGGTGGCCTGGTTCTCGGGCCCGGTCGAGGTCGGGACGGATGGCTATGCGCGCGCCTCCTTCGATCTTCCGGCCTTCAACGGTTCGGTGAAGGTGATGGCGGTGGCCTGGTCGAAGACCGGCGTCGGCCAGGCCGAGGCCGATGTGCTGGTGCGCGATCCGGTGGTGGTGACGGCAAGCCTGCCGCGCTTCATGGCGCCGGGGGACGAAAGTCGGCTGCTCTTGGAACTGGTCCATGCCACCGGCCCGGCGGGCGAGATCGGGCTGGATGCGGTGTCCGAGGGCGTCTCGGTCGGCGCGGCGCCCGGCGGGATCGTCCTGGCCGAGGGTGGCCGGGCGGTGATCGAACTGCCGGTGGTGGCGCGCGAGCCGGGCCTGCACCGGGTCACCGTCACGCTGACCACGCCGGACGGCCGCACGCTCGACAAGGTGCTGAACCTGCCGGTCCAGCTCAACGACCCCGAGATCGCCAAGATCAGCCGATTCGACCTGGCGACGGGCCAAAGCTTCACCCTCGACCAGGCGGTCTTCGCCGATATGGTGCCGGGCACGGCGCGGTCGGTGCTGGCGGCGGGGCCGGTGGCGCGGCTGAACGCGCCGGGGCTGATCGCCATGCTGGACCGCTATCCCTATGGCTGCACCGAGCAGGTGGCCTCGGCCGCGATGCCGCTGCTTTACTTCGAGAGCGTGGCGCAGGCGATGGGGCTTGCGGGCGCGACCGATCCGCGCGCGCGGCTGCGCGATGCGGTCAGCGCGATCCTTGCCAACCAGGGGTCCGAGGGCGGCTTCGGGCTGTGGTCCAGCGGCTCGGGCGATCTGTGGCTCGACGCCTATGTGACCGATTTCCTCAGCCGCGCCCGGGCGCAGGGTTACGAGGTGCCGGATCTCGCCTTCCGCAATGCGCTGACCAATCTGCGCAACCAGGTCAATGCCGCGCCCGGTTTCGACCGGGGCGACAGCGCGGGCGGAAACCTGGCCTATGCGCTGATGGTCCTGGCGCGGGAGGGTGCGGCGGCCATCGGCGATCTGCGCTATTACGCCGATGTGAAGTCCGACGATCTGGGGACGCCGATCGCCTTGGCGCAGCTTGGCGCGGCGCTGGCCTTCTACGGCGACCAGACCCGGGCGGATGCGATGTTCCGCAAGGCGGCGGCGATGGTCGATGCGATGCCCGACGACGCGCCCGAGCAGATCTGGCGCGCCGATTACGGCACCGCCTATCGCGACACGGCGGCGCTTCTGGCGCTGGCGGTCGAGGCGGGCTCCACCGCCATCGACCGCGAGGCGCTGACCGACCGGCTGGCGCGGCAGGCGGGGCGGCTTTCCACGCAAGAGGCAAGCTGGGCGCTGCTGGCAGCCCATGCCCTGGTCGGGCGGCCCGACAGCGCCGGTCTGGAATTCGCGGGCGCGGATCCCTCGGGCGCGCCGGTCCGGCTGCTGGAAGAGGGCGCGGCCCCGATCAGCGTCACCAACCGCGGCGCCGACACCACCGTCACCGTGACCACCTATGGTGTCCCGGCCGAGCCGGAGCCCGCGGGCGGCAATGGCTATGCCATCACCCGCAGCTATTTCACCATGGAGGGCACGCCGGTCGACGATCTGCGCGTCACCCAGGGCGAGCGGCTGGTCGTGGTGCTGGAGGTCACGCCCTTCGGCCGCTCGGACGGGCGGCTGATGGTGGCGGATCCGCTGCCCGCCGGGTTCGAGATCGACAATCCGAACCTGATCTCGGGCGGCTCCACCGCGCAACTGGGCTGGCTGAACGCTGAATCCGAGGTGAAACATTCGGAATTCCGCCAGGACCGCTTCCTGACCGCCATCGACTGGTCTTCGCCGAATGCCTTCCGGCTGGCCTATATCGTGCGCGCGGTCTCGCCCGGGGATTTCCACCATCCGGCGGCCTCGGTCGAGGATATGTATCGCCCCGACTTCCGTGCCCGCACCGAGGCGGGTCGGGTCGGCGTGACCGCGCCCTGAGATGCGGCGCGCTGGGATACGGCGCCCTGGGATGCGGCGGGTGGCGGGAAGGGGCGCGGGCTGGATCTTGGCGCTGGCGGCGGGGCTCATGCTCGCCGCCCATGGCCGCGACCGTTTCGACGCCTGGGTCGAGGCCACCGACCTGCCGCCGCTGGCGCCCGCCACCTCGGTCGAGGTGCAGGATCGCGACGGGCGGCTTCTGCGTGCCTATACCGTGGCGGACGGGCGTTGGCGGCTGGACGTCGATCCGACGCGGGTCGATCCGGGTTTCGTCGCCATGCTGTTGACCTATGAGGACCGGCGGTTTCGCAGCCATTCCGGGGTGGACCCCCGGGCGATGGCGCGGGCCTTCGCGCAGGCGGCGTGGAACGGGCGCGTGGTCTCGGGCGGGTCGACGCTGACCATGCAGGTGGCGCGGCTGCTGGAAGAGGGCACGACCGGCGAGGTCGCGGGAAAGCTGCGCCAGATCCGCGTCGCCCTGAAGCTGGAGCGGGTGCTGACCAAGGACGAGATCCTGTCGCTCTACCTGCTGCTCGCCCCCTATGGCGGCAATCTGGAGGGGGTGCGCGCGGCCTCGCTGGCCTGGTTCGGCAAGGAGCCCGCGCGCCTGACCCCGGCCGAGGCGGCGCTGCTGGTCGCGATCCCGCAATCCCCCGAAAGCCGCCGTCCCGACCGCGCGGCGGACCGTGCCCGCGACGCCCGCGATCGGGTGCTGGCCCGCGCCGTGCGCTTCGGCCTGGTCGAGGCCGAAGAGGCCGAGGCCGCGCGGTCCGAGCCGGTGCCGGGTCGGCGGCTGGCCTTTCCCGCCCATGCGCCCCATCTGGCCGACCGCGCCCGGGCCGGGGATCCGCTGGCGCCCCTGCACCGGCTGACGCTGGATCGCGGCTTGCAGGCGCGGCTTGAGGATCTGGCGGCGCTGGCGGTTCTGGGCCGCGACCAGATGCAGGTCGCGATCCTGGTGGCCGACCATGCCTCGGGCGAGATCCTGGCCTCGGTCGGATCGGCGGGGTTCCGTGACGACGGGCGGCAGGGCTTCGTCGACATGACTGTGGCGATGCGCTCGCCCGGATCGACGCTGAAGCCTTTGGTCTACGGGCTGGCCTTCGACCAGGGGCTCGCCCATCCCGAGACCCTGGTCGACGACCGGCCGATGGATTTCGGCGGCTATGCGCCGCAGAATTTCGACCGGCTCTATCGCGGCGAAATCCGCCTGCGCGAGGCTTTGCAGCTTTCGCTGAACATCCCCGTGGTGGCGCTGACCGAGGCGTTCGGGCCCGCGCGGCTGCTGTTGGCGATGGAGCGGGCGGGGATGGTGGTTCGCCTGCCGGGAGAGCGTCCGGGCCTGGCCGTCAGCCTGGGCGGCGTGGGGGTCAGCCTTGAGGGGCTGGTCCAGCTTTACGCCGCCATCGCGCGCGGGGGCGTGGCGCTGCCCCTGACCTGGCGGGCCGAGGGCGACAGGGAAGCGCAGGGCCAGCGGGTGCTGTCGGCGGTCGCGGCCTGGCAGATCGGCGACATTCTGGCGGGGCTCGCGCCGCCGCCGGGGGCCCCCGCGAACCGGCTTTCCTACAAGACCGGGACCAGCTATGGCCATCGCGACGCCTGGGCGATCGGCTATGACGGCCGCCATGTGATCGGGGTCTGGATGGGGCGGGCGGACGGGACGCCGGTGCCCGGCGCCTTCGGGGCCGATACCGCCGCGCCGGTGCTGTTCCAGGCCTTTGCGCGGCTGAAGCCGGGGTTGGATGCGCCGCCGCCCGCGCCCGCGGCGACGCGTCTGGTCTCGAACGCCGAACTGCCCGCGCCGCTGCGCCGCTTCCGCCCGCGCGAGGCCGCTTTCGCGCCCGAGGGCGCGCCGAGCGTGGCCTTCCCGCCCGACGGGGCCGAGGTCGAGCTGATCGCGGGCGCGGGGTTGAAGGTGCGGGTCTCGGGCGGCAAGGCGCCTTTCACCTGGCTGGTCGACGGCGCGCCGGTGGTGACCGGCGCGCGCGACCGCGAGGCGGTGCTGGCGATGGCCGGGGCGGGGTTCGTGACCCTCAGCGTCATCGACGCCGAGGGCCGTTCGGCCCGGGCCGGGCTGCGGCTGCGCTGAGGCGCCGCCCTTTCGGAGCCGCGCGCCGCCCAAGGCCTGCCCGCCCGGATATGCCCGTTCGGGCGGGTTGGTTCAGACCCGTTCGATCGCCAGGGCGATGCCCTGGCCGCCGCCGATGCACATGGTGACCAGCGCGGTCTTCCCCCCGGTCCGCTCCAGTTCGTAAAGCGCCTTGGTGGTGATGATCGCGCCGGTGCCGCCGATGGGATGGCCAAGCGCGATGGCCCCGCCATTGGGGTTCACCTTCGCCGGATCCAGATCCAGCGCGCCCGAGACCGCCAGCGCCTGGGCCGCGAAGGCCTCGTTCGATTCGACGATGTCGAAGCTTTGCGGCGTGACGCCCAGTTTCGCGCAAAGCGCCTTCACCGCCGGGATCGGGCCGATGCCCATCACCTTGGGATCGACGCCCGCCACCGCCCAGCCCATCAGCCGCGCCCGGGGGCTGCACTCGCCAAGCGCATCGCCGCGCGCCAGCACCAGCGCGCCCGCGCCGTCGTTCAGGCCCGAGGCATTCCCCGCCGTCACCGTGCCGTCCTTCTGGAAGGCGGGTTTCAGCTTTGCCAGAGCCTCGGCCGTGGTGGGTTTGGGATGTTCGTCGGTGTCGAAGACGACGGTGCCCTTGCGGCCCGCGATCTCGACCGGGACGATCTGGTCGCGGAACAGCCCTTCGGCGATGGCCTTCGCCGCCCGCTGCTGGCTTTGCAGGGCGAAGGCGTCCTGCGCCTCGCGCGTGATGCCGTTCGCGGCGGCGACATTCTCGGCGGTGATGCCCATATGGCCGGTGCCGAAGGGGCAGGTCAGCGCGCCGGTCATCATGTCCAGCACCTTGGTGTCGCCCATCTTCTGGCCCCAGCGGGCGGTGGTCATCGCATAGGGCGAGCGGCTCATGCATTCGGCGCCGCCTGCGAGCGCGATCTCGGCATCGCCCGTCAAAAGCGCCTGCGCCGCCGAGACGATGGCCTGCGCGCCCGAGCCGCAAAGCCGGTTCACGTTCATCGCGGGCGCGCTTTCGGGAATGCCCGCCTGGATCGCGGCGAGGCGCGACAGATACATGTCCTTCGGTTCGGTGTTGATGACATGGCCGAAGACCACGGTGCCGATCCGCGCGGGATCGACCCCGGCGCGCTCGATCGCGGCGCGGGCGGCGGTGGTGGCGATCTCATAGGGAGCGAGCCCCGAAAGCCCGCCGCCGAAAGTGCCGATGGCGGTGCGGGCGGCGGAAAGGATGTAGATGTCGGTCATGGGCTTACCTTGGTTGTGGAAGGCCCGCCAGGCTGCGGCGGGATGGTTCGGAACGCCTGCCGTCCTGCGGCGGGATCGCGCGGAACCTTAGCCGCTCCGCGCCCGGGGGCCGGAGTGACGTTGCGTCAGATCCCGCCGGGTCGGACCTTTTCCGGGACGGTGCCGCGTTGCTGCTGATCGCCGCCGATGGCGTTGACAGCGCGCGCGGGGGCGGCGACACCCGGGGGCCGGAATCGCGGCGCGCGAGGGAAGGAGAGCGCAGATGTCGAAGCCCACGGGGGACCATCCGGGCCGCGCGGGCCTTCTGGTCCTTGGCCTTGCCACTTTCGCGCTGATGGGCGCGGTGCTCGCGCTGTTCGGCCCCTCGCTGCCCGGGATACAGCGCGATTTCGGGCTCGAACCCGGAGAGGCGGCGCTGGTGATCTCGATCCAGGCTGCGGGCAGCGCCGTCGGCATCGGCCTCGTCTATCTCTATGGCATGCGGGTGCCGCCCCGTCTGTCGCTGGCGCTGATGGGGCTGGGGGCGGCGGGGATCGCGACCATGGCGGGCTGGGGGCCGGTTCTGCTGTCGGCGCTGACCTTCGGCGCGGGCTACGGTGTCGCGGCGGCGGTGTTCAATCCGCGCATCCTGGCGGCGTTCGGGCCGCGCGGCCCCTCGATGCTGAGCCTGATCAACACCGTCTTCGGCCTGGGCGCCATCCTGGCGCCGATCGCCTTCGTCGCTCTGGGCGCCGAGATCCGGCTGGCCTTCGGGGGCGCGGCGCTGCTTCTGGCCATCGTCTTCGCGGCGGGCGCGTGGCTGGGGGGCGGACCCGCCGAACCCGCCGCGCCGACGGCGATACCGGGACCGAAACCGGCACTGCGGATCGACTGGCCGATCCTGGGGTTCGGCGCGGTGGGCGTCGGGATGGAAAGCGCGCTGATCGGCCTTGGCCCGAGCGCGCTGATCGCCGCCGGAGCAGGCGAGGCCGCCGCCTCGGGCCTGCTTTCGGTCTTCTTCATCGCCTTCGTCGCGGCGCGCGGCGTGCTGGTGTTGTTCGCCGACCGCCTGCCCCCTTTCGCGATCTATCAGGGCGGCATGGGGCTGGCCACGCTGGCCGCGATTGGGGTGGTGCTGGTGGCGCCGGGGCCGTTCTTCGTGCTTCTGGGCTTTGCCACCGGGCTGTTCTTTCCCAGTTTCTTCGTGACCGCTACGAAAGCCATGGGCGCGGATCCGCGCGTGGCGCCGGTCGCGCTGACGGCTGGGCTGGTCGGCGCGGTTTCCCTGCCCCTGGTCCTGGGGCGGCTGATGGGCGGGTTCGGGCCGCTCGGCTTCTTCTGGCTGGTGCTGGCGTTGACCGGGACGGTCCTTGTGCTGGCGCTTGTCGTCGGGCGGCGGAGACGCTGAAGGCTCAGGGCAGAAGCGGCACCCGGCCAGTCTCGGTCAGCACGAAGACCTCGCGCCCCTCGACCGCGATGGCGGTCAGGGGCCCGCCATAGGCGGCGGAGCTGTCGATGTTCACCCGGTTGCCGTAATGGGTGGGCGCGTCCAGCGCGGTATGGCCATGCACCACCAGCGGCCCGTGGTCGCGCGGATCGTCGAGCCAGCCCTTGCGGATCCAGATCAGATCCTCTTCGACCTGATCGGCCAGAGCGATGCCGGGGCGGATCCCGGCATGGACGAAGACCACCTCTCCGCGCTGATGCAATGTCGGCCGCGCGTCGAGGAAGGCGAGATGTTCGGGCGGCACGGCCTCAAGCGCTTCGGCATGGACCGGGCCCAGCGGACGGTCCCCCGCCGCGCGCACGCCGTAGGATTGCAGCGTCTGGATCCCGCCGACCTTGGGGTGAAGCCAGTTCACCCGGCTGGACATGTTGGGATCCAGCCATTCGGGATCCTCCAGAAAGCGGGTGAACAGCCGGTCGTGGTTGCCCCGCAGCACCACCCAGTCCTCGCCAGCGCGGATCCCGGCGATCAGATGGTCGATCACGCCGCGACTGTCGGGCCCGCGATCCTCAAGATCGCCCAGATGGATAATCGGCGCCGGTCCGTGGATCGCCATATCGGCATGGATACGGTCATGGGCGCGCTTCAAAAGCTCCAGATGGCCATGGATGTCGCCGATGGCATAGCTGCGCATGATGGCCTTGTCCTTCTTCCAGCCTGCGGATCGCTGCCCAAGGCTTAGGCGGCGGTGGGCGGGGCGGCAAGGCCGGTCTTGCCTTTCGGGCCGCGATGGCGGCAAATCGTGTTGGCGCTATCATACGGAGGGATCCATGCAGCCGACCAACCCGGGCAGGGCCGAAATCGGGCTGATCGGCCTTGGCACCATGGGCGCGGCCCTGGCCCTGAACATCGCCGAGAAGGGCTTTCGCATCGCGGTCTGGAACCGGACCGCGTCGGTCACCGGGACCTTCGTGGCCGGGGCCGGGGCGCTGGCCGGAAACATCCTTCCCACCGAAAGCCTTGAGGATCTGGTCGCCGCCATCGCGCCGCCGCGCGCGATCATCCTGATGGTGCCCGCGGGCGCGCCGGTGGACCAGCAGATCGCGGCCTTGCGCCCGCTGCTGGACCCTGCCGACATGATCATCGATGCCGGGAACGCCAATTTCCACGACACCGAGCGTCGCGCGCAAGAGGCGCGGGCCCAGGGCGTTCCCTTCCTAGGGATCGGCGTCTCGGGCGGCGAGGAGGGCGCGCGCCACGGCCCCTCGATCATGGGGGGCGGCCCGCCCGAGGCCTGGGCGCGGGTGGCGCGGGTCCTGACCGCCATCGCCGCGCGCCACGGCGACACGCCCTGCGCCACCTGGATGGGGCCGGGCGGCGCGGGCCATTTCGTCAAGACCGTCCACAACGGCATCGAATACGCCGATATGCAGATGATCGCCGAGGTCTACGGGCTGATGCGCGACGGGCTCGGCCTTGGCGCGCGCGAGATCGGCGGCGTGTTCGAGGCCTGGAACCGGGGCCCGCTGCAAAGCTACCTGGTCGAGATTTCGGCGGCGGTCGCCCGGGCGGTGGATCCCGTCACCGGGGGCGCGATGCTCGACGTGATCCTGGATGCCGCCGGGCAGAAGGGCACCGGGCGCTGGACCGCCATCGAGGCGCAGCACCTGGCCGCCCCGGTGCCGGTGATCGAGGCGGCGGTGATGGCGCGCAACGTCTCGGCCCGCCGGGCCGAGCGGCAGGCGGGCGAGGCGCTGTTCGGGCGCGACTTCGGGCGGGGCGCGCAGGAGGTGCAACTGACCATCGCCGATCTGGAGGGCGCGCTGATCGCGGGCAAGGTCCTGTGCTATGCGCAAGGCTTCGCGATGCTCGATACCGCCTCGCAGACCCATGGTTGGGGCGTGCCCCTGCCGGAATGCGCCAAGGTCTGGCGGGCGGGCTGCATCATCCGCTCGGCCATGCTGGACCGGATGGCGGCCGCGCTGGAGGAGGATCCGGCGCGCAACCTGATCCTCGCGCCGGATTTCGCCGATCTGCTGCGCTGGCATCACGGCGCGCTTCGCAAGGTGGTCGCGGCAGGCGCGCTGCATGGCCACGGCCTGCCCGCACTTTCGGCGGGGCTGGCCTGGTTCGACCTGATGGGCCGCGCGCGCGGCACGGCCAACATGATCCAGGGCCTGCGCGACTTCTTCGGCGCCCATGGGTTCGAGCGGCTGGACGGCCGACCGATCCCGCATGGCCCCTGGGGCGCGGGCTGAGCGGAAAAGGAAAAGGGCCCGGGGGTGTGGTGTCCCCGGGCCCTTCGTCCGATGCGGACCGGATCAGGCCAGGTCTTCTCAGGCCAGGTCGAAGGCCAGGGGCTTCACCTGCTGGAACATGCCGGTGCCCTCCAGCGTCTCGACCACCTTGGGATCGAGCGGCGCGTCGAGATAGAGGATCGCGATGGCATCCTGCCCGACCGAGGTCCGGCCCAGCGTGAAGTTCGCGATATTGACGTTGTTCTTGCCCATGGTCATGCCCAGCAGGCCGATGATGCCGGGCACGTCCTCATTGGTGGTATAGAGCATGTGGCTGCCGATCTCGGCGTCGATATTGATGCCCTTGATCTGGATGAACCGCGGCTTGCCGTCCGAAAAGACCGTGCCCGCGACCGAACGCTCGCGCTTGTCGGTGACCACGGTCACCTTGATATAGCCGTCGAACGAGCCGGACTTGTCCTGCCGGGTGGTCGAAAGCTGGATGCCCTTTTCCTTGGCCACGATCGGGGCCGAGACAAGGTTCACATCCGGGTTCGCCGCCTTCAGCACGCCCGCGATCACCGACTGGTTCAGCGCGGCCAGGTTCATCTCGGCCACCAGACCGTCGTAAAGGATGTTCAGCGCGGTGATCGGCTCTTCGGTCATCTGGCCGATGAAGGCCCCCAGATGCGAGGCGAGCTTGATCCACGGCCCCATCACGGCGGCCTCTTCGGCGGTGACATTGGGCATGTTCAGCGCGTTCGAGACCGCGCCGGTCAGAAGGTAGTCCGACATCTGCTCGGCCACCTGCAGGGCGACATTCTCCTGCGCTTCGGTGGTCGAGGCGCCGAGGTGGGGCGTCACCACCACATTGGGCAGGTTGAACAGCGGGCTTTCCGTGGCGGGTTCGGTCTCGAACACGTCGAAGGCGGCGCCCGCGACATGGCCGGATGTCAGCGCCTCGGCCAGGGCCGCCTCGTCGACAAGGCCGCCACGGGCGCAGTTGATGATCCGCACGCCGGGCTTGGTCTTGGCAAGGGTCTCGGCATTCAGGATGCCGCGGGTCTTGTCGGTCAGCGGCACATGCAGGGTGATGAAGTCGGCCCGCGCCAGCAGGTCGTCCAGTTCGACCTTGGTCACGCCAAGCTGTTTCGCGCGCTCTTCCGACAGGAAGGGGTCATAGGCCAGGACCTTCATCTTGAGGCCCACGGCGCGGTCGCAGACGATGCCGCCGATATTGCCCGCGCCGATGACGCCAAGGGTCTTGTTGAACAGCTCGACCCCCATGAACTTCGATTTCTCCCATTTGCCGGCATGGGTGGAGGTCGAAGCCTCGGGCAGTTGGCGGGCCACGGCGAACATCATGGCGATGGCATGTTCGGCGGTGGTGACCGAATTGCCGAAGGGCGTGTTCATCACGATCACGCCCTTTTTCGACGCGGCCGGAATGTCGACATTGTCGACGCCGATCCCGGCGCGGCCCACGACCTTGAGGTTGGTGGCATTCGCCAGCAGCTTTTCGGTGACCTTGGTGGCCGAGCGGATGGCGAGGCCGTCATACTGGCCGATCACCTCGGCCAGCTTTTCCTTGTCCTTGCCAAGCTTCGGCATGTAGTCGACCTCGACGCCACGGTCGCGGAAGATCTGGACGGCGGTTTCACTCAGTTCGTCGGAAACGAGAACGCGGGGGGCCATTGGGGGCTCCTTGAAATGGGGTTTTCCGGGTGGGGGAGGGGAGGGCGCGGGCGGCGCGCCCCCCGAAAAGGTATTCGCGGGAAGCGGCTCAGGCCGCTTCGGTCAGCGCCGCGATCTCGGCCTCGAACGCATAGGCGATCCAGGGCATCAGCGCCTCGACATCGGCGGTCTCGACCGTGGCCCCGCACCAGATCCGCAGGCCCGGAGGGGCGTCGCGATAGGCGCCCGCGTCCAGCGCCACGCCTTCCTTCTCCAGCCGCTTGGCCACGGCCTTGGCAAAGGCGGCGCCGTCCTTGATCCGCGCATCGGTGAACTTCAGGCAGACCGAGGTGCAGGAGGCCGTGGCCGGATCCACCGCCAGATCGGCGATCCAGTCCTTGTCGGCGATGAAGTCCCTGACCGCGGCCGCATTGGCTTCGGAGCGCGCGATCAGGCCCTTCAGCCCGCCGATGGTCCGGGCCCATTTCAGCGAGACGAGGTAATCCTCGACGCAGAGCATCGAGGGGGTGTTGATCGTCTCGCCCACGAAGATGCCCTCGATCAGCTTGCCGCCCTTGGTCATGCGGAAGATCTTCGGCAAGGGCCAGGCGGGGGCGTAGCTTTCCAGCCGCTCCACCGCGCGGGGGCTGAGGATCAGGACGCCATGGCCGCCCTCGCCGCCCAGGACCTTCTGCCAGGAGAAGGTCACGACATCGAGCTTGGCCCAGTCCAGATCCATCGCGAAAGCGGCCGAGGTGGCGTCGCAGATGGTCAGGCCCTGGCGGTCGGCCGGAATCGCATCGGCATTGGGCAAGCGCACGCCCGAGGTGGTGCCGTTCCAGGTGAATACCACATCCTTGTCAAAGTCGACCGTGGCGAAATCGACGATCTCGCCATAGGGGGCCTTCTTCACGGTGGCGTCGAGCTTCAATTGCTTGACGACATCGGTGACCCAGCCTTCGCCGAAGGATTCCCAGGCCAGCATTTCGACCGGGCGCGCGCCCAGAAGGCTCCACAGCGCCATTTCCACCGCGCCGGTGTCCGAGGCGGGCACGATACCGATGCGGTAATCCGCGGGCACGCCCAGAATTTCACGGGTAAGGTCGATCGCCTCTTTCAGCTTGGCCTTGCCGACGCTGGCACGGTGCGAGCGGCCGAGGGGCGCGTCGGACAGCATGTCGAGGGAGAAGCCGGGGATCTTCGCGCAGGGGCCCGAAGAAAAACGCGGATTGGCCGGGCGCGTTGCCGGGGCGGTCAGTGCCATATCTGATATCCTTACAGATAAATGCCCTTCGTTGGGGAAGGGTGTCCCGCTGCCGCACTTACGCCCGGCCGCGACGCTTTGCAATGGGTTTCCGACAGCGCCGCGCCCAAAGCCGGTGGGGGCGGCTCTGGCGCAGGGGGGCGAAACCGGATATGCCCGCCGCGCCTGACGCCCGTCGCACCTGACGAGAGGGAGCCCCCGATGTTCACCGTTACCCTGCTGAGCGATCCCCGACGCCCCGGCCTTGACCGTGTCAGTGCCGAATCGCTGCGCAATGCCTGGGGCGGGGGGGAATTGCGCTGGCTCGACCCCGGGGTGGCGGCGGAATTCGACCTGGAGGCGGTGCCGGAAAACCGCTGGCAGGTGTGGCAGGACCTGCAATCCCTGGGTCTCGACATGGCGATCCAGCCCGCCGGGGGGCGCAGAAAGCGCCTGCTGCTCGCCGATATGGATTCGACCATGATCCGGCAGGAATGCATCGACGAACTGGCCGACGAGGCCGGCGTCGGCGCCCATGTCGCGGGGATCACCGCGCGGGCGATGAATGGAGAGCTGGATTTCGAGGCTGCCCTGCGCGAGCGCGTCGCCCTCTTGCGCGACCTGCCCGAATCGGTGATCGACCGGGTGATCGAGACCCGCATCACCCTGATGCCCGGCGGGCCGGAACTGATCGCCACGATGAAGGCGCATGGCGCCTATTGCGCGCTGGTCTCGGGCGGGTTCACCGCCTTCACCGCCCGGATCGCCGCGCGGCTCGGCTTCGACGAGAACCGCGCCAATCTGCTGCTGGCCGAAGGCGGCAAGCTGACCGGCCAGGTGGCCGAGCCGATCCTGGGCCGCGAGGCCAAGGTCGAGGCCCTGGAGCAGATCTCGGCCCGGCTGGGCCTGACCGAGGCCGATGCGATCGCGGTGGGCGACGGGGCGAACGATCTGCCGATGCTTTTGCGCGCGGGCATCGGGGTGGCGGCCCATGCCAAGCCGCGGGTTCAGGCGGAATGCCAGATCCGGGTGAATCATGGCGACCTGACCGCATTGCTTTACCTGCAAGGCTACCGGCGCGAGGAATTCGCGGCATGACCATGACCATCCGGCCCGCCCGGGCCCCCGACGCGCCGCAGATGGCGGGCATCCTCAACGAGATCATTCGCATCGGCGGCACCACCGCCCATCAGCACGAGCGCGACCCCGAGGCGGTCGGGCGCGCCTATATCGAAGGCCCCGGAACGATCTGCTGCTTCGTGGCCGAGGAAGATGGCCGGGTGATCGGCTTTCAGGCCGTGGGGCGGAACCCCGGCCTGCCCGTGACCTGGGGCGATATCGGCACTTTCGTCCAGGTCGGCATCCAGGCGCGCGGCATCGGCGCGCGGCTGTTCGAGGCGACGGCCGCCGCCTGCCGGGCCGAGGGCGTCGAGATGCTGAACGCCACCATCCGGCTCGATAACCGGCCGGGCCTGGCCTATTACGCCAGGATCGGCTTCATCGACCGCGAGACCGATCCCGGCTGGGCGCTGGAGGACGGGCGGGTCACCGGACGGGTCAGCCGCAGCTTCCGGCTTTGAACCATGTTCGAGATCGCGACCGAGACCGCGCTTTTGCTGATGCTGGCGGCCTTTCTGGCGGGTTTCGTCGATTCGGTGGCGGGCGGCGGCGGGCTGATCACCGTACCTGCGCTGCTCTTGGCCGGGGCCTCGCCGGTCGAGACGCTCGCGACGAACAAGCTGCAGGGCAGTTTCGGGTCGGGGACGGCGGCGCTCAGCTATGCGCGGGCTGGCCATGTGCGGCTGGCCGCGCAACTGCCGATGGCGGCGGTTTCGGCCTGCGCCGGGGGGCTTGGGGCGATGATCGCGCATCTGGTGCCCGATGCGGCGCTGCGGCTGATCATGCCGGGGGTGCTGATCGCCATCGCCGCTTTCTTCGCCCTGCGCAAGGGCCTGACGGACCAGGACCGGGTCGAGCGGATGAGGCCCGTGGTCTTCGCGCTGACAGTGGTGCCCCTGATCGCCGCCTATGACGGGTTCTTCGGGCCGGGGACGGGCAGTTTCTTCATGCTCGGCTTCGTCGCCCTGGCGGGCTACGGCGTGCTGAAGGCGACCGCCCATACCAAGCTTTTGAACTTCGCCTCCAACGCCGGGGCGCTGGCGGTGTTCATCCCCACCGGCGCGGTCTGGTGGGCGGTGGGGGCGGGCATGGCGCTGGCGGCGATCTGCGGCGCGGCGCTTGGGGCGCGGCTGGCGATGCGGGTGGGCGCGCGGCTGATCCGCCCGCTTCTGGTGGTGACCTCGACCGCGATGGCGCTAAGGCTGATCTGGCAGGCGGTTTCGGGCTGAGGCCGGGCCTATGCCTCGGCTGCCCGGTCCGCATCCCGGTCCGCGCCCCAATCCGCGCCCTGCATCTCGCGCAGCCGACTGGCGGTGCGTTCGAATTCGAAGGCGCCCTCGCCCTCGACATACAGCTTTTCGGGCGATTCGGCGGCCGAGCAGATCACCCGCACCTTCGCCTCGTAAAGCGCGTCGATCAGGGTGACGAAGCGCTTGGCCTGGTTGAAGTTCGACGAGGACAGCCGGGGCACGTCCTCGATGATCAGCACGCGGCAGGCCTCGGCCATGGCGAGATAATCGCCCGGGCCCAGCGGGCGGTCGCACAGGTCCCAGAAGGTCGCGCGGCCGATGCCGTTGGCAAAGCGCGGGATTTCGGTTTCGCGCCCGTTCACCGGGATGCGCAGCACCTCGCCCGGGGCGCCGCCGGTCAGGTCGGTCCAGATCGCCTCGATCTGGCCCTGGGCCGAGGCGGCGGGGTGGAAATAGACCTGCGCCCCCGCCAGCCGGTTCTGGCGATAGTCGTTGGCCGAGACGATCTCATGCACGGTCAGGCGCTCGCGCAGCATGGCGATGAAGGGCAGGAACAACTGGCGGTTCAGGCCGTTCTTGTAAAGATCTTCGGGCGGGCGGTTCGAGGTGGTGACGATGACCACGCCGCCCTCGAACAGCTTCTGGAACAGCCGGCCGACCAGCATGGCATCGGTGATGTCCTTGATCTGCATCTCGTCGAAGGCCAGCAGCCGCACCTCTCTGGCGATGCGTTCGGCGACGGGAAGGATGGTGTCCTCGATCCCCTTCTTGCGGGCCTCGTGCAATTCGCGGTGGATTTCCTGCATGAAGGCGTGGAAATGCACCCGGCGCTTGGCGGTGATCCCGGTCGCCTCGATGAACAGGTCCATCATCATCGACTTGCCGCGCCCGACGCCGCCCCAGAGGTAAAGCCCCTTCGGCGGCGGGGGAGGCGCCTTGGCGAACAGCCCCCTGAGCCCGCCCGCCCGGCGTGCCGGATTGGCCTCAAGCCAGAGGCGGATCTCCTCAAGCAGGGGCAGGACGGCATGCTGCGCGGGGTCGGGGCGAAGGACGCCCTCGGCCACGCGGGCCTCGTAGATTTCGGTCAGGGTCTGGCGCATGCCTTCGTATACCGTCCCCGCGGGCACGAGGTAAAGGCCGGGCCGCAGGCGGGCGGCCCGGAAAGGCGCGTCACGCCGGGCCCGAGGTCTCGCAGCTCACGCCCCGGGCGCGAATGCGGCGGCAGGCCAGGTCGGCCTGGTCCTCGGTCAGGCCAAGGAAGGTGGCGCGGTATTTGCCGCCCCGTTCGGTGATCTTGCGCAGGCCCTGGTCCAGCGTGGCGCTTTCGGCAAGTCCGGTGCGAAGCAGCGCGCGCTCGGCCTCGTAGCGCGAATTGTAGGCGCCGACGAAGACCCCCCAGGCGCGCCCGCCAGAGGTGGATTTCGACACGATCACCACCTCTTCGTCGAATTCGGGCTGAACGGTCGCCAGCGCCACCGAATCGAAGATGGGCGCGCGGCGTTCGGTCGATCCGGTTTCGACGCTGTCGTAGATCGGCGCATTGGCGGGGGCCGAGACGGTCTCGATCCCGGTCAGGGCGCCCTCCGCCAGGAGGCCGTCGACGGCCGGAGCGGTGGCGAGGGCCAGCGCGGCGTCGGATTCGTCGATCACCTGGAAGGGCACCACCGCTTCGAGCGGCGCGGCCGAGGCGAGCAGGACGGTTTCCTCCACGGCGGGTTCCGCTGCGGGTTCCGCCTGGGCGAGCGCGGTTTCCGGGCTTGCGGCCTCGTCCGCGCCGGGGCGGGGCTGCGGGCGCAGCGAACTGGCCATGGCGTTCGCGGTGTCGGTTTCGGGGGTAGCCTCGGAAAGCGCCACGGCGGCGGGATCGGTAGGGGTGGCTTCGACGGGGGCGGTTTCGGCAGGCGCCCGCTCTTCGGCCAGCGCAAGGGCCTGGGCCTCGAAGGTGCCGGGCTCGGGCCTGGGCGCGGGGCCGGGCTCAGCCGGGCTGGAAGCGGCCAAGGACGCGGCCTGGGCCTCAAGCGTGCCCGGGGCGGGTTCGGAGGTCACGACCTCGGCCAGGATGGTTTCCACCACCGCCGGATCGGCCGCGGGCGCGGCGGCCAGTTCGACCGCCTGCGCCTCAAGCGTAGCGGGGGGCGGCGGCTCGGCCATCGCATCCTGAACGCTGGCCGCGATCGCCATGGCGACATCGTCGGACAGGCCCGCGGGCGGCGCCGCCACCGGGCGCGGCATCGGGCGCAGCGAGCGCGTCATCGCGCCCGAGACGCGGATGGTCTTGGCCGCGCCGCCGGGCACGCCCGGATCGTCGGCAGGCGCCATGACCAGCGGGACCGAGGCGTCCGGGATCGGCGCGGCGGTCGGCGGCCGCTCGCGCACGCGGTTCTTGGCCAGGCCGAAGCCCATGTTCATCAACTCGGCCATCTTGGCGTTGCGCTGCGCGGTCGAGGTGCCGCCGAAGACGGTGGTGATCAGCCGTTTGTCGCCGCGCTTGGCCGAGGCGGTCAGATTGAACCCTGCGGCGATGGTATAGCCGGTCTTGATCCCGTCGGCGCCCTCGTATGAATCCAGAAAACGGCTGTTGGTGTTGTTGACCGTGGCGATGCCCGCATCGGCGCTGCGGCGCGAGAAGATATTGTAATATTGCGGAAAATCGTAGAACAGATGCCGCCCGAGGATATTCATGTCGCGCGCGGTGGAAAGATGGCCCTGCGCGGTCAGGCCATGGGCGTTCCTGAAGGTGGTGTTCTTCATTCCAAGCGCGCGGGCCGTGCGCGTCATGCGCTGCGCGAAGGCGGCTTCCGAGCCCGCGATGGCATCGCCGATGGCGGCGGCGGCGTCATTGGCGGATTTGATCGCGGCGGCGCGGATCAGATAGCGCATCTTGATCTTCTGCCCCTGCCGGAGTCCCAGCCGCGAAGGGGGCTGCGCGGCGGCATGTTTCGACACCGTCACCACGGTATCGAGCGACATCCGCCCGGCTTCGATCTCTTGAAACGCGATATAAAGCGTCATCATCTTGGTCAGCGAGGCGGGGTGCAGCTTGGTGTCGGCATTCTGCGACCACAGCGTCTCGCCGGTCCTGGCATCCATGATGATCGCCGCGAAGGGTGCCGAACGCGCCGGATCCGCCGCGAAAACGGTTGCGAACAACGCCGGAAGCGTCACGAAAAGGGTGAAAGCGCGGAAAAACCGCCCGACAAGCGAAGCCACGTCGCCGTTCCTTTTGCCTGTTTCGGGCCCCTTTGGCGGAGCCTCGTTTCTGCCTCAGACGCGAGGCTAGCACAGGCGGGGCGACAGAAAAACCCGCAAATTCCAGGCACTTTGGCGGAATTTCCCACCTTGTGGCGTAGATGCGTCACGCCGACCCGGAACGGGGAAGATCTAGCGTGCGGCGGGTTGCACGGCGCTAGGCGTGGGGGTGCTGCCAAGCCGCTCGACCAGGTCGGGCAGGGCGCCAAGATCAGGCAGGCTGCTGTAGCGCGGGTGGTCGGCGGGTTCCTTGGCGGCTTCCAGCGCCCATTCGATGCGCGAGGGCACATGGACGCCGAATCCCCCCGCCTCCAGCGCGGGAATGACGTCCGATCTCAGCGAATTGCCGGTCATCAGCGCCTCGTCCGCGCCGGTGCCGTGGCGCGCGAAGACGCTGCGATAGGTGGCGGCGGTCTTGTCGGACACGATCTCGACCGCGTCGAAGAAATCGCCAAGGCCCGATTGCGCCAGCTTCCTTTCCTGATGCAGCAGGTCGCCCTTGGTGATCAGCACCAGCCGGAAGTCGCGCGACAGCGCCTCGACCGTCTCGCGGGCATGGGGCAGGATCTCGACCGGATGGTCGAGCATGGCGCGCCCCGATCCCAGCAGTTCCGAGATCACGCGGGCGGGCACGCGGCCCTCGGTCACCTCGATCGCGGTCTCGATCATCGAAAGCGTGAAGCCCTTCACCCCGAAACCATAGGCGCCGATATTGCGCCGTTCGGCCGCCAGAAGGCGGTCCTGCAGGTGGTCCGAGGGGGCGTAATCGCGCAGCAGCTCCGTGAAACGCTCTTGCGTCAGGCGGAAATACGCTTCGTTCTGCCAGAGCGTGTCGTCGGCGTCGAAACCGATTGTGGTGATGCGCGATGCGGTCATGGCGGCCCTCTTGCCCCCTTCCTGCCGCCTTGCGGGCGGGGGATCAATCCCTGCCTCTTTTCGTTAGCGGAAAAGAAGTTATATTCCTATAGCATTACGCCCGGAGAGTGCCCGGGCGAATCCCTTGCGCATCCGGTTTTGCCGATCACCCATCCATCCCGCCGAGGACGAGGCCTTGAACGTGTCCCACAGCCCTTTCACCCTGTCCGATCCACCCGGTGGTGCCGGGGGCGGCCCGGGGGACGACACCTCGCTGATGGCCAAGCCCAAGCCGAAGACGCAGCGCCCGCCGATGTACAAGGTGCTGCTCTTGAACGACGATTACACGCCGATGGAGTTTGTCGTCCATATTCTTGAGCGGTTTTTCGGCATGAACCACGCCCAGGCCTTCGACATCATGCTGGCGGTCCACAAGAAGGGGCTGGCGGTGGTCGGCGTGTTCTCGTTCGAAGTGGCCGAGACCAAGGTGGCGCAGGTGATGGATTTCGCCCGCCGCCACCAGCACCCACTGCAATGCACGATGGAAAAGGAATAGGCGCGGCCCCCCGTGCCGCCCGCTGTCATGACCCCGCGCGCCTCCCGCCTTGAACTCGCCCTTGATTCCGGGCTTTTCGACCTGCCGCCCGAGGGGCGGATAGCGGTCTTCCGTCCGATGCCGGGCGAGGATCTCTCGGCCTTGCCGAAAGAGCGGGTGACGGTCCTGACCGGCTGGCGGCCCGCGCAGGAGCATTTCCAGAAGCTGGGCTTTGAGACCGAGGTTACGGGCCCCCATGCGATGGCGGTGGTCTGCATGCCGCGCGCCCGCGAGCATGCCCGCGCGCTGCTGGCCGAGGCGGCGGGCCTCTTGCCCCCCGGCGCGCCGGTGGTGGTCGATGGCCAGAAGACCGATGGCGTCGATGCGATGCTGAAGGAATTGCGCGGCCATGTCGCCTTGTCCGAGGCCCTGGCCAAGGCGCATGGCAAGATCGCGGTGTTCCGCGCCGGGCCCGAGCTTGCCGGATGGGCCGCCGCGCTGCAGCGGGTCGAGGGCGGCTTTATCACCCGCCCGGGCGTCTTTTCGGCCGACGGGCCCGATCGCGGCTCGGTTCTGCTGGCGGGATATCTGCCGGAGAAGCTGGGGCCCAAGATTGTGGATCTGGGGGCGGGCTGGGGGTATCTGTCCTGCGCCGTGCTGGCGCGGGCCGGTGTGAAACGGCTCGATCTGGTCGAGGCCGAGCGCGATGCGCTGGATTGCGCGCGCGAGAATGTCGTGGATGATCGGGCGCGGTTCCACTGGGTCGATGCGCTGTCGTTCCGCCCCGAAAGCCTTGTGGAAACCGTGGTGACGAACCCGCCGTTCCATGCCGGGCGCAATGCCGATCCGGCGCTTGGCGCGGCGTTCATCGCCGCCGCCCGGCGGATGATGGCGCCGGATGGCCAGCTTTGGATGGTGGCGAACCGGCACCTGCCCTACGACCCGGTATTGGCCGAGCATTTCCTGGAATTCGAGACCGTTTTCGCCGACAGCGCGTTTCGGGTGGTGCGGGCGGTCAAGCCCCGCCGCCGTCCGCGCTGAGTGGTCACTGGGGGATCACTCGGGATATTCGGCCTTGCATTGCGCGATGACCGGCTGCGCGGCGCGCGATAGCTGAACCCGCTTGTCGCGCAGTTGCGCCAGCTTGCGGGCCTCAAGCTCCAGGTCGATGGATTTCGGCCGCTTCACGGTGCGGGTCTCGACATCGCGGCAGGGCACGGATCTGATCTCGACCGTGGGCGCGCCCGAGGCGTCCGGCGGGCCCGGCACCCGCATGCGGCACCAGGTCATCACGGTTTCGCGATAGGTCACGGTCTCGATCGCATATCCGCGCTTGAGATTTCCCTCGGCCTCGGCGATCAGCTTCTCGACGGCCCGCAGGTCTTTGGTATTGCGCGAGATGCATTGCTCTTGCGGGGTGCCGCAGGCGGCGAGGAACAGCATGACAGGCAGGACGGCGCGTTTCATGGAACGACTCGCTCTTGAGGGTCGCGGATGCGTGTCTCAGGGTAGCGCGGGCTGCCGGGCGCGCAAGGCGGGGTCGGGGATCGGGTCGCGGATCGGCAAGGATCGCGCATGGGGAACGGGATGACGGAAGACTTCGAAAAGCGCAAGAGCCTCGCGGCCGATTGGTTCAGGGGCCTGCGCGACCGGATCGTGGAGGCCTTCGAGGCGCTGGAGGATCGCGCGGCGGAACAGGGTCTGGGCCCGGATCTGCCGCCCGGGCGGTTCGAGGTCCGCCCCACCACCCGCGCGAATGGCGGCGGCGGCGGGATCATGAGCGTGATGCGCGGGGGCCGGGTGTTCGAGAAGGTCGGCGTCAACTGGTCGGCGGTGCATGGCACGCTGTCGTCGGCCGCGCAAAAGGCGATGGCGGCGCGCGGCGTGCCGGGGATCGCCGGGGATCCAAGGTTCTGGGCCTCGGGGATCAGCCTCGTCGCCCATATGCAGAACCCCCATACCCCGGCCGTCCACATGAACACCCGCATGTTCTGGACACCGGGCGCCTGGTGGTTCGGTGGCGGGGCCGACCTGAACCCCTGCCTTGAATATGCCGAGGACACCGAGGCCTTCCACACCACCCTGCGCGCGGCCTGCGATGCGCATGATCCGGGCCATTACCCCCGGTTCAAGGCCTGGGCGGACGAATATTTCTTCGTGCCGCACCGGGGCCGGGCGCGCGGCGTCGGCGGGATCTTCTACGACGACCTGAACAGCGGCGGCGCCGCGCGCGACAGTTGGGAGGGTGATTTCGCCTTTACCCGCGCCGTGGGCGAGGCCTTCCTGCCCGCCTTCCTGCCGCTGGTCGAGCGCCGCCTGCCCACCCCCTGGGGCGCGGCCGAGCGCGAGGCGCAACTGATACATCGCGGGCTTTATGCCGAATACAACCTGGTCTACGACCGGGGCACGAAATTCGGGCTTGAGACCGGGCATGACGCCGAGGCGGTGCTGATGAGCCTGCCGCCGCTGGCGAAATGGCCCTGAGGCAAGGGCGCGCGCGGGGGCCCGCGGGCGGCGAAATGCAAGGGATGGGGACAGGATGGCGGATATCAGCGTGAAGGCGGCCTATGCTTCGGTGGTCGAGGATGAGGGGGTCCTCTTCGTCGGTTTCGCCGAGGGCGAGGGCGAGGACGAACCCTATGTCCTGTTCCGCCAGCCTGTTGGCGGGGGCCCGGTGTGGTTCGAGGTCTCGGACGAAAGCCTGGGCGCCGAGGATGCGGTCGCCGCCGTGACATCCGGCCGGACCGGGATCGAGATCGCCATCGACCCCGCCCGTTCGGCGCGGATCGGCTGGGCGACCCTGATCGCGGTGCGGATCGGCCCGGGTTGCGAGGGCGCGGAAGAGGCGCTGGAGGCCCTGCGCGGCATGCTCGGGGCGCGTTTCCCGGGCTGAGGCCCCAGGAATGCGTCAGTTCGCGTCGAAAAAGCCCGCGGGCGCGCGCGACAGCAGCGTTTCGGCCAGCCGCCTGCCCAGTTCCGGCCCCTCGGCGACGGGGCCGCGCAGCGCGTCCGTGATCGCCTCGCTGCCGTCCGGGCGCAGGATCTCGCCCCGCAGCCAGAGCGTCCCGCCCTCGATGATCGCGAGCCCGGCGATGGGGGTCTGGCACGATCCGTCCAGCGTCGCGAGGAAGGCGCGCTCGGCTGCGAGCCGCAGCCCGGTGTCGGGGTCATGGACCCTTTCCAAAAGCGCCGCGACCCGGGCGTCATCCGCGCGCCGCTCCACCCCGATGGCGCCCTGGGCCACGGCGGGCAGCATTTCCTCGGGCTCAATGGCGGTGCGCGCCACCTCGGCCATGCCGAGGCGGGTCAGCCCCGCCATGGCAAGGAAGGTGGCATCGGCCACGCCTTCGGCCAGCTTGCGCATCCGCGTCTGCACATTGCCCCGGAACTCGACCAGCTTCAGGTCGGGGCGCCGCAATGCCAGTTGCGCCCGCCGCCGCAGGCTGGACGATCCGACGACGGCGCCCTGCGGCAGGTCCCGGATCGAGCCATAGCGCGGGCTGACGAAACCGTCGCGCACATCGGCCCGGGGCAGATGGCAATCCAGCACCAGCCCCTCGGGCTGGATCGTCGGCATGTCCTTCATCGAATGGACCGCGATGTCGATCCCGCCATCGGCCAGCGCCTCTTCGATCTCGCGGGTGAACAGGCCCTTGCCGCCGATCTCGCGCAGGGCCTTGTCCTGGATCTGGTCGCCGGTGACCTTGATCACCACGGTTTCGAACGCCGCCTCGGGCAGCGAGAAGGCGGCCATCAGCAGGCGCCGCACCTCATGCGCCTGCCAGAGCGCAAGCGGAGAGCCCCGGGTGCCGATCTTCAGGGGGCGGTCGGGCGAGGGCAGGTCGGTGGTGGCGCACGTGCGGGTCATGCGCCGAGCCTTAGCGAAGCCCGAAGGGCGAGGCAACCGCCGCGCTGTCGCAACCCCCGCCGGGCCTTTGGGGGCGACGATGGGGCGCGGGGGGGCAAGGGGGCTTTGTCTTGACTTCGGCCCCCCCACGCGGCACGGGGCGCGGGGGGATCAGCCCGGAGGGACCCATGACCGCCAAGCCCGAAAAAGCCATCCTGCGCGCCCTTGCGGGCGAAGTGCTTCCCACGCCGCCGGTCTGGATGATGCGGCAGGCGGGGCGCTATCTGCCGGAATATCGCGCCACCCGGGCCCAGGCCGGGGATTTCCTGTCCTTGTGCTACAATCCCGAACTCGCGGCCGAGGTGACCTTGCAGCCGATCCGCCGCTATGGCTTCGACGCGGCGATCCTGTTTGCCGACATCCTGCTTCTGCCCCAGGCGCTTGGCCCGAAACTGTGGTTCGAGACCGGCGAGGGGCCTCGGATGGAAACCACCGCCACTGCGGCGCAGGTCGCGGCGCTGCGCCCGGCGGAGGCGGTGCATGAGACGCTTTCCCCGGTCTGCGAGACGCTGCGGATCCTGCGCCGCGAATTGCCGCCCGAGACCACGCTGATCGGTTTCGCGGGCATGCCCTGGACGGTCGCGACCTATATGATCGCCGGGCGCGGCAAGGAGGAGCAGGCGGCGGCGCATCGGTTGAAGGCCGAGGACCGCGCGACCTTCCAGGCGCTGATCGACCATCTGACCGAGGCGACCGTCCTTTACCTTTCCGCCCAGGTCGAGGCCGGAGCCGAGGTGGTCAAGCTGTTCGACAGTTGGGCGGGCAGCCTCAAGGGCCAGGATTTCGCCGATTTCGCGGTGAAGCCCGCCGCCCGGATCATCTCGGCCCTGAAGGCGCGTCACCCGGGCCTTCCGGTCATCGCCTTCCCGCGCGAGGCGGGTGAGGGCTATGTCGGTTTCGCCCGCGCGACAGGGGCCGATTGCGTGGCCGTCGATAATTCCGTCAGCCCGGAATGGGCGGCGCGGCATGTGCAGAAGGATGGCTGCGTCCAGGGCAATCTGGCGCCGCATCACCTTGTCACCGGCGGCGAGGCGCTGGTGCGCGAGACCCGCCATGTGGTCGAGGCCTTCCGCAACGGCCCGCATATCTTCAACCTGGGCCATGGCATCACCCCCGATGCCGATCCCGACAACGTGCGCCTGATGATCGAGACGCTGCGCGCGGCCTGACCTGAGCGTCCCCGCCCGGGCCTGAATCGCGCGCTCTGCCCGGATATCGGGCAGGGAGGGCGCGGAAAGGGCGGTTCCGTCGACCTGTCGCCGCGCGGACCGGGCCCGCCGCCGCCCGAGGCGGAAGATCGCCATGGCATCCGCGCCCGGGCTGTTCTATCGCTGCGGCCTGTGGCCCGCCCGGCGGGCATCACGCCAGCGACCCGCGGCCAAGCGGGCAAGGATCGAAGGACACCGACCGATGCCCGCATTATGGGCCCTGAGCGCGCTTGCGGGTGCGCTGCTCCAGACGCTTCGCAACGTGACCCAACGCGGGCTGACCGCCAGGATCGGCACCATCGGGGCGACCCAGGTGCGGTTTCTGTTCGGCCTGCCCTTCGCGGTCCTGTTCCTTTGGCTGGCGGCGCGGATCACCGGCCAGGCGGTGCCCGGGCTGACGCTTTCCGCCCTCGGCTTCACCGCGACCGGCGCGCTGGCGCAGATCGGGGCGACGGCGGTGATGCTGCTGGTGATGAAAAGCAACGGTTTCGCGATCTCGACCGCCTGGCTGAAGGGCGAGCCGGTGATCGTCGCGCTGATCGCCTGGCCCCTGCTGGGCGATCCGCTGACGCCCGCGATGATGCTTGCGATCGCGGTGGCGGTGGCGGGGGTGCTGATCCTGTCGTTGCGGCCCGGGACGCGGGGCGCCGATCTGGCAGAGCTTGGGCCCGCGCTGCTGGGGCTTTTGTCGGGGGCCTTGTTCGGCCTTTCGGCCATCGGCTTCCGGGGCGGGATCAATGCGCTGGAAAGCGGCGATTTCCTGATCCGGGCCTTGACCATCCTGGTGCTGTCTCTGGTGATCCAGACCCTGACCCTGATGCTGTGGATGCTGCTTTTCGACCGCCCGGCGCTGATCGGCAGCCTCAGGGCCTGGCGCCCCTCGATCGGGGCGGGGCTTCTGGGGGCCTCGGCCTCGGCCTGCTGGTTCACCGCATTCTCGCTGGCGCCCGCTGCCCATGTGCGGACCGTCGCGCTGACCGAGATGGTCTTCGCGCTGCTGATTTCGCGCTACTGGCTGCGCCAGTCGGTCACGCCGCGCCAGCTTTGCGGCATGGCGGTGCTGATGGCGGGCGTGGCGCTGCTGCTGTGGCGGGCCTGAGGGGTCTCAGTCCTGCGCCCGCAGGATCCGCGCCGGGCGCACCGAAAGCGGGCGCGCGGCGAAGATCAGCCCGGCGACCAGCGTCGCGAGGATCCCGCCAAGGGTGATGGCGATGGCCGAGAGGGGCTCGAACCGGAACGTCGCCTCCATCACGAAGCGCATCACCGCCCATCCGGCGATGGCGCCCGCCGCCACCGCGACCAGCCCCGCCGCCGCCCCCAGAAGGGCCGAGCGCAGCGCGAAGCTCGTCAGGATCCGCCGCCGGGTGGCGCCCAGGGTCTTGAGGATCGCCGATTCGTAGGACCTTGCCCGCTCGCCCGCTGCCGCCGCGCCGATCAGCACCGCAAAGCCGGTGATCAGCGTGCCCGCCGCCGCCCAGGCGGTGGCGGTGGCGATGGCCGAAAGCGCCTCGGTCACCCGGTCGATGGTCTCGCGGATGCGGATCGCGGTGATATTGGGCCAGGTGCGCGTCACCTCGCGCAAGAGCGCGGCCTCGGCCTCGGGCGGGGCATAGACGGTGGCGATATGGCTGTGGGGGGCGCCGCGCAGGGCGGCCTCGTTCATGATCATCACGAAGCCCATCCCGCCGGACGAGAAATCCACCTCGCGCAACGAGGTGAGGGTGGCGGTGATGTCGCGGCCAAGCACGTTGACCGTGATCGTATCGCCCAGCTTCAGCCCGATCTCGGCGGCCTCGGTCTGGCCGAAGCTGACCTCGGGCGGGCCGGAGTGGTCCTCGGCCCACCATTCGCCCTGGGTGATCCTCGTGCCCTCGGGGATGGCCCGGGCGTAGGAGATGCCGCGATCCCCGCGCACGACCCAGTGGTCGCCCGCCACCTCGCGCGCGGGGCGGTCGTTGATCCGGGTCAGGATGCCGCGCAGCATGGGGGCGGTCTCATGCCCGGTCACGGCCGGGTCGGTGCCGATCCGCTCCAGGAAGGGGCCGATCTGGTCGGGCTGGATGTCGACGAAGAAGAAGGCTGGCGCCCGGGTCGGCAGGTCGCTGTCGATGGCGCGGCGCAGGTTGGAATCGATCTGCCCCACCGCGGCCAGAACCGACAGGCCCAGGCCCAGCGACAGCACCACCGGCACCGCCTCGGACCGCGGCCCGCCGATGGCGGCCAGGCCCGCGCGCAGGGCCGGGCGGCCCCGGGCAAGCCCTGCCCGCGCCATGGCCCGCGTGGCACGGCGCAGGCCGAGCGCGGCCAGCGCCAGCACGCCAAGGGCGGCGACCACGCCGAAGGCGGTGCCAAGCGCCAGCCCCGGCAGGCCCGAGGCACAGACCACGACCGCGAGCAATACGCCGATCAGCCCCGCCAGGATCGCCATCCAGCGCGCGCGCGGCCAGGGCGCCCCCCCGGTGCCGCGATAAAGCCCCGCCGCCCGGATCCGTTCCGCCCGTGCCAGCGGCATCAGCGTGAAGATCAGCACCGTCATCGCGCCGTAGAAGGCGGCCTCGGCCAGCGCGCGGCCGGAAATGCCGACATGCGCCGGAAAGGGCAGCGAGGCCTCGATCAGCGGCGCCAGCGCCAGCGGCACCCCGGTCCCGACCGCCAGCCCCGCCAGGATCCCGATCACCGACAGCGCCGCGATCTGGATCAGGAAGGTGGAAAAGATCAGCCCGGAGGAAGCCCCCAGCGTCTTCAGCGTGGCGATGGTCGCGGTCTTGCCCTCAAGCCAGGCGCGCACGGCGGCCGAGATCCCGACGCCCCCCACGGCTAGCCCCGCCAGCCCGACCAGCACCAGGAAGGCGCCGATATTGCGCACGAATCTCTCGATCCCGGGCGAGGCGTTGCGGCTGTCGGTCCAGCGCAGGCCCTTGTCGCGGAACAGGCTTTCCGCCTCGGCCTCAAGCGCGGCCAGATCGGCGCCGGGGGGCAGGCGAAGGCGGTATTTGGTCTCGAACAAGGAGCCGGGCACGATCAGCCCCGAATGCGCCAGCGCCTCGGTCGCGACCAATGTGCGCGGGCCCAGCAGAAAGCCGTTGGCGGCGCTGTCGGGCTCGTGGAGCAGGGCGGCGGTCAGGCGGAAATCCTGGCTGCCCAGCCGGAATGTGCCGCCGATCTCCAGCCCCAGCCGGTCGATCAGCACCGGATCCATGATCGCGCCCGGCAGGCCCTCCCCACCCGCCAGCGCCTCGGCCAGGGGCATATCGGGCGACAGCCCGGGCGCGCCGTAAAGCGGCCAGAGGCTGTCCACCGCCTTGACCTGGGTCAGCGCCTGGTCGCCCTCGATCACCGCCATCGAGCGGAAATCGACGATTTCCGACACCGCCGCCGCCTTCTGCGCCATGAAGGCGCGCTCCTCGTCCGAGGCGAAGCGATAGGTGAATTCCATCTCGGCATCGCCGCCCAGAAGCGTGCTGCCCTGATCCGAAAGCCCGTTCTGGATCGCGGCGCGCAAGGCCCCCACGGCCGCGATCGCCGCCACGCCGAGCGCGAGGCAGATCAGGAAGACGCGAAAGCCGCGCAGGCGGTCGCGCATCCCGGCGCGCAACTCGCGTCCGGCGATGCGCAGGGCGAGCGCCGCGCTCATGCCGCAAGATCCGGGATGCGGCCATCGGCCAGCCGGGTGATGCGGTCGCAGCGCGCCGCCAGTTCGGGCGCATGGGTCACAAGCACCAGCGTCGCGCCATGGCGGTCGCGCAGGTCGAACAGCAGATCCATGATCGCGGCACCGGTGGCGCTGTCGAGATTGCCGGTCGGCTCGTCGGCCAGAAGGATCGCGGGGCGGGGGGCGATGGCGCGCGCGAGCGCCACCCTTTGCTGCTCGCCACCGGACAATTGCGCCGGATAATGGTCGTGGCGATGGCCAAGCCCCACCGCATCCAGCTCGGCCCGGGCCCGCCCGAAGGCCTCCGGCGCGCCGGAAAGCTCCAGCGGCAGCGCGACGTTTTCAAGCGCGGTCATGGTCGGGATCAGGTGGAAGGACTGGAACACCACTCCCATCCGCCCGCGCCGAAACAGCGCCAGCCCGTCCTCGTCCAGCGCGGTCAGGTCCTGGCCAAGGGCGCGGATCGTGCCCGAACTCGCCCGCTCCAGCCCCCCCATCAGCATCAGCAGCGAAGACTTGCCGGAACCCGAAGGCCCGATCAGCCCCAGCGTCTCGCCCCGGTTGACCTCAAGCGATATGCCTTTCAGGATCTCGACCGGCCCGGCGTTCCCGGCAAGGGTCAGCCGGATATCGGAAAGCGAAAGGACGGGATCTGTCATGCGTGCATTCCTGAGACGGGCGGTTCAGAAGGGGTATGACCTATCTGGCGCGCTGCGCAACCTCACGTTTGCGTTGGGTCTTTGCCTTGGCGCCGCAACTGCGGCATCGGCGCAGCCGGTGACGGTGGTCGCGCTTGGCGACAGCCTGACGGCGGGCTACGGGCTTCCGGCCGAAGACGGGCTGGTGGCACAGCTTCAGACCTGGCTCGACGCCCGGGGACCGGGGCGGATCGCGCTGCAGAACGCGGGCGTCTCGGGCGATACCAGCGCGGGTGGGCGGGCGCGGGTGGATTGGGCGCTCGGGCCCGAGGCGGGCGCGCTGATCGTGACGCTGGGCGGCAACGACATGTTGCGCGGCCTGCCGCCCGAGGATCTGCGCGCGAATCTCGCAGCGATCCTCGATGCCGCCCGGGCCCGCGACCTGCCGGTCCTGCTGGTGGGCATGCGGTCGCCCTCGAACTGGGGGCCGGATTACAAGGCGGCATTCGACGCGGTCTATCCCGACCTGGCCCAGGCCCATGGCGCCATCCTCGTCCCCGATTTCTTCGCGGGGCTGATCGCGGCGGGGGGCGATCCCTCGGATCCGGCCTCGATGACCGCCTGGATGCAGGGCGACGGCATTCATCCCAATGCCGAGGGCGTGCGGCTGATCGTCGAGGCGCTCGGCCCCGAGGTCGAGCGGCTGGCCGAACGCGCGGGCGCAGCACCCCTCCCCTGACCCCGAAAACGCCGGATACGACCGGAACGGTCCTCGCCCCTTCATCTTGGCCGAAATATCCCGGGGGAGTCTCCGGCAGGAGACGGGGGCAGCGCCCCCTTCCCCGGCTGCCCCATCTCCCGCGCGGCGTTTCAGAGCGCCTCGCGCGCGGTGGTGCGCAACTCGATCTGAAGGATCATCGGCCCGTTTCCGGCATCGTCCAGCGCCTCGTCCAGCGGCTCGGCGCCGCGGGTGTTGTGGCCGAACCCGGCCTCGGTCAGCGCCGATTCGAGGCCGATCATCTCCGCGGTCGACCGGGTCAGCCCGTCTTGCGCCAGAAAGCTCAGATCCTCGACCTTGGTATGCCTGCCCGCCGGGGTGACGACGACGATCATCCGCTCCTGCCCCAGGGTCTCGTCGCCGATCTTGAACAGGCCCTTCTTCAATTCGTCGCCCGGATGCAGGCGGCCCGAATACCAATGGGTGATCGAATAATCCGCGCCGATATAAAGCACGTTCACATCCACCGGCACATCCATGTTGTTCGAGGCCAGAACATGGACCTGGTCCGCGACCGCAAGCGTCGGAACCGGCACCGAGGACAGGGTGCGCAGGACCGGGTCGTCGGCACTGCGGGTCTGGACCTGGACATCGACGTCAAGCGCGCCGGCGCCCACCGCCGCGCCCACCTTCATCAGGTTCAGCGCCTTCGACATCGTGGTCAGCTTGTCGGCCAGCGTGGTCACCAGAAGCCCGGGCGTGCGTCCCGCCGTCGTCACATGCTGGGTCTGGCCGAAATCCTCGATCAGCCCGGTCGCGGGCAGGATCCACAGCGCGTCCGGGGCGGGGTTCCTCTGGCCGTTGCGGTCTTCGAGATCCTCGGGCAGCACGGCGAGGATGAGGTCGGCATCCTCTCCGGCCGCGACGAAGTTCAGCCGCGGCCCGGCGATCTTCTCAAGATCCTCCAGCGCCTCCAGCAGCGCATCGGCGGGCAGGCTGCCTGCTTCGGGCAGCGCCACCGACAGGGTGAAATCCAGCGCCGGATCGGCCTTGCGGATATAGAGGCCGCGCGGCAATTCGTCCGGCAGCGCCAGGCCATCCTTCGCGATCGGCTCGACAACGGCGGTGAAAGTGTCGAGCGAGACGATGCGGACATGGCCGATGGCATCCGGGGTCGCATCGGCGGCGCTGGCCAGAACGGCCAGCTCGGCCCCCTCTGTCAGGCCGTGCAGCGTGCCTGCCGGGATGGTCAACTGCCCCTCGACCGAGGCAAGCTCCCATTGCGCGACGCGATCGCCCTTTTCGCCCGCGAAGACGATCCGGTCCAGATCCCCTTCGAACAGGGGCGTCGATTTCGCCAGGTTGCCGGTGGAATATTTCCGCAAGACCTCTTGCGCGATCTGGCCGTAGGTGGCCTGGGGATATTCTGCCAGCGTCTCGAACAGGGTATAGGTGAAGACCCCGCGCGGCTTGCGGTCGGGCTGGCCGCGCGGCAGGTTCTTCTCGGGGGTCATCTCGTTCGACTGGGCGGCGGCAAATGCGACGAGCGCGCCGCGCGCATGTTCGCCGTCGCTTTCGGAACTGTCGGTCGCGACGCGCCCGACCAGCGAGTCCGATCCCGCATCGGGCTCGGCCCCGCCAAGGCCGCGGCTGGTCTCGGGTTCGAGCTGGGGGATTTCCAGAAAGGCGATGGCCTCGTCGTCCAACTGGCGCATGCCGACATATTCATCGCCGCCCGCCGCCCGGGTCGCGGTGCCGGAAAAGCAACTGTCGAAGACGATCCAGACATCGGCGCCCTTGCGCAGGATCGCGTCGAGCAATTCGCCGATCTCGTCATCGACAAGCGCGTTCTCGACCACGCCGACGGTGTTGTTCCATTTGCCGATGTCAACTGGCAGGAACAGCTCGTCCAGCCCGTCGGGCTCAAGTTCGGGGAACAGCGCGGGGGCCTGGGTGCCGTGGCCGGAAAGGTGGATATAGACGAAATCCCCGGGCTCCACCGCCTCGGTCAGCCTGGCGAAGGCGGCGCGGATATTGGCAAGTGTCGCGGTGTCGCGGCCCTCGCTCCCGTCCGTCAGCACGATGATATTGTCGTCGGCGAAGGGCACCGGCGCATTGCTGCGCAGATATTCCTCGACCAGTTCGACATCGTTGGCGGGGCCTTTCAGCCACCATCTTTCGGCAAGGTTCACATATTCGTTCGCGCCCACCAGAAGGGCGTAATTCTCGCGCGCGAGACCGGGCATGGCGACGAGCGACAGGATGGTGCCGAGCATGAGTTTGCGGATCATCTTGGGCCTCAATTGGTGACAAGAATGTAATCGGTGACGGAATGGTCGAGACTGGAGACGGTGATCAGGAAAGCGCCGTCCTCGGCCGGCGTCCAGTCGCAATAGGCAATATGGGATTCGGGGCTGTCGCGGCAGATCGGGTTTCCGGCGGCATCGCTGACGGCCAGGCTGACGCGGTTGCCGATGGCGCCCTCGACATAGACCTCGGCCAGGGTGCCGCCCGAGAATTCCAGCTCGACCGAGGCGCCTTCGGGATCGGCGAGCGAGCGGATCAGGAAGGTCGGCCCGGTGGCCACGCCCTTCAGGCTTTCGGCCAGGCTGTCCTCGATCAGGTCGAGGAGAAGGGGATCCCCGGCCGCGAGTTCGCGCGCCGCTTCGGCCATTGCCTCCCAGCCGGTCAGGGTCGGGGCCGCCTCCGGCGGCGGCAGGAAATCCAGCGCGCGCCGCATCTTCGCCGCCGCGAGGACCAGCAGCGCATCCTCTTGCGCAAGACCCAGCCGATAGAGATCGGCCGAGAGCGCGGCCTGCCGCAGAAGGCCGGGCGCCTGGCTTTCTTGCGCCACGACGGCCGGGCCCGGGGAAAGGCCAAGGCAGAGGGCGGCGGTCAGAAGGAAGGGCTTGCGCATGGATCTGGCAGGGTCCGGGAAAGGGTTTCGGGCGAAAGGCGGGTCGAGGGGCGGGCGGCCGGAAGGGCCCGGCCAGATGGGGGCGGACGGCATGGGCGCGGGCGGCGGCTCGGCTGTGGCAGGCCCCCGCCCGATCCGGTGAAGGCAAGGATGCTGTTCCGCTATCCGCATGTAAATGCACAATTCATTCATGACCGGATTTGTCATGTGACCCCGGCGCGGGCTGGGCGCATAGCTGTGGCCATGGCAAAGAACCCAAAGGTCAGAACCAAGATGTTTTCCAATCGGATCCTGTCGCCCCGCCTTCGCGCAGCACCCGGCCTTCGCGCAGCACCCTGTCCCGTTTCCGGGTCAGCCTCCGCCACCTCCGCCACGGCGTTGAAAATGCTCTCTCACCTGGGCTTCATGCTGCTGATGGCCTCCTGCCTGATGTTTGCGGCGCTGCGGCCCGCGCGCGCGGCCCCGGGGATCGAGGCGGCGATGGATTCGGTCCTGGTGATCCGCTCTGGCGATTCCGCCGACGACTTCCTGGGCTCGGGCTTCTACTGGGGCGAGGAGGCATCGGTCGTCGTCACCAATGCCCATGTGGTCGGCGACCGCGATTCGGTCCGCCTGGTCGACCGCAATGGCCGCGAAATGCTGGGCCATGTCATCGGGCTGGACAAATTGCGCGATGTCGCGGTGATCTCGCTGCCCGCCCCGGTCGAGGGCGAGAGCCGCCGTGGCCTCGTGCCGCGCGCCGAGCCGGTGGAGCTGGGGCTTGAGGTCTATGCCCTTGGCGCGCCCCTGGGGATCGAATTCACCCTTACCCTGGGCCTCGTCTCGGCGACCGAGCGGCAGGTCGACATCTCGGTGCCGATCCTGATGGTCCAGCATGACGCGGCGGTCAATCCCGGCTCGTCCGGCGGGCCGCTGGTGGATGCCGAGGGGCGTCTCGTCGGGATGAACAGCCAGATCGCGGATGGCAGCCGCATGTTCGTGGGCATCGCCTATGCGATCGCCGCAGCCGACGTGACCCGCCTTGTCGAGGGGCTGATCGACGAGACGGTGGAGCCCTTCCCCGCGCTTGGCCTGAAGGCGCGGCCAGTGGACCGCAAGCTTGCCACCATCCTCGACGTGGCGGTTCAAGGGCTGCTGGTCGATGCCGTCGATCCGGGCAGTCTCGCCGCGCGGGCCGGGCTGGCGCCGGGCGACATCATCCTTGCCGCCGATGGCGTGGCGCTAGCGCAGCCGGGCGCCTTCGTCTTCGCCATCGAGGCGGCGCTGCCCGCGGGAGAGCTGGCTCTGACCGTGGCGCGGGCTGGCGAAAGCCTTGATCTGACCCTGCGCTTCGATCCGCCCGAGGCCGGGGAGACCGGCCAGGGCATCCGGGTGCGTGACCTGTCGGGCCTGGCGGCCGAGGCCGAGAAGGTCGCAAGCTACCGCCTGGGCGCGCTTGGCGTCGTCCTGGGCGAGGATGGCGCGATCCTTGCCGTGACCGAGAATTCGCCGGCGCTGATCGCGGGCCTCGTCAAGGGCGAGCGGATCGTCGCGGTGGACAGCGTCGCGATGGATCGGGAAATGCTCGAAATGGTCGAGATCGCGGGCGCCGCGCTGCTGCTGGTGCAGTCTCCGGGCGGGCAGACAAGGCATGTGCTGCTTGATCCCTGGGGCAAGGCCGGGCAGTTGCGGCCTGCGGGCGGGTCGAATGTGCTTGACCCGGCGGTCGTGGTATTCTGATCTCGTGACCATCCCTTGTCGCCAGAATCCCGGATCCCGCGCGCCATGACCGACCGCATCCTGATCATCGAGGACGATCCCGAAATCGCCGCCGCCATCGCGGCGGAGGTTGAGGCGCTTGGCTGCGCGGCGGTGATGCGCGACCGGCTGGACAGCGGCATCGCCGAGGCGCTGGCGGGGGATTACGGCGTGATCGTGCTGGACCGCATGTTGCCCGGCGGCGACGGGGTCGATGCCATCGCGCGGATCCGCGCGGGCGGGGCGCGGGGGCTGATCCTGATCCTGTCGGCGCTTGGCCGGGCGGCGAACCGGGTCGAGGGGCTGGAGAAGGGGGCCGACGACTACCTGCCCAAGCCCTTCGAGGCCGAGGAACTGCGCGCCCGGCTGCGCGCGCTCTTGCGGCGGGGCGCCATCCAGGTGCTCGACAACGACCTTCTGGCCTTCGGCGAGCTTGAGATCCGCCTGAAGGCCAGGACCGTCCATGTCCGGCGCAGCCATGTCGCGCTCTCGCCCCGGGAGTTCGAGCTGATCAGCTATTTCGCCCGCAACGCGGGGCAGGTGGTGACGCGGATGCAGCTTCTGGAGAATGTCTGGAAGCTGCATTTCGACCCGGGCACCAATGTCGTCGATGTCCATGTCGGCCGGTTGCGCCGCAAGCTGGAAGAGGCCGGATCCAGCGCGATCCAGACCGCGCGCGGCGAGGGTTATGTCTTCGCGCCGCTGCCGTCGGCGCCCGCGCCCGATCCGGCGTGACGCTGCCCCCCCGCCCCTTTCAGGCCCGCGCCACGCTGCGGCTGGCGGCGCTGATGGCGGCGGCGGTCACGCTTTTGTCGCTGATTGCCATGGGGCTGCAATACCGGCTGGTGGCCGACCGTCTCATGGCGGCGCAGGCGGCGCTGCTTGAGGCCGATCTGAACGGCCTGTCCGCGCTTTACGACCAGCGCCGCATCATCGCCCTGCGCGAGGCCATCGGCTATCGCGCCGATCTGGGCGGAGAGGAGATCGTCCTGCTGACCGACCGCGCGGGCCGCGCCATGGTCGGCACGCTGGACCGCTGGCCCGAGGGACTGCATGCCGAGGGCGAGGGCTTCACGCTCGAACCCGCGCGCGAGGTCTGGATCGACGGCGCGCGCTGGCTGGTCGCCGCGCGCGATCTGCCGGGGGGCTTCGGGCTTCTGGCGGGGCGCCCGCTTGCCCCGGTGGAGGCGACGCTTTCGGCGATGCGGGGCGGGATGGCGGCGCTTCTGGCCGGGATCGTGCTTGCGGCGGCGGGGGTGGGCTGGCTTGCGGCGCGGCAGGTCATGGCGCGGATCGGGCGGCTCAACGATCTGGCCGACCGGGTGGCCCTGGGCGATCTGGAGGCGCGGCTGCCCGGGCCGCGTTCGAAGGACGAATTCGGGCTGCTGGAAACCCATGTCCATGCCATGCTGGACCGGATCGCCAATCTCAACCGCGCCACCCACCGCCTGTCCGACACCATCGCGCATGAGATGCGCACCCCCCTGAACCGGATGCTGGCGCGGCTGGACCGGATCGAGGGGCAGGAGGCCGTCACCGCCGGGGTGCGCGCCGAGATGCGCCAGGCGATCCGGGTCTTCGATTCGCTGCTGGACATCAGCCGGGCCGAGGCCGACCAGGGCTCGGGCGGCGGGTTGGTGCCGGTCGACCTGTCGGGCATCGCCGCCGAGGTCTGGGAGCTTTACGAGCCGGTGGCCGAGGACAAGGGCCTGTTGCCCCGGGCCGGGATCGCGCCGGATCTGACCGTTCTGGGCGACCGCAACCTGATCGCGCAGATGCTGGCCAATCTTCTGGACAATGCCATCAAATATTGCGGGCCGGGGGACCTGCTCTCGCTCGACCTGACCGAAGGCGGGGCCGAGGGCGGGGGCGGGCATGTCCTGCGCATTGCCGACAGCGGGCCCGGCCTGCCCGAGGGGCTGGGCGAAGAGGTGTTCGAGCGTTTCACCCGGGCCGAGCGCGACCGCAGCCGGGGGATCAAGGGCCACGGGCTGGGGCTGGCGCTGGTGCGCGCGATCGCCCTGCGCCATGGCGCGCGACTTTTGCTGCCCCGGGTCGACAGGGGGCTCACGGTCGAGATCCTCTGGCCCGTCGTCCCCGAATGAGCGCCGGGCCGCGCCCCTAGCCCCGGCCGCCGGTTCCGACGATGACAAATGCCGTCACCCCCGCGCGGCAGGCTTGTGCGACGGCGATCCGCCCGGCATCTTGGCGGCCATGAAACGCAGCCTCGCATATGCTCTTCTGGCCCTGCCGCTGGCCTGGACGCTTCCGGCGCGGGCCGAGGTGCATGCGGTGCTGATCGGGGTGGGCGAATACCTGTATCTCGACGCCGACCTGCAAGGCCCGCCCCATGACGTGCGCCTGATGGCCGAGACGCTGGAGATCCGGGGCGTCTCGCCCATGTCGATGACGATCCTGACCACCGATCCCACCGACCTGCCCGCGGGCGCCGCGACCGCGCTGCCCACCCGCGCGGGCATCATGACGGCGCTGGAACAGGTGGCCGAACGGGCCGCGCCCGGCGATACCGTGGTCTTCTACTTTTCCGGCCATGGCAGCCAGGCGCCGGACCTGTCGGGCGACGAAGGCGGCGGCTATGACGAGATCTTCCTGCCGATGGATGCGCGCAACTGGGTGGGCGAGGTCGGCGCGGTGGAAAACGCCATCCTCGACGACGAGCTTCAGGTCTGGGCGCAATCGGTGCTGGCCAGGGATGTGGCGCTGGTCGGCTTCATCGACGCCTGCCATTCCGCCACGGGCTTTCGCTCGACCGAAGGGACGGGCGTGGCGCGCGCGCTGGATGAGGGTCAACTGGGCATCCCCGCCGATGCGGTCTCCTACATTCCCGAGGTGCCGGTGGAGCAGGCCGGGCTCTCGGGCGATTTCGTCTTCCTCTATTCCTCGCAGGCCGAGGAACGCTCGTTCGAATATCCCCTGGGCGACACCGGGATCTGGCATGGCGAATTCACCCTGCGGCTGAGCGAGACCCTGGCCCGCGCCCCCGAGGCAAGCTGGGCCCAGGTTCTGGCCGCCACGGCGGATGCGATGGTGCAGGGCCCGGCGCGGCAGGTGCCGGACGGCGAGGGCACGATGCTCGACCGGCCGGTCTTCGGCGAGGGGCTGGCCGGGCAGCGCCACCGGATCGAGGAGGGAAGCCTGCGCGCCGGTCTCTTGCAGGGCATCGCCGAGGGCACCGAGCTTCTGCTTTACGCCGATGGCGCCGGGGGCGAGGCCCTTGGCGTGGTGCGGGTGGCCTCGGTCACCGCGCGGGGGGCGGTGCTGGAGGGCGAGATCCCCGAAGCCGCGCTCTGGGCCGAGGTCAGCGCGGCGCCGCCCCCGCGCCCGCTGACGCTGGCGGCGGCGGTCCGGGCCGATGGCGCGGATGGCCACGACTATGCCGGATGGCTGGCCGCCCTGCCCGAACCGGGGCGCAAGCCCGATCTGGTGCCGATCCTGACCGAGGGCACCGTGGCGCTGGCGCGGGCGGACGGCGTGCTCGACCCCGAGGGGCCGGGCTCGACCCCCCGCGTCGAGGTGCTGGCCGGCGAGACCATCGCCGAGGCGCTGGCGCGCACGCTTGCGGTTGCGGCCCACGGCCTGCGGCTGCGCGAGACGCTGGCGGGCGCGGCCGGGCGCGGGCTTTCGAAGGCCGAGGCCATCACCATGGAGATCGAGCGGCGCGAGGCCGGAGTGCTGGAGGACGGCAGTTGCGGCCCGGCCGGGGCCGCGCAGCCGCATGACCCGGCGCAGGGCGTGTCGGGCTGCGATCAGATCTGGCTGGTGCTGACCAACAGCTCGGGCAAGACCCAGGATGTCTCGGTGCTGTATTTCGGCGCCGATTTCCGGGTGCAGCCGATCTGGCCGCAGCGGGGCATCGCAAACCGGCTGGCCCCCGGCGAAAGCGCCCGGGTGGGTTTCCGCATCACCCAGGACATGCCCGCCGGGCTGGAAGAGATCTGGGTGCTTGCCGTGCCGCTGAGTGCCGAAAAGGGCTTGCGGGTGGATCTGACCCGTCTTGCCACCCCCGGCGAGATGCGCGGGGGTGCGTCGGGCGAAGACCCGCTGTCGATCTGGCTTGAGGGCCGCCTTTACGAAGACGAGGACACCGCCCTGCGCGGCTTCTCGATGAAACCGGCCGATCTGACCATGCTGCGCCAGATCGTGCGACTTGGACCAGGGACGCAAGAACCCGTTTGAACGAAAGGAATTTTGGATGAAACGAACCCTTCTCAAACCGCTCGCGCTGGTGGCGGCGGGTCTTGCCGCGACCGGCGCCGCGGCGCCGTCGGTCTGGGCCGAGGCGTTTCCCCTGACGGTGGCGGCAGCCGAGCCGGGCGCGTCCGCCTCGCCCTTCGAATTCGCCGCCTCCGGCGCCAAGGCCGCGCGCGATGCCGCCGAGGCCGAGGCCGATCCGGCGGGCGCCAAGGTGATCGGCGGCAAGGTGGCCGAGGACGGCGCCTGGCCCTGGCAGGTGGCCCTGACGCTGACTGGCATGCCGGTCTCGACCGACAGCCAGTTCTGCGGCGGCTCGATGGTGATGGACGAATGGGTGCTGACGGCGGCCCATTGCGTGCATTGGGCCGACGAGGCGGGCGTCGGCGCCGATCTGGATCCCGGTGAATTCTCGGTCCTTGTCGGCACCAACCGGCTGGACGGAACCGGCGACAGCGTCCCGGTCGAGGCCGTGTTCACCCATCCTTCCTATTCGCCGGATTATCTGGATTACGACATCGCGCTGATCAAGCTCGCCCGGGCGCCGCGCGTGGCCTATCAGACCATCGAGGTGCCGGATGCCGAATTCGGCGACATCCTGCAACAGCCCGGCGTGACCACGGTCGTCACCGGCTGGGGGTTGCAGAACGGCGGCCGCCCGGCGCCGGAGCTGCGCGAGGTGCAGATCCAGATGCTGGACCGCGACCTGTGCAATTCCACCATGCTGGAGGTTCTGGCCGAGGATGCGGTCGAGGGCTTCGCCTATGCGGCCGGAGTCCTGGGGTTGAACCGGGACGACGCCTATGCGCTGTGGGACCAGATGATCGAGGCCTCGCCCGACATGATCACCGAGAACATGATCTGTTCGGGCACGTTCGAGGGCGGCAAGACCTCGTGCAACGGCGATTCGGGCGGCCCGCTGGTCGTGCCGCTGGATGACGGCAGCTATATCCAGGCCGGTATCGTAAGCTGGGGCCTGACCGCCACCTCGGGCCGGGGCTGCGAGGAGAAGGCCCTGTTCTCGGCCTATGTCGACGTGTCTAAATTCGTGCCCTGGATGAACGAGGTGGTTCTGTCCAATCTTTGATGGCCCGCGCCTGATGATCGGGGCGTAGCGCCCCGATCGGCCGCCATCCAGGAACAGCGCAAGGGCCCCGCCATACCGGCGGGGCCCTTTGGCATTGCAGAGGGAGTGGAAGCGCGGCCGAGGGAGGGGCCGGGCAGGGGCGGCAGGCGCGCGCCGCGTCGGTTCGGGCGGGAGAGAGCCGATTGCGGGTCTTTCGCCGGTCCCGTCGCGGGCCTCTGTGGCGGGATCTGCCGTCTATCTTCGGGATCGGCGCGACCGGGGTATTGCCTTGGAAACTGCCCGGGTCGGCCCGGGTGCTGCAAACCCATGTTGCTGGCGCCGTGTTGCTTACCCAGTCGCCCAGGGGGGGGCGCTGTCCTGGCCTGTGGCCTGCCCCCGGATCCGAAGGCAGTTGGTCGACGCAATCCGGGGCGATTTCCCGCTTGCAACGGGGATCTGCCGGGCGTGATCGCGGCACGCTGGGCACGCTGGGCACGCTGGGCACGCTGGGCACGCTGGGCACGCTGGGCACGCCGGATCTGCCGCCCGCAGCCTTTTGGCGCAGGGGCGTCCTGCCGGGGCCGGACATGGAAAAGGGGCCGGAGATCCCCCGGCCCCTTCAAGCGGCGCGATACCCGTCGTCAGTTGGTGACGACGACGAAGTTGTTCGAATAGTAACCTTCGTTCGACACGACGACTGTGAATTCGCCGGTCCATTTCGGGGTCCAGCTGCAATAGGCCTGGTCCCAGTCGCGGTAATCGGTGCAGATCACATTGCCGTTCTCGTCATAGACCGTCAGGTCCAGGACCGAGCGGCCCTCGCCGATGATGGCGACCTCGGCGAATTCCTGGCCGTGGAAGGTGATGTAGAACTCCTCATACCAGCCCGGCGACAGCGAGGAGCCCCAGCTCTTGACGTAATGCACGCTGCCGCGATTGCCCTCGGCGGCAAGGTCGACGATCAGTTCGGCCAGCGCGGGATCCTCGCCCGCCTGGGCCAGTTCGACCGCCTTGGCGAACATCTCATCCGAGGTGGCGACGCTGCCCTCAGAAGGATCGGCGACGGCGCCTTCGGGGGCCCCGGTCTCAAGCGCCCTGGTTTCCGAACGCGGCGCCTCGGCGCCGTCTTCCTCGGCCACCGAGGCAAGCAGGCGGGCGGCGGTCGCGACGGCCAGCGCATCCTCTTCGGCGGTGCCGATGGCGTAAAGGTCATGGGCCAGCGCGATCTTGGCGGCGGGGCCTGTCACCGCCTCGTCGACCTGGCCGCGATTGGCGCCGGATCTGTCTTCTTCCTGGGCAAGGGCGGGGGTGCAAAGCGCGACCACGGCGGCGGTCGCCATGGCATGCGGGATGGAAAGGCGTTTCATCATGGGTCCTCCGGTGATCGGATCTGGCTGTGGTCCATGACCCAGCCCTGGGGTCGCGTCATGGGAGCAAGGGTTTCTCCTGGGGGCGATCTTGGCAGCGCGCCCTGCGCATTGAAAGTGACAAAACCCGTTAACAGCAAAGGAAACAGGGATTTCCCGCGCCTGCGCGGTTCGCGCCGGCCATCAGTTCGCCAAAAGCAGATAACCCGCTTCCCCGTCGTTGGCAGTTTGGGCGCCATTCGTGACGATCACCCGGAAAAAGCCGTTCCGGTCGGGCGTGAAGGCGCAGGCGGCCAGCGCGGCAGCGGCGGTTTCGGGGCAAACCGGATGTCCGCCCGCATCCTCGACCCGCCAGAGGATCGCGCCAGGCCCGGTCGGGAAGACCGCGATCTCGGCGGGGCTCTGCCCGGGGAAGGGGATGTCCCAGATCGCGCCCGAGCCGGGGCCGAGCCGGTCCTCGGCCATCGAGAGGGCGCCGATGCGGTCGCGCGCGCCGGGGGGCGGCAGGTCGGCCAGCAGATCGGCCAGAAGCGCATCCTCTTCGGCCATCAGCCGCGCGCCGGTCATCGCCGCGCCCGAAAGCAGGGTGTCCGGGCTGACGGCGGGCGTGCGGATCTCGGCCGGGCGCGTTGAGGCGGGGCCGTCGCGACGCGCCCAGCCCGAGGCGGCGCGGATCTCGATCCGGGCGGCGAGCCGGGCGGCCACCGCCATCGACAGCGCATCCTTCTGCGCCTCGCCCTCGGCGTAAAGCCGCAGCGCGGTCGAAAGCGCCCGGGCCGGACCGGGGCGGGTTGCCTCGACCGACCGGGAAAGATTGGGGGCGAGTTCCTCGGCGCCGACGGGGGAGGCGACGAGAAGGGCGGCGAAGACGGCCAGGGCGCTGAGAGGGGGCAAGATCGGCAGGGTCCGGTTGAGACGTCGGGCGGGCGAAGGGATGGAGGCCGATCCTGCCGCAAAGCCGCCGCCGAGAGAAGGCGGGAAATCGTCCCCGGACGCGCGGGATGCGATCTGGTCGAGCGGCGCCGCCAGGATCGGCGGCGCGCGCGAACTTCCTTTCGCCCGCGCGGGATGCCATCCCCCTTCATCCCCACCGGCGCGTCGCAAGCCTGCGGCAGGGCTTTCCGCCCGGCCCGCTTCGCGCTAGCACTGTCGGTGCAGGAGGTGCCGCCATGCAGGCCAAAGCGGTTCTGGAACGATTGATCGCCTTCGACACCGTCAGTTCGCGCCCCAACGTCGGGCTGATGGATTATGTCGCCGATCTTTTGCGGGGGGCGGGGATCGAGCCAGTGCTGATCCCCGACGCCTCGGGCGCCAAGGCCAATCTCTATGCCACCATCGGTCCGCGCGACCGTGGCGGCGTCATGCTGTCGGGCCATACCGATGTCGTCCCGGTCGAGGGCCAGGCCTGGACCCGCCCCCCCTTCGTGCTGACCGAAGAGGGCGGGCGGCTTTATGGGCGCGGCACGGCGGATATGAAGGGCTTCGTCGCCTGCGCCGTCTCGGCCATGCTGGCGGCGGCGCAGCGCCCGCTGAAGGTGCCGCTGCATCTGGCGCTTTCCTATGACGAGGAGGTCGGCTGCCTGGGCGTGCGCTCGCTGGTCGACATGCTGGAGGCCGCGCCGCAGCGCCCCGCCTTCTGCATCGTCGGCGAGCCGACCGCGATGCAGGTCGCGACCGGCCACAAGGGCAAGCTCGCCCTGCGCGCCACCTGCACCGGGCGCGAGGGCCATTCGGCGCTGGCGCCCCTGGCGCTGAACGCGCTGCATCTGGCGGCGGATTTCCTGGGGGTGATCAGGGGGGTGCAGGCCCGGCTGGCCAAGGAAGGCCCCTTCGACGGCGATTACGACGTGCCCTATACCACCGTCCATGCGGGTCGGATGCAGGGCGGGGTGCAGGTCAATATCGTGCCCAATTCCGCCACCATCGACTTCGAGATCCGCTCGCTGGCGGGCACCGATGTCGAGGCGCTGCTCGCCGAGCTGCGCGCCGGGGCCGAGGCGATCCTCGCGCCCCTGCGCGGCCCTTTCCCCGAGGCCGCCATCGCGGTCGAGCGGCTTTGGGACTACCCTGGCCTTGGCACCGCGCCGGATGCGCCCATCGTGCGGTTCATGCGCGCGCTGACCGGGGCGAACGGCACGATCAAGGTCGCTTTCGGCACCGAGGGCGGGCTGTTCGACCAGAGGCTGGGCATTCCCACCGTGGTCTGCGGGCCGGGCAGCATGGCCCAGGGCCACAAGCCCGACGAATTCGTCACCGCCGAGCAATTCGCGCTTTGCCAGGCGATGCTGGCGCGGCTGGTCGAGCGGCTGTGCGGGGACGCCCCGCTCTGACCGATGCGGCCTCGCCCCGGGCGCGGAGGCGATTAGCCCTTGACGCCCCGGGGTGGCGCGCGTAATTGCCCCGGCCAGTGGCTAGGTAGCTCAGCTGGTTAGAGCGTGCGACTCATAATCGCAAGGTCGAGGGTTCGAGTCCCTCCCTCGCCACCACTTCCCCCCCTTCCATGACCGGCATGCCGCCCCTGGCCCCGGTCGGCCTGACGCGCGGCGAAGCCCGTGTTTGTGATAGGCGAAGCCCGTGGTTGCCCCGTCGCCGCGCGCCCCCTAGATTGGCCCCGCATCGTGGGCGCCTGCCCGGATCGAACGGGAAACGGAGAGCGACATGTCGGACACGCCCGAAAAGGCCTATCAGGTTCTGGCGCGCAAATACCGTCCCCAGACCTTCGCCGATCTGATCGGGCAGGAGGCCATGGTCCGCACGCTGAAGAACGCCTTCGCCGCCGACCGCATCGCCCATGCCTTCGTGATGACCGGGGTCCGGGGTGTCGGCAAGACCACCACCGCGCGGATCATCGCCAAGGGCCTGAACTGCACCGGGCCGGACGGCCAGGGCGGCCCGACGACCGAGCCCTGCGGCCTCTGCGAGCCTTGCCGCGCCATCTCGGAGGGCCGCCATGTCGATGTGATCGAGATGGACGCGGCCTCGAACACCGGCGTCGCCAATATCCGCGAGATCATCGATTCGGTGCATTACCGGGCGGCCTCGGCGCGCTACAAGATCTATATCGTGGACGAGGTCCACATGCTTTCGACCAGCGCCTTCAACGCGCTTCTCAAGACGCTGGAAGAGCCGCCCGCCCATGTGAAATTCATCTTCGCCACCACCGAGATCCGCAAGGTCCCGGTCACGGTGCTGTCGCGTTGCCAGCGGTTCGACCTGCGCCGGATCGAGCCCGAGGTGATGATCGCCCATCTGTCCCGGGTTGCCGCCAGCGAGGGCGCGCAGATCGCCGAGGATGCGCTGGCACTGATCACCCGCGCCGCCGAAGGCTCGGTCCGCGATGCCATGAGCCTGATGGACCAGGCCATCGCCATGGGCGCGGGCGAGACCACGGCCCCGCAGGTGCGCGCGATGCTGGGGCTGGCCGACCGGGGCCGGGTGCTCGATCTTTTCGACATGATCATGAAGGGCGAGGCGGCGGCGGCGCTGGCCGAGCTTTCGGCGCAATATGCCGACGGGGCGGATCCGCTGGCGGTGCTGCGCGACCTGGCCGAGATCACGCATTGGGTCTCGATGATCCAGATCGCCCCCGACACCGCCGAGGACCCGACCGTGCCCCCCGACGAGGCGCTGCGGGGGCGCGAGATGGCCGGGAAACTGCCGATGCGGGCGCTGACGCGGATGTGGCAGATGCTGCTCAAGGCGATCGAAGAGGTGGAACTGGCGCCCAATGCGATGATGGCGGCCGAGATGGCGGTGATCCGGCTGACCCATGTCGCCGAACTGCCCGATCCCGAGACGCTGATCCGGCGGCTGAGCGAGGGGCCGCGCCCGCCCTCGGGTGGAGGCGGCGCGCCGGGGGGCGCGCCCGGAGGCGGGCCGGGCGCGGGCCGGGGTGCCTTGCATGCGCCGATGATGCCCGCGCGCGGGCCGATGGGCGCGGCCGTGATGTCCGCCGCGCCCGCGATTGCCCCCGGGCTGGCGGACGACACGCTGCCCCTGCCCGCCAGCTTCGAATCGCTCGTCGCCCTGATCCGCGACAAGCGCGACCTTCTGCTGCTGACCGAGGTCGAAGAGGGGCTGCGCCTGGTCCATTACGCGCCGGGCCGGATCGAGTTCGAGCCGGCGCCGGGGGCGAAGCCCGATCTGGCGGCGCGGCTGTCGCAAAGGCTGCAGGGCTGGACCCATGCCCGCTGGGGCATCTCGGTCGTGGGGGCGGGGGGGGCGCCCACCATCGCCGAGACGCGCGAGGCCGCCCGGATCGAGTCCGAGGCCGAGGCGGCGGCCAGCCCGCTGGTCCGCGCCGTGATGGGGGCATTCCCCGGCGCGCGGATCGGCCGGATCCGCAGCGCCGAGGATATGGCCGCCCAGGCGGCGGCCGAGGCGCTGCCGGTGGTCGAGACCGACGAGGCGGACGACGACTGGGATCCGTTCGAAGCCTGAGCCGCGCCCCTTGCATGGGTCGCGCGGGCCCCGTATCTCGGATGAAACGGCAGGGAAGGGGGCAGTCATGCTCAAGGGTTTTGGCGGATTGGGCGGTCTTGGCGACATGGCCAAGATGATGAAGGCCGCGCAGGACATGCAGGCGAAAATGGCCGAACTGCAGGAAAGCCTCGCGGGCACGGTCGTCACCGGCGAAAGCGGCGCGGGCCTTGTGAAGGCGCGCGCCACCGCCAAGGGCGAGGTGACGGGGCTTGAGATCGACGCCTCGATCCTGGTGCCTTCCGAAAAGGAGGTGCTGGAGGATCTGATCCTTGCCGCGATCAAGGACGCGCAGTCGCGCGCGGCAAGCCGCTCGGCCGACGAGATGCGCAAGATCACCGAGGGCCTTGGCCTGCCCGCCGATTTCAAGCTGCCGTTCTGACCTTGGCGCAGGACGACACCGGGATCGAGGCGCTGATCGAGCTGATGGCCCGGCTGCCCGGCCTGGGCCCCCGTTCGGCCCGGCGCGCGGTTCTGGCGATGCTGACGCGGCGCGGCCAGTTGATGGCGCCGCTGGCCCAGGCCATGGCGCAGGTCGCGCTTTCGGCGCGCGACTGCCAGCATTGCGGCAATATCTCGACCTCGGACATCTGCCCGATCTGCGCCGATCCGGCGCGCGACACCGGCGAGATCTGCGTGGTCGAGGATGTGGCCGATCTTTGGGCGCTGGAGCGCACGGGCCTGTTCAAGGGCCGCTATCACGTTCTGGGCGGCACGCTGTCCGCGCTCGACGGGCTTGGCCCCGAGGCGCTTGGCATTCCCCGGCTGGTCGCCCGCGTGGCGGGTGGCGGGGCCGAGGGCACGCCGGGCGCCGGAAAGGGCGCGCGCGAGGTGATCCTGGCCCTGAACGCCACCGTCGAGGGCCAGACCACCGCGCATTACATCGCCGATGCGCTGGCGCCGACGGGGGCCGAGATCAGCACCCTGGCCCAGGGCGTGCCGGTCGGGGGCGAGCTCGACTACCTCGACGACGGCACCATCGGCGCGGCGCTGCGGGCACGGCGGCGGGTCTAGGCGGGCTCTCCCCTGGGGAGTCGTCCAGGGAGCCAGGCCCCCTGAAAGCGCGGCAATCTTCTAAAAACATCGGCATTCCGCCCCCTGCCCCTTGTGCCTTCCTTAAATCCTTCGGCGCAGGCTCTTGCCCGCGGGCGCCATTCCGGCGCGGTGGGGGCGGGGATGCGGATCCACAGGCTGATCGAACGCGAGAGCCATCGCGTCACCGCCCATATTCCGGCGAGGCCGAGCGACACGCTGGTGATCGGCTTCAACCCCATCGCCAAGGGGCTGGCGGATACCGGCTTCGGCTCGGATCTGGTGCTTTCGATGGGGATGGCCCATGTCTTCGTCGCCGAAGGGGCGCACAGCCAGTATCAGCTTCTGACGCCGAGGGCGCTGCGCCGGGCGCTTCTTCCCCTTCTGGCCGATCACCCCCGGGTATTCGCCTATGGCGCGAGCCTGGGAGGCCATGCCGCGCTTTACTATTGCAGCGTGATCGGCGCACGTGCCATCGCACTGGCGCCGCGCCTGCCGCTGCATTCCTGCTACCGCGCCTTTGGCGAAAGCCGCAACCGCCGCCTGACCCGGGGCCGCCTGCGCCATCGCGACCTGCCCGAGATCGCCGATCCGGCATTGTCGCCCGTCGTTCTGCACGATCCCTGGAACGGGCCGGATGCGGATTATGTCGACCGTTTCGTGCGGCCCGCCTTTCCGGGGGCGGTGTTTCTGCCGGTGCGCGGCGCGGGCCATGGGGTGGCGCGGGTTCTGGCGCGGCAGGGCCGGTTGAAGCCTTTCATCGGCGCCATCCTGCGCGAGGGGATCGTCGGCCCGCTTGGCCACGACCCGGATTTCCGCCCCGGCGCGGCCTGCGAGGAGTCGGGCGGGATCGGGGCGGGGGGCGGGGGCGCGGAATCGCGCCGCATTGCATTCGCCCCCCCACCGCCTTATCTCGTAAATCCGACCGATGACCCCGCCTGAGAGGCCCGCATATGAACTGGATCACCAATTACGTCCGCCCGAAGATCAATTCGCTCTTCTCGCGGCGTGAGGTGCCCGAGAACCTGTGGACCAAATGCCCCGAATGCGGGACCATGCTGTTCCACCGCGAGCTGGCGCAGAACCTGCATGTCTGCTCGAACTGCGACCATCACATGGCGATCACGCCGCGCGACCGTTTTTCGGCCCTGTTCGATGGTGGGATCTTCACCGAGGTGAAGGTGCCCGACCCCATCGCCGATCCGCTGCAGTTCCGTGACCAGAAGAAATATCCAGACCGCCTGAAGGCCGCCCAGAAGGCCAGCGGCGAGAAAGAGGCCATGCTGGTGGCCGAGGGCGAGATGGGCCGCACCCCCATTGTGGCGGCGGCGCAGGATTTCGGCTTCATCGGCGGATCGCTGTCGATGTATGTCGGCAATGCCTTCATCGCGGGCGCGAAACGGGCGGTCGAATTGAAGCGGCCCTTCATCGTCTTTTCCGCCGCAGGCGGTGCGCGGATGCAGGAGGGCATCCTTGCGCTGATGCAGATGCCACGCACCACGGTCGCGATCCAGATGCTCAAAGAGGCGCGGCTGCCCTATATCGTGGTGCTGACCCATCCGACAACCGGGGGCGTGACCGCAAGCTACGCCATGCTGGGCGATGTGCAGATCGCCGAGCCGAATGCGCTGATCTGCTTCGCGGGCCCCCGCGTCATCGAGCAGACCATCCGCGAGAAGCTGCCCGAAGGCTTCCAGCGCGCCGAATATCTGCTGGATCACGGTATGCTCGACCGGGTGACCCATCGCAAGGTGCTGCGCGAGGAGCTGATCACCATCCTGCGCATGCTTACCAACCAGCCGCCCGCGATCCGCGGCGATCTTGCGCCGCCGACCGAGGCCGTGGCCGCAGCGTCCGACGAGACCGCAGTGCCGGTCGCCGATACGCCCAAGGCCTGAGCCGATGCCCTCCGGCTCCGATCCGGTCGCGCAGGGGTCCGACCGGATCCTGGCGCGGATGATGCTTCTGCATCCCAAGGTGATCGACCTGACGCTTGAGCGGATGCACCGGCTGCTGGCCGCGCTCGGCCATCCCGAGGCGCGGTTGCCGCCGGTGATCCATATCGCCGGAACGAATGGCAAGGGCTCTACCCAGGCCATGATCCGCGCCGGGCTGGAGGCGGGGGGGGCGAAGGTGCATGCCTATACCTCGCCGCATCTGGCGCGGTTCCATGAACGGATCCGGCTGGTCGGCGCGCTGATCTCGGAACCCGCGCTGACCGCATTGCTGGACGAATGCGTGGCCGCCAACGGGCCGGATGCGATCACCTTTTTCGAGATCACCACGGCGGCGGCGCTTCTGGCCTTTGCGCGGGTGCCCGCCGATTTCACCTTGCTGGAGGTGGGGCTTGGCGGTCGGCTGGATGCGACCAATGTGGTGGAGCGGCCCGCGCTGACCATCATCACCCCGGTTTCCATCGACCATCAGCAATATCTGGGCGAGACGCTGCCCGAGATCGCGGGCGAGAAGGCCGGGATCATCAAGCGCGGCGTGCCGGTGATCGTCGGTCCGCAGGCGCCCGAGGGGCTGGAAGTGATCGAGGCCCGCGCCGCGCGGCTGGGCGCGCCGGTCCTGGCCTTCGGCCAGCACTGGCATGTGGCCGAAGAGCGCGGGCGGCTGGTCTATCAGGACGAAACCGGGCTGCTCGACCTGCCGCTGCCGAACCTGCCCGGGCCGCATCAGGTGCAGAATGCGGGGGCGGCGATCGCGGCCTTGCGCCATCTGGGCCGGGATGAGGCGGCCTGCGCGGCCGCCGTCAGCCGGGCCGTCTGGCCCGCGCGGATGCAGCGCCTGCGCCATGGCCCCCTGGTCGAGGCGGTGCCGGAGGCCGAGATCTGGCTGGACGGTGGCCATAATCCGGCGGGCGGCGCGGCCCTTGCCGCGACGCTTGCGCGGATGCCCGCGCGCGAGACCCATCTGATCTGCGGCATGCTGAACACCAAGGATGTGCAGGGCTATATGCGCCCGCTTGCCGATCACGCGGCGCATCTTTGGGCGGTCGAGATCGAGGGCGAGGCCAATACCCTGTCCGCCCGGGCCACCTGCGCGGCGGCCCAGGGCCTTGGCATCGCGGCTTCCGAGGCGGAATCGGTCGCCGGGGCGCTGGCCGGGATCCGCGCGCGCAATCCCCGGGCGCGGGTGCTGATCTGCGGCTCGCTCTATCTTGCCGGGCGGGTGCTGCGCGAAAACGGCTGAAGGGGGCGCTGCCCCCGTCTCCTGTCGGAGACTCCCCCGGGATATTTCGGCCAAGATGAAGGGGCGCGGGCGGGCCTTCTTGATGCCGTATTTTCCGGGCAGGCTGTTTTCGGGCAGGCCGGGGCCGGAGCGCAGGACGGGGTCGGGACGGGTGAAGGACTTTCGGGAGACAGGTGGTCGGGGGGTCGCGGTTCTAGTCGATGGCGAGAACCTGGCGCCCGCGCTCGCGGCGGCGATTCTGGAAGCGGCCCGGGCCTATGGGGTGCCGAGGGTGCGCCGGGTCTATGGCAAGGCCGGGCATGTCGAGCGATGGGCCGATGCGGGGTTTCGCCCGGTCTTCGCCGGACGAGGCAAGAATGCTGCCGATCTGCTGCTGAGCATCGAGGCGATGAGCCTGGCGCTGCGGGACGGGTTCGAATGCGTGATCATCGCCTCGGCGGACCAGGATTTCACCCATGTCGCCGAGCATCTGCGCGAGATCGGCCATTCGGTCATCGGCATGGGCGACCACAGGGCGCCGCTTCGTTTTCGCAATGTTTTCAGTGAGTTTGTCGAGGTTTCGTCCAGGGATGCCGCTTCGGACAAGGCCGATACCCTAGGCGAGGTCTGCGAGATCATCCGCCAGGCCGGGCCGATGGGGGCCGCGCTTTCCGGGATCAACGGGCCGCTTTCACGGCAGGGGTTCAGGATCGGGGAGACGCCGGAGAAAAGCTGGCGCAAGTGGTTCGAGAACCGCGACGGGCAGTTCGAGCTTGACCCCATCGGGCCCGAGGCGCGGGTCAGGCTGCGCCGGGATTCGTGCCGTAGCGCGCCATGAACATCTCAAGCGCGCCATTCACCGAACGCTCGATATCGGCGGGGCTGATGTCCTCGACCAGGCCGAGCAGGAGGCGGTCGTGGATCAACGCCTTGCACAGTTGCACGAACTGATCCGAGGCCAGATCGAAATCCTCGATCCGCAGCTCGCCACGCTCGGTCAGGGCGCGCAGCCGGGTGACGAGGCGTTCGCGCACCAGGCCGGGGCCATGGGCGTGGAAGGTCCGCGCCAGTTCGGGAAAGCGGGCGACCTCGCCCACCATCAGCCGGAACAGATCGCGCCCAAAATCCGACATCATGAATTCGGCGATGCGGTGCCCGAGGAAGCCGAGCAGGTCGCGGGCCGAGAGATCGGGGTCGATATCGGCTTCGGCCAGTTCGGCCTGGCGATGGCATTCCGAGGTGCAGATTTCGGTGAACAGCAGGCGTTTGTCGGGGAAATAGGCGTAGATCGTCGCCTTGGAGACCCCGGCCTCACGCGCGATGTCGTCGACCGAGGCGCCTTCGAAGCCGTCGCGCATGAAGATATGGCGGGCGCCTTCCAGCACCTGTTCGAATTTCCTGCCCCGGCGAATTTCGGGCATCGGCATTTCGGTCACTGTTGACATGGGTGCATTCTGGCCGGGCGGGCCGGGCTTGGCAAGCTGGAAGCGCGGGTGATCGCGCGAACGGGGCGGGAAGGCACGTGATCGCCCGGCGGGGACGGCCTTGCCCGCTCTTGCATCCCGGGCCCGCCCGTGAAAGCTGTGGCCCAGCACCAGAGCCGGGCAGGACGCATCCATGCTGCCGATCTTCCTCCAGACGCTGCCGTTCTTCGCGGTGATCGGCCTTGGCTGGCTGGCCGGGCGGCTGCGCGCCTTTCCGCCCGAGGCGACGATGTGGCTGACGAAATTCGTCTTCTATTTCGCGCTGTCGGCGATGCTGTTCCGGCTGACCGTGAACCTTTCGCTGTCCGAGATCTGGGATCCGGTCTTCGTCCGGGCCTATCTGGCGGCGACGGGGGGGCTTTTCGCGGTGCAATTCGTGCTGTCGCGGCTGCGCGGCGCACCCCTGGCCGAGGCGACGATCGAGGCGCAATGCGGCACGATCGGCAATACCGGCTTTCTGGGCATTCCGATGCTGGCGGTTCTGCTGGGACCGGCCTCGGCGCCGCCGCTGCTTCTGGTGCTGACGCTGGACATGATCGTGTTTTCCTCGTTGGTCACGCTGTTGATCACGGCGGCGAGGGGGGGCACACCGGGGATTTCGGCGCTGGGTCCGCTGGCCTCGGGGTTGCTGGGCAATCCGATGATCGGCTCGATGGTGGCGGGATTTCTCTGGGCCGGGGCGGGGCTGCCGGTGCCGGATGCGATGGACGAGACGCTGGCGCTTCTGGGGGCGGCGGCGACCCCTTGCGCGCTGTTCGCCATCGGCGCCTCGCTGGCGGGGCGGAAGGTCGAGCGGCCCCTGGTCGCGGGCTGGCTGTCATTTTCCAAGCTGATCGTGCATCCGGCGGCGGTGGCGCTGGCGGCGCTGTGGCTGTTTCCGGTCGAGCCCGGGGCGGCGGGGGTGATGATCGCGGCGGCCGCTCTTCCCGTTGCCGGAAACATCTATATTCTGGCGCAGCATTACGGGGTCGCGCCGCAACGCGTCTCGGCCTCGATCCTGATTTCCACCGCCGCGAGCATCCTGACCGTGCCGCTTGTCATCGCATGGATCACCGGCGGATGAGCCGCCGCGCCTGACCCAAGGGAGAGAAAGATGAAAACCGTTTCGGAAAACCGCTGTTTCGGCGGGGTGCAGGGCGTCTATTCCCATGTCAGCCAGGCGACGGGCACCGACATGACCTTCGGCCTGTTCCTGCCCGAGGGCGCCGAGGACGGGCCGGTGCCGGTGCTGTGGTATCTGTCAGGCCTGACCTGCACCCATGAGAACGCCATGGTGAAGGCGGGCGCGCAACGCTGGGCGGCCGAAACCGGGATCGCGCTGGTCTTTCCCGACACCTCGCCCCGGGGCGAGGGGGTGGCGGATGATCCTGCATATGACCTGGGACAGGGGGCGGGGTTCTACGTCAATGCGACCGAAACCCCCTGGGCGCCGCATTTCCGCATGTGGGATTATGTGACGGAAGAGCTGCCGCGCCTTTTGTTCAATGCCTTTCCCATCGAGGAGGGCGCCCAGGCGATCACCGGCCATTCCATGGGCGGGCATGGCGCCCTGACCATCGCGATGAGCTTTCCTGGGCGGTTCCGCTCGGTCTCGGCCTTTGCGCCGATCGCCAATCCCACGGCTTCGGACTGGGGGCGCAAGCAGTTCGCGGCCTATCTGGGCAAGGATGAGAGCCTTTGGGCGGGGTATGATTCCGCGGTCCTGATGCGCAGGTTGGGCTTCGATGGGCCGGTGCTGATTGACCAGGGCACTTCCGACCAGTTCATCGACCTGCTGAAGCCCGAGGCGCTGGCCGCCGCCATGACCGAGCGGCGCCAGGGCGGCACCTTGCGGATGCAGAAGGGCTATGACCACAGCTATTTCTTCGTATCCTCGTTCATCGAGGATCATATCGCCTTCCATGCCACGGCGCTGATGGGCTGAGGGCGGGAAGGGGGCGCTGCCCCCTGAGGCGCGTGGCCGCGCCTCACCCCCGGGATATTTCGGCCAAGATGAAGGGGTGGGGTCCGGGCGGGGCGGAAGGGATTGGGGAAGAGATGGTTCTGTATATCGATGCCGATGCCTGTCCGGTGAAGGCCGAGGCCGAGCGGGTGGCGGTGCGGCTTGGCGTGGCGATGGTTCTGGTCTCGAACGGCGGGATCCGGCCCTCGGCTAATCCGCTGGTGCAATCGGTCTATGTCGGGGCGGGGCTGGACGAGGCTGACCGCTGGATCGCCGAGCGCGCGGGCGCGGGGGATGTCGTGGTGACGTCGGACATTCCCCTGGCGGCGCGGGTGATCGAAGCGGGTGCGGCGGTGGTGAAGCCCGACGGGCAGGAATTGGACGCGGCCAATATCGGCGGCATCCTGGCGACGCGCGACCTGATGGCCGATCTGCGTAGCGCCGATCCGTTCCGGCAGGGCGGCGGGCGGGCGTTTTCCCAGGCCGACCGGTCGCGCTTTCTGGACAGGCTGGACCGGGTGCTGCGGCGCGGCGCGGGTCCTGGTCAGGGGGCGGCCCGGAAGGGCTGAGCCGGGGCGAAGATGGCACAGGTCTTGCACGATGCGCCCCTGCGCGGGGTTCTGCTGGCGGCGGGGGCGGCGGTCGCTTTTTCGGTGAACGATCTGGCGATCAAGTTCCTGTCCGCGGGCTATGCGCTGCATCAGCTGATGCTGATCCGGGCGGGGATCGCGCTGAGCCTGATCCTGTCGCTGGCCGCCGCGCGGCCCGGGGGGATGGCGGGGCTGTTGCCGCGGCGCCCGGCAGAGCAGCTTTTGCGGGCGCTGGTGATCCTGGTGTCGAACATCTGTTTCTACACCGGGCTTGCGGTCATGCCTTTTGCCGATGCGGTGGCGGTGGGCTTCGTCAGCCCGCTGATCCTGGTGCTGCTTTCGGTGCTGTTCCTGGGCGAGCGGATCGGCCCGCGGCGGTGGAGCGCGATCCTGATCGGTTTTCTGGGCGTGGTGGTCATGCTGCGTCCGGGGGCGGGCGCGCTGCAACCGGCGGCGCTGCTTGTGCTGGCCTCGGCCTTTCTTTACGCCCTGGGCTATCTGATGACGCGGCATATGCGCGGATCGGAGAGTGCGCTTGGCCTGTCGGTCTGGATGCAGGTCGCCTTCATCCTGACCTCGGGCGCGATGGGGATCTGCTTCGGGGAAGGCCGGTTCGAGGCCGGAGGCACGATGTTCTCCTTTCTGCTGCGGCCCTGGATCTGGCCTCCGCCCGAGGATTGGCCTTGGTTCGTGCTGGCGGGGCTTTCGGTCGCCATCGGCTCGGTCATGATCACCCAGGCTTTCCGCCTGGCCGAGGCGGGGCTGGTCGCGCCCATGGAATATATCGGCATGCCGATGGCGATCTTCTGGGGGCTGGCGGTTTTTGGCACTTGGCCCGATGCGGTGGCCTGGGCGGGGATTGCGCTGATCTGCGGATCGGGCCTCTATATGATCTGGCGCGAGACCCGCCCGCGCCGCAAGGAGAACCCATGACCCCATCCCCTGCCGCCCCCGTTTCCGCGCCCGTGCCGCTTGGGCCCCCAGCCGCGGTCGTCTTCGATCTGGGCAATGTGCTGGTCGGCTGGGATCCCGAGGGATTCTACGACCGCGAGATCGGCGAGGACCGCCGCCGCGCCCTGTTCGCCGAGGTCGACCTGCACGGGATGAACGATCTGGTCGACAAGGGCGCGCTGTTTCGCGAAACCATCTACCAATGGGCCGAGGCCCGCCCCGCCTGGGCGCCCGAGATCCGCATGTGGTATGACCGCTGGCACGACATCGCCGCGCCCGCGATCGAGGGGTCGATCCGGCTGCGCGACCGTCTGCGGGCCAAGGGGGTGCCGGTGTTCTCGCTGACGAATTTCGGGCGCTATTCGTTTGAAGAGGCCCTGCCGCGCCTGCCCTTCCTGGCCGAATTCGACCGGCAATATGTCTCGGGCCTGCTGGGGGTGATCAAGCCCGACCCCGAGATCTACCGCATCGTCGAGGAGGACAGCGGCATCGCGCCCGGCGATCTGATCTTCACCGACGATCGGGCCGACAATATCGCCGCCGCCGCGCGGCGGGGATGGCGCACGCATCAGTTCGAAGGCTGGCAGGGCTGGGCGCAGCGCCTTGTCGCCGAAAGCCTTCTGACCGCAGAGGAGGCAGGGCTGTGACGCCCGAGCTGATCCCCCGTTCCGCCGAGAAGCTGTTGGGCTGGGGCGGGCTTCTGGAGGCGTTCGAGGCCGGGCACCGCCTGCCCCGGCCCGATATCAAGGATCTGTTCTGCTATCGCGGTCCCGATACCATCCTGGACCGCGCGGCCTGGATCGACGGGATCGGCGCGCTTGTGAAGGTGGCGACGGTGGTGCCCGGCAATGCCGCGCGCGGCAAGCCCACGGTGAACGGGGCGGTGACGCTGTTCGACGACCGGACCGGCGAATTGTCGGCGCTGGTCGATTTCCACCTGGTGACGAAATGGAAGACGGCGGGGGACAGCCTGCTTTCGGCCTCGAAACTCGCCCGCCCGGACAGCCGCCGGTTCCTGCTGGTGGGGGCGGGGAATGTGGCGCATTCGATGGTCGAGGCCTATGGCGCGGTGTTTCCCGATGCCGCGTTCCAGGTCTGGTCGCGCCGGGCCGAAGCGGCCGAGGCCTTTGCCGCCCCCCTGGGGATCGAGGTCGCGCGGGATCTGGAGGCGGCGGTGGCCCGGGCCGATGTGATCTGCACCTGCACCATGTCGACCGAGCCGCTGATCCGGGGCGAATGGCTGCGCCCGGGCCAGCATCTGGACCTGATCGGCGCCTATCGGCCCGACATGCGCGAGATCGACGATGCCGCCATCGCGCGCGGGCGGCTTTTCGTCGATTCCCGGGCCACGACCTTGCATCACATCGGCGAGTTGATGAAGCCGCTTGCCTCGGGCGCGATCGCGGAAAGCGATGTGCTGGCGGATTTCTACGATCTCCCCTCGGGCGCCTTCGCGCGCGGGTCGGAGGAAGAGATCACCATCGCCAAGAACGGCGGCGGCGCGCATCTGGACCTGATGACGGCGGCCTGGATCCTTGAGCGCTGGCGCGCGCGCTAGCCCTCGACCCGGACCGAGAAGGCGAAGGCGCGGCTGTGACCGGGGGCGAGGGTCACCGAAAAGGGGCGCTCGGCGATCTCGGGCCCGGCGCCTTTCAGCGCGGCCATGCCATGCCAGGGCTCGATGCAAAGGAAGGGCGCGCCGGGTTTCTGCCACAGGGCCAGATTGGGCAGGTTGTGGAAGCGGAAATGCAGCTCGCGCCCGCCCGCGACGCCGTAGCTGAGTTGCTCTCCCGCGTCCTCGGGAAAGATCGCGGCATCCGATTCGAACAGGTCGGGGGTGATCGCCAGCCAGCCCTCAGTGAAGGGCGAGGGCTGGCGTCCGGGCAGCAAAAGCCCGTCCTCGACCCGGGCCATCATCGGCTCGGCCCCGTTGTCGAGCCGGACGACATGGGGCAGGTCCTCCTGCCCCGGCAGCGGCCAGAGGAAGGCGGGGTGAAAGCCCAGGCCGAAGGGCATCGGGCGGTCGTCGTCATTGGTGACCTCGGCCCGGACGGTCAGTTCGGTCCCCATCAGGCTGTGCGACACCGACAGCCGGAAGGCGCGGGGATAAACGCCGAGCGTGTCCGAATCGCTGGTCAGCACATGGCGGCAGAAGGTCGGTCCCGCCTCTTCCAGCCGGAAGGTCCGGCGGCGGGCGAAGCCGTGCTGCGCCATCGGCGCCTCGACCCCGTCGAGGGCGATGCGGTCCAGTGGCGCGCGGCCGACGATGGGAAACAGGATCGGCGAGCGGCCGCCCCACCAGGCCGGATCGCCATGCCACAGAAGCGGCGTGCCATCGGCCAGTTCCAGGGTCTGCATCTCGGCGCCCAGGGCGCTGACCGTTGCGCTCAGGTGGTCGTTTGCGATGCGGACAGGCTCTGCGCTCATGATTTCCTCGGGGTTGCTCGATCCGGCGGGCGCCGGGCCGTTTCGATCGGTTCGGGCCCGCCAGTCTGTCCCGCTTATGCCCCCGGACCTGTTAAGCCCAGACCGCATGGCGCCGGATACAGATATAAATCATTGCAAATGCATGAAAATAAGGCGATCCTGCCTGCGCTCTGGGCGATGTTGGATCGATGGGGCAAGCCAAAGGCCCGCGTCCTGTCCGGGCGCGGGCCTTGGATGGCTTCGATCGAGGCGGCTAGACGCCGGTGCCCTTCAGGACCACGCCCACGGTCGCAACCAGGATCCTGAGATCGGAGGCGAAGGAGACCTCGGCCTCGTAACGGTCGTCGTATTCCGCCCGCGCCTCGAAAGTGGTGTGGTTGCGTCCCGCGGTCTGCCAGAAGCCGGTGACGCCCGGGCGCAGCGCGTAATAGGCGGTGCCGGGGTAGATCCTGCGCTGTTCCGGCATCATAGGACGCGGCCCGACAAGGCTCATGTCGCCCCGGAACACGTTCCAAAGCTGCGGCAGTTCATCAAGCGAGGATTTGCGCAGGAACCGCCCGAAATGGGTGACGCGCGGATCGTCGCGCAGCTTTTGCGTGCTGTTCCATTCCGCCCGCGCGGCGGGGTTGGCGGCAAGATGCGCCTCCATCCGCTGGTCGGCGTCGATCACCATGCTGCGCAATTTCCACATGCGGAACGGCTTGCCGTTCCGGCCGATGCGGATCTGGCTGTAGAACGGGCTTCCGCCCTCGCGCGCGACAAGCAGGGCCAGCGCCGCCACCATGGGCAGCACCACGGGCGCGGCGGCCAAGATGACGAAGATGTCGAGCAGACGCTTGAACAGCTTACGATACAGTCCGCCGGGGCGCGGCATCACAGCCTGGACCGCGCCTCCCGGGTGGCGGCCTGGCTTGACCTCGGGCTTTCCGGCAGCATTCAACGTTACCGCAATTCCTGGCTGCGGCTTTGGAAGGCTGATCCCCATTGTCAGCTTCCCGAGAACAAAGACGGACGAATATTCGCAATCCAGCGTTCCGCTGCGGAAAGATCCACACCGAAGGCTCTGTCCTCCATGCAGGATTGGCAGCACATGACTAGCACTCTTATAAAACGCCCCCAGTTGGCATTTTATCTAGATTTGGTGGGTCTTGCCTATGGTTCAACCCGGGCCGGGACCATGTTTCCGCCACGTTTCTGTAAAAATTCGGTCACCAAATCGGCTTGAAATCGGCTGGGACCGAATCCTCCACCACCATAGCGTGTAAAGCAATTTCGGATGGTGTCGGCGGGTCCAGTAGGGTCGGGTCCTGATTCGCCCGCGACCCAGTCAGCCGAGGCGACGGCGTCCGGTCATTGCCCGATCCGCCTTTATTTCCCTTAGGGAAACGATCGCTGAAGCCGATCTTCGGCCTGCGTTGCGTTCAGAAGGACGAAGGCCAGCAATCCGCAGCAGCCCGCAAGCGTATAGCTGAGAAGCCAGACCAGAACCGGCTGGCCGGTCAGGACCGAGATCGCAAGCGAGACGATCCCTGACATGATCGATGACACCACAGCTCCCGCCAGCATCCATTCACCTCTGTGGCCCCTTGGGGCGAAATATTGTGCTCAAACTGGAAACATTTCCAGTTCAAATTGACCATAGCACTATAATTCCTAACGATTTGATAAGAGGTATCGTCGGCCGACGGGCCGATCAGGGCACCAGCGCGGCCAGTTCCCCGGCTCGGGCCCACCAGACCAGTCCGATCAGCGCAAGGGCCAGCGCCCCCGCGATCATGTCATGGGTGGCGTCCCAGGCGCCATGCCGATGCGCGAGCCAGGCGATCAGCGGATGCGCCAGCGCCAGCGCTATCCCCTGGCCGATCAGCGCGCCTCCGACGCCCCAGAACTGCGCCCCGATCAGGAAGGCCAGCGTCTGGAGCGCGGCCTTCGCCGCCAGCAGCAGGAAGAACCCCCGCCCGTCCCCGGCCGCCAACGCAGCCTGGTCATAGCCCATGCCGACCACCGAGGGCATCAGGGCCAGGGCGACCGCCGTCGCCATCGCCCCAGCCGCCAGATAGCGCGCGTCGTAAAGGATCCCGACCAGCGCCTCGCCCGCCAGAGCCATCAGCGCCAGCAGCAGCAGGACCGAGACGGAAAGCCCCAGCTTCAGCCGCCGCATCCGCTGCGCGTTCCGGGCCGAGGCCAAGGGCGGGTGATCGCGATAAAGCGGGATCATGATCCGCCCCGCCACCGTCCCGGCCACCAGCATCGGGAACGAGGCAAGGAAATAGCCGATATTGTAGATCCCCAGCTCTCCCATGCTGAGGTGAAAGCCCAGGATCGCCTTGTCGCCCTGCGACAGCATGAAGCCGCAGGCGGTGGAGAGCAGGATCCATTTGCCGAAATTCAGCAGCTCCGAGGCGGCGGCCCTTTCCCAGCGGAAGCGGTTCGCCGGACCGGGGAGCCACAGGCTCGTGAACAGAAGTTTCGCTCCCGCCCCAAGCACCGCCCCCACCGCCAGCGCCCAGATCGAGCCGGTGGCCCAGGCCAGCGTCACCATGGAAAGGATGCCCGCCGCCTGTGCGGCCAGGTCCAGCAGTGTCACCCTTCCCAGCAGCAGGTGGCGGTTGGCGGTGTCGATCCTGGTCGGGTCGAAGCCCGCGATCAGCAGCGAAAGCCCCGCCACAGGCAAGAGCATGGCCAGGTCGGGCGCGTCGTAGGCCCAGGCCATCGGCAGCGCCAGGGCCGAGGCCAGCACCCACAGCAATCCGCCCCGGATCACGTTCACCGTCCAGGCGGTGTCGAGGAAGTCGCGCTCGTCCCCCCGGGGGCTGCGGGCGATCGCCGGGCCGATCCCGGCGTCGGAGAACATCTGCAACCCGACCAGGACCACGGTGACCAGCGCCATGATCCCGAAGGCCTCGGGAAACAGCAGCCGCGTCAGGATCAGGTTCGAGCCGAGCCGCATCGCCTGGGTGAAGGCATAGGCGCCCGCGGTCAGCGCACCACCGCTGAGCGCGCGCGCGAACAGCCCCGAGGCCTCGCCCTGCGGGGGCGTGCCCTCGCCATCCTGCCGATCCGACGCCCCGCCCGCCCGCATTCCCCGTGTCCTTCCAGCCTTTCTGGCCCGGCCCTTCCGGCGAGAAAAGCCTAAGACTTTGGCAAGACGGCGGCAATCCACTGCCCGGCCTCGTGTTTTTTTGTCGGCCGCGCGGCGGATTGGCGGGGACGGGGCGGGCGTTTCCCCTTGCGCCGCCGCCCATGCGCCCGGATTCTGCCGCGAAATCTTCGCAACAGCGTGCCAGGCCTGTCAGGATGAAAATCGCCTATCTCGTGAACAGCTACCCGCTTCCCTCGCAAAGCTTCATCCGGCGCGAGATCCAGGCGCTTGAGCGCGCGGGTTGGCAGGTGCATCGCTTTGCCATGCGCTCGGCCCGGGCGGATCTGGTCGATGCGGCGGATCTTGAGGAAGACGGGCGGACCGAGCATCTGCTGGCCCGGGGCCTGCCCCGGCTGGGGGTGCGCGCCCTGGGCCGTGCCCTGTGCCGTCCCGGCCCCGCGCTGGCCGCGCTGCGGCTCGCGCTGGCCTGCGGCG
>NZ_JBEFZE010000019.1:0-80473 GCF_042762395.1 Pseudogemmobacter sonorensis
GTCGCTGTCGCTGTCGCTGTCGCTGTCGCTGTCGCTGTCGCTGTCGCTGTCGCTGTCGCTGTCGCTGTCGCTGTCGCTGTCGCTGTCGCTGTCGCTGTCGCTGTCGCTGTCGCTGTCGCTGTCGCTGTCGCTGCCGCTGCCTGCCGTCCGGCACAGACCCGGACCCAACGACGCTCCACGGCCCCCCCCCCCGCACCGGCTCAGCGATCTTTACCATTCGACCCGCCCCTTCTAGGTTCTGCCCTCGGGTCCGGTCCCGGCGGTTGAAGGCCGCCGCCGGAAGATTGACGCCAGGAGATTGGCGCCAGCACATTGGCGGCAAGACATTGGCAGCGGCAGACCGGCGGTCGAAGATCCGGCGGCGCAGGAGGCGAGGATGGCGGACAAACCCGTCGAGGAACTGGACGAGGCCGGGGCCCGCGCCGAACTGGCCGCGCTCGCCGCGCGGATCGGGGCGGCGAATCTGGCCTATCACGGGCTTGATGCGCCCGAGATCTCGGATGCCGAATACGATGCCCTGCGCCGACGCAATGCCGCGATCGAGGCGCGGTTTCCTGCCCTCCGCCGCGCCGACAGCCCCTCGGACCAGGTCGGCGCTCCGGCGGCCGAGGGCTTCGGCAAGGTCGCCCACCGGCTGCGGATGCTGTCGCTCGGCAATGCCTTCGACGATTCGGATGTGCGCGAATTCGACGACAGGCTGCGCAATTTCCTCGGTCTCTCCTCGGCCGCGGATTCCGCGCCGATCCGCTACACCGCCGAGCCGAAGATCGACGGGCTCTCGCTTTCCCTGCGCTATGAGGACGGCCGCCTCACCCAGGCCGCGACCCGGGGCGACGGCGAAACCGGCGAGGATGTGACCGCCAATGCCCGCACCCTTGCCGATATCCCCGCCCGGGTCGACGGTGCGCCCGGGGTGATGGAGGTGCGGGGCGAGGTCTATATGTCGCACGGGGATTTCGCCGCGCTCAATGCCCGTCAGGCGGCGGCGGGGGAAAAGACCTTCGCCAATCCGCGCAATGCCGCCGCCGGATCCCTGCGCCAGTTGGATGCCCGAATCACCGCCGCCCGGCCCCTGCGCTTTTTCGCCTATGCCTGGGGCGAATTGTCCGAGCCCCTGGCGCCGACCCAGATGGGCGCCATCGCGCGGCTGGCTTCCATGGGCTTTCCGACCAATCCGCTGACCCGGCTTTGCGACGGGCCCGAGGCGCTTCTGGCCCATTACCGGCGGATCGAGGCGCAGCGCGCCACCCTCGGCTACGACATCGACGGCGTGGTCTACAAGGTCGACGATCTGGCGCTTCAGGCCCGGCTGGGCTTTCGCGCCACCACGCCCCGCTGGGCGATCGCGCATAAATTCCCCGCCGAACTGGCCTGGACCCGGCTGGAGGCGATCGACATCCAGGTCGGGCGCACCGGCGCGCTTTCCCCGGTCGCGCGGCTGGTGCCGGTCACCGTGGGCGGCGTCGTGGTCTCGAACGCCACGCTGCACAACGAGGATTACATCGCGGGCCGCGACAATACCGGCCAGCCGATCCGCGAGGGCCGCGACATCCGTCCCGGCGACTGGGTTCAGGTCTACCGCGCGGGCGATGTGATCCCCAAGATCGCCGATATCGACCCCGCCCGCCGCGCCCAGGGCACCGTGCCCTGGCATTTCCCCGAGACCTGCCCCGAATGCGGCAGCCCGGCGATCCGCGAGCCGGGCGATTCGGCGCGGCGCTGCACCGGCGGGCTGGTCTGCCCGGCCCAGGCGGTCGAGAAGCTCAAGCATTTCGTCTCGCGCATGGCCTTCGACATCGAGGGGCTGGGCACGAAACAGGTCGAGTTCTTCTATTACCTCGGCCGGATTTCCGCGCCCTCGGACATATTCACCCTGGCCGCGCGCGATGGCGGGCCCGAGGCCATGGTCGCCGACCCGGCCGAGCGGCTGGCCCATCTGCCGCAGGAGGAAAATGCAGGCAGCGATCTTGAGGCCCGCCTGGCCGAGATGCTGCGCGCCGCCGCCGTGCCGGTCCGCGAGGGTGACCGCGCCAATCTGATCGCCGCGCTGCGGTATCTGGCGGCGAAGCCGCTGGCCCAGGTCAAGGGTTGGGGCGTCCGCTCGGCCACCAAGCTGTTCGCCGCCATCGAGGAGCGGCGCGAGATTGGCCTGGAGCGTTTCCTCTTCGCGCTCGGCATCCGCCATCTGGGCGAGGTGGCGGCCCGCGATCTGGCCCGGCATTACGGGTCGTGGGCGGCGCTGGCGGCGGCGGTGGATGCGGCGTATCCCGCCGCGCAGGTCCATCTTGCCGCCGACGAGGCCGAGGCGGCCGAGCGCGCCGAGGCCCTGGCCCAGGGCCGCCGCGCCGCGCCGAAAGCCCTGCGCGACCGGATCTGGGCGGAAAGCCCGGTCGCGCCCGAATCCCGCGCCGCCTGGGAGGAGTTGCTCGCCATCGACGGGATCGGCGCCACCCTCGGCTCCAGCCTGGTCACGACGCTGGCCCGGAGCGGGCACGAGCGGGCGGCGGTCGAGGCCCTGGTGGCCGAATTGCGGGCGATCCGGCCCCCGGCGGCGCGCGCCGCCGCCAGTCCTGTCGCCGGGCTGACCGTGGTCTTCACCGGCACGCTGGAAAAGATGACGCGGGCCGAGGCCAAGGCCCGGGCCGAGGCGCTTGGCGCCAAGGTCTCGGGCAGCGTCAGCGCGAAGACCGATCTGGTGGTGGCGGGGCCCGGGGCGGGCTCCAAGGCCAAGGACGCCGAAAGGCTGGGAATCCGGCTGATCGACGAGGATGGCTGGCTTGAACTGATCGGCCAGGGATGAGCGGGCACCCGCCGGATCCGGCTCCGCTGCGGGGCGACGCCGGAGGGCGTGGCATCGAGGCCATGGGGCTTGGCCCCATGTGCCTCGCCGCTGCGAGCCTTGCGCCTGCGCTTGTCGCTCGGTGGATGCTTGCCCCGGCGTGTCTCATCCCTTGGCGACTTGCCCCTTCGCATCGTGCCCCCTGTCACCTTGCCCCCATGGGCCTCGCCCCTGCGAGTCTTGCGCCTGCGCTTGTCCCCTGGCGCCTCGTCCCCTGGCACCTTGGCCCCATTTGCCTTGTCTCTGTCCATCTGACCCCTGTTTGGTCTGCTCCTTTGCGGCCCGCTCCCGCATGTCTTGCCCGCGCACGCTTCCCTGGCGCGCGTGGGTCTCGGCGCCCGCGCCTTCGCGGCGTCTTGCCCCATGATCTGCGCGAGATCCCCGAGCGCCGGTTCCGGCCGGTGCGGGGGCGTGCGGATTCAGCCCGTGGCGGTGTGACGCTTGGCGATGCATCGGTCGATGTTGCGTCCTGCTCTGGCGCGGGGAGCGGTGAAGACCTGCGTCCGGGGGCGCTGTCCGGTGAATGTGGTCTCCACGAAATGTCATTCAATATGCTGATACTATTTAAAAAAATGGAATACGCCCTTTGGCGGGGCCGATCCGCCGGGGCCCATGTGCAAGGGACGAATCCGTCCGGCGCCTCGCTGTCTGTGCTTCCCGTGCTCCTCCGGGACCGACCCGCCTCCGCTCCGCCGCGACGGGCCCTGCCGCGCGCCGGATCCGCCCGCGCGACCTCCGGGGGGCCGTCATGAGCCGACCGGAGATCCTCTTCCCGCTCTTCGCAGATCTGGAAACGCTGGCCGGGATCGGCGCGCGGACGGCGCGGGCGATGGAGCCTCTGGGCATCTCGCGCCCCAAGGACCTGCTGTTCCAACTGCCGCAATCGGGGGTGGACCGGCGCCGCCGCGCCTCGGTCGGCGATGTCGTCGCGCCCGCCACGGTCACGGTCGAGGTCACGGTGCTGGCGCATCAGCCCGCGCGCCGCAAGGGCGGGCCCGCCCGGGTTCTGGTCTCGGACGGGCGGCAGGACTGGGCGCTGGTGTTCTTCCATGCGCGTGGCGACCATCTGACCAGGCTGCTGCCGGTGGGCGAGCGTCGGGTGGTCTCGGGCCGGGTCGAGGTCTTCGACGGCCAGGCGCAGATGGTCCATCCCGACCATATCCTTCGCCCCGAGGAGGCGCATGACCTTCCCGCCTATGAGCCGGTCTATCCGCTGGCCGCCGGGGTCACCCAGAAGCTCATGGCCAAGGCGGTGGCCGGGGCGTTGGCGCGCGCGCCGGATCTGGCGGAATGGATCGACCCGGCGCTGAAGGCGCGCGAGGGCTGGCCGGGCTGGCTCGACGCCCTGCGCGCGGCCCATGCGCCGCAGGAGGCTGCCGATCTCGCCCCCGGGGCGTCCGCGCGCGCGCGCCTCGCCTATGACGAATTCTTCGCCCATCAACTGACGCTGGCGCTGGCGCGGGCGGCGGGGCGGCGGCTGCCGGGGCGGGTCAGCCACGGCGATGGCCGCCTGCGCGCCCGCGTCCTGGCCGCGCTGCCCTGGCCGCCGACCGGGGCGCAGAGCCGCGCCATCGGGGAAATCGCCGCCGATATGGCGGCGCCGCAGCGGATGAACCGGCTGTTGCAGGGCGATGTCGGGGCGGGCAAGACCCTGGTCGCGATGCTCGCGCTGCTGGTCGCGGTCGAGGCGGGCGGGCAGGGCGTGATGATGGCCCCGACCGAGATCCTCGCCCGTCAGCATCACGAGGGGCTGGCGCCGCTGGCGGCCATGGCCGGGGTGCGGCTGGAGATCCTGACCGGCCGCGACCGGGGGGCGGAGCGGGCGGCCAAGCTTGGCGATCTGGCCTCGGGCCGGATCGACATTCTGGTCGGCACCCATGCGGTCTTCCAGAAGGATGTCGAATTCCGCGATCTTCGTCTTGCCGTGGTCGACGAACAGCACCGTTTCGGCGTGGCGCAGCGGATGGAGCTTGGCGCCAAGGGCGCAAGCGCGGACGTGCTGGTGATGACCGCGACGCCGATCCCGCGCAGCCTCGCGCTGGTGTCCTACGGCGACATGGACATATCGGTGCTGGACGAAAAGCCGCCCGGGCGAAAGCCGATCCGCACCGCCCTGGTCTCGTCCGCGCGGATCGACGAGGTGGTGGCGCATCTGGTGCGCGCCATTGCCGAGGGGCGGCAGGCCTATTGGGTCTGCCCGCTGGTCGAGGAGAGCGAACTGGTCGACCTGACCTCGGCCGAGGCGCGTTTCGCCCATCTGCGCGCGGCCCTGGGCGAGGGGCGGGTCGGGCTGGTCCATGGTCAGATGCCGCCCGCCGAGAAGGATGCCGCCATGGCGCGGTTCGTCGCGGGCGAGACGGCGGTGCTGGTCGCGACCACGGTGATCGAGGTGGGGGTGAACGTGCCCTCGGCCTCGATCATGGTGATCGAGCGGGCCGAAACCTTCGGCCTTTCGCAGCTTCACCAGTTGCGCGGGCGGGTCGGGCGGGGATCGGCCGAATCCACCTGCCTTCTGGTCTTCGGCCAGCCGCTTTCGGCGGCGGGCGAGCGGCGGCTGACCACCATCCGCGACACCGAGGACGGTTTCCGCATCGCCGAGGAGGATCTGGCGATGCGCGGCGCGGGCGATCTGATCGGCACGGCGCAATCGGGCCTGCCGCGGTTCCGCATGGCCGATCCCGAGCGGCAATCGGGGCTGATGGCGGTGGCGCAAAGCGATGCGCGCCGCCTGCTGGCCGAGGATCCGGCGCTGACCGGCCCGCGCGGCCGGGCGGCGCGGGCGTTGCTGTGGCTTCTTGATCAGGACCGGGCGATCCGGCTGATCAATGTGGGCTAGCGGCGGCATTCGGGCATTCTCTTGCGGATGTTCTCGTATTTTCGCGCAATGTTCTAAAAAAGTTCTTTACGTCGGTTGCGAGATGTGAGAACAAGATGGCAACACCGGAACAGGAGCTTGCCATGATCGCCCGTCTGAAAGCCGCCGCCCGCCGCCGCGACGACTTCTTGCTGGAAGATGCCCTGGGCGTCGCGACCCTGTTCGCCGTTCTCTTCCTGGGCCTCGCCCTGCCGTCCGGCCTCTGAATTCCCCGTTTCTGCCTGCGGTCTGCCCCAAGGCGCGCCGGTCTTCACTGTCCCGATCTTCGAAGACCCTCCGAGACCTCTGTCCGGTCTTGCCTGCGCGCCCAGACACGCTCACTTCCGCCGCCGTCGCATCCCGACGCGCGGCGGTTTTTTTTATGCGCCGGCGGGGAGGGGGGGGCCGGGGCCGAGGGAGTGGCCGGGCAGTGGGGCCCTCCAGGGGGCTGCGGGGCCGCCGGTGAGGGTGGGGTGCGCTGGCAGGAGGGAGGCCGAGAGGGCGGGGCGGCTGGCAGGACGCGACTTGGGCAAGACGGAGCGTGGAAAGGGCCGGGCACCGACAGGCCGGGGTGCTCACCGCGCGGGGAATGATCACAAGAGGTGATTCTGACAACGCGGGTCGCCGAGAAGGTGGGACGCTGACAAGATGCGATTCCGGTAAAACGGGGCCCGGACCAGACTGGGCGCCGCGAGACGAGACAGGGCGGCTCTGGCGGGGTAAGCGGGCTTCCACGTTGGCCACCCTTCGTTTCAAGGGCAGCCTGCGGGCGCCTCCGGCCGCCTGTGTCGGCGCGGCAGGTGGATTTGGCAAGCTGCTGAGAAAGTATTTTGGAGCAGCCTCGATACGGAAATTTTCCCGGTATTGTCAAAAATCCCTGCGGAAACCGCATATTTTAGTCCCCCATGGGACCAGTTTACTGATTTTCTCCGCAAGCCGACGCCGCGGCACGACTTTTTCAACAGCCTTTTAGAGGGAGCCCGCGCGGGATGCGGCCTGAGACGAGGTTGGGGGAGGCGCGGCCGGGAACGCTGCGCGATGCGCGGCGGCCGGAATGCCTGGCCGAAAGCCATGCTCGGGCGGGTGCGCGGATCGTTCCGGGCCTCCCGCGTGGTCTTGGCAAGCTGTGGTGTCGCGCGGTGGGGAGTTGCTTCGAGGGAGGGCGCGCTTTCGGGGCGGATGGTGCGGTTTGCCTTGGTGGGTCGGCACCCGTGCTTTCGGTCCCGCGCCCGAGGGGGGGCGCCCCTCGGGAATACGCCCTTCGGCTCCGAATCGGCGGGGCTTCGCAAAGACCTGCGTCCCGCTTGATCAGGCCCCGGATCCGCCCCCGGATCCGCTTTCGGCGGCGTCGATCGCGTCGATCGTCGCCTCCAGCGCCAGCAGGATCGAGCCATGGCGGTTGGGATAGTCCCGCGCCGCGACCAGCGCCTCGTATTCGGCGAAGGGGGCGGCGGGGGGCGCGCCCGCATCCTTCAGCATCGCGGCCAGTTCCTGCCGCGCGCGGGCCAGTGCCGCGCGGTCCTGGCCAAGCACCACCCGGCCGAGGATCGAGGCCGAGGCCTGACCGAGCGCGCAGGCCCGCACCTCCTGCGCGAATTCGGCGATCCGGCCGTCCTGCAGCACCACATCGGCGGTGATGGTCGAGCCGCAGGCGGTCGAGCGTCTTCGCCCGCTGCCCTGGGGTGCGGGCAGGCGGCCGCTGAGCGGGATCTCGGCCGCCAGCGCCAGAAGCCGGGCGGAATAAAGGGTGAAGGGATCGGTTTCGGCCATGGCGGGCCTCTCCTTGCTTGCCTGCCGCTTTGGGCCTGTGTAATCCCGCCCGCATCCCCCGCCAAGGAGGCTCGTGATGGCATTCGATCCCGCAACGCTGAAATACGATGCCCAGGGGCTGATCCCCTGCATCGCCCAGGATCATGCCTCGGGCGAGGTGCTGATGATGGCCTGGATGAACGCCCGTTCCCTGGCCGAGACGCTGCGGACCGGGCGTGTCAGCTACTGGTCGCGCTCGCGCCAGGCGCTCTGGGTCAAGGGCGAGACCTCGGGCCATGTGCAGGAGCTGGTGGAGCTTCGGATCGACTGCGACCGAGATTGCGTGCTCGCGCTGGTGCGCCAGCGGGGCCCGGCCTGCCATACCAACCGCCGCTCGTGCTTCTACACCGCCCTGCGCGCGGGCGAGGAGGTCGAGATCCTGTCGCCGATGGCCTGATCCGGGATCGGCGCCTATCGTTCGGGCAGGTCGAGAAGACGGCGGATGTCCCGGGGCGTCGCGCCCTGCGCGCGGTAAAGCGCCAGCGCCCGGGCGTCGTCGCGCTTGGCAAGCCGCTTGCCGTCTTCGTCGCGGATCAGCCGGTGATGGTGGTAAAGCGGCACGGGCAGGTCGAGAAGCCGCTGGAGCAGCACGTGGATCGCGGTGGCCTCGAACAGATCCTCGCCCCGCGTGACCTCGGTAATGCCTTGCGCGGCATCGTCCACCACCACCGCGACATGGTAGGAGGTGCCGATGTCGCGCCGCGCCAGCACGATATCGCCGATGGTCTCGACCATCCGCGCGCTGTCGAAACGGTGCAGGCCGGGCTTCGTGCCGCTGTCGTGGAAGCGGATCTCGCCGCCGATCCGGGCCATGGCGGCGGCCATGTCCAGCCGCAGCGCCCCCGCCGCATGCCCGGCGCGGCGGCAGGTGCCGGGATAGACCGGGCCGTCAGGTCCGATCATTGGGGGTCCGATCATCGGCGCCGCGCCCTCTTGCGGGGCCGAGAGGGCGGCGCGGATATCGCCCCTTGTGCAGGTGCAGAAATAGCTCAGCCCCATCGCGCCCAGCCGGTCGAGTGCTGCGCGATAGGCGGGCAGGCGGCCGGACTGGCGCAGCACCGGCTCGGGCCAGGTCAGGCCCAGCCAGCCCAGGTCGCGGTAGATCGCCGCCTCCCATTCCGGCCGGCAACGCGCGCTGTCGATGTCTTCCAGCCGCAAGAGCATCCGCTCGCCCCGCATCGCCGCCACCAGCGCGGCATAGGCATGGCCCAGATGCAGCGGCCCCGTGGGCGAGGGCGCGAAGCGGGTCAGCCGAGCCAAAGCGCGAAGGCCGCCTTGGCGCGGTCGGTATAGGCCTTGTAGCGGTCCTTGCGGCCCCTGCGCCCGCCTTTGGCGTCGATCGGGGGGAAGAGGCCGAAATTCACGTTCATCGGCTGGAAGGTTCTTGCATCCGCGCCGCCGGTGATATGGGTGACCAGCGCGCCGGTGGCGGTCTCGGGCGGGGGCGGAGGCAGGTCGCGGCCAAGGATCTGCGCCGCCGCCATTCGCCCCGCCAGAAGCCCCATGGCGGCGGATTCGACATAGCCCTCGACCCCGGTGATCTGGCCCGCGAAGCGGATATTGGGGCGGCTCTTCAGCCGCATCCGATCGTCCAGCAGGCGGGGCGAATTGATGAACGTGTTGCGGTGGATGCCGCCAAGCCGGGCGAAACCGGAATTCTCCAGCCCGGGAATCATACGAAAAACAGTGGTTTGCGCGCCGTGCTTCATCTTGGTCTGGAACCCCACGATATTGTAGAGCGTGCCAAGCGCATTGTCGCGCCGCAACTGCACCACGGCATAGGGCTTCACCGCCGGATCATGGGCATTGGTCAGCCCCACGGGCTTGAGCGGGCCGAAGCGCAGGGTCTCGCGCCCGCGCTCGGCCATGACCTCGACCGGCAGGCAGCCGTCGAAATAGCCCGCCGTCTCGCCCGGGTGGAATTCGGTCTTCTCGGCGGCCAGCATGGCGTCGATGAAGGCCTCGTATTCCTCGCGCGTCATCGGGCAGTTGATATAGGCGGTGCGCTCTTCCTCGGTCTCGCCCTTGTCGTAGCGCGACTGCCGCCAGGCGATGTTCATGTCGATGGTGTCGGCGTGGACGATGGGGGCGATGGCGTCGAAGAAGGCCAGGCTCTCGGCCCCGGTCTCGGCGCGGATCGCCTCGGCCAGCCCGCCCGAGGTCAGCGGCCCGGTGGCGACGATCCACTGGCCCTCGGCGGGCAGTTCGGTGATCTCGCGGTCATGGATGGTGATCAGCGGATGGGCGCGCAGCCGCGCGGTCACGCTTTCGGAAAACGGGTCGCGGTCCACCGCCAGCGCGCCGCCCGCGGGCAGGCGGTGGCGGCCCGCCATTTCCATGATCAGCCCGTTCGCCGCCCGCATCTCCCAATGCAGCAGGCCGACGGCATTCCTTTCGTCGTCGTCCGAGCGGAAGGAATTCGAGCAGACCATTTCCGCCAGATTGCCGGTGCGATGCGCGAAGGTGCCGATGCGGGGGCGCATTTCGTAAAGCGCGACCGGCACGCCCGCCTGGGCGGCCTGCCAGGCGGCCTCGGACCCGGCCATGCCGCCGCCGATGATGTGAAGCGTTTCCATGACGCCCTGATAGCCCCGGCGTCGCAGCGGCGCAATCGGGGGGGCGCGGAACGAAAGACGCCACCCCCTTGGGGGTGGCGCGTGAGACGGCGGAAGGGCCGAGGGGGTCAGAGCCCCGGCAGCAGATCCACGACGCTGCGCTGGTCGAAGGTCGCGCCGCGCTTGGCCCCGAAACTGACCTTCACGCCCAGGCCGAAGAAGGTTTCTGAGCCATAGGTGTCGATATCGGCGTTGCCCAGTTCTCCGGTGACGGCGAAGCCCTCGGTGAAGGCATATTGCCCGGTCAGCGACAGGCGCGAGGCGTCATAGCCGTCGACGTTGATATTGTCGAAGCGCACACCCACCAGGGCGGCCGGGGTGATGGCATATTCGCCCTTCAGGCCGATCACCGTGCCATCCGCCACGCCTTCGAGATCGGCGCGGCTCAGATAGCCTTCAAGGCCGAACTGGCCGAACTGGTGGCCCGCCTCGATGCCGTAGAAATCGACGTTCGCGCCCTCGACCCGATCGGTGCCAATGAAGGCGCCCAGCGAGGTCTCAGAACTGAGGTGATAGATCCCGTGCAGGCCGATCGAGCGGTTGTCGATATCGGTCAGGCCGAATTTCGAAAGATTCACATCGCCCTGGAGCGAGAATTCCCGCGACAGGCCGAATTCAAGCTGCCCGCCGAAATTCAGCTTGTTGACGTCAGTTTCTTCGGTGAAGGCGGAATAGCCGATGGCAACAGAGCCGCCGACGACCTCAAACCCATGGGCGGAAGATGCGAAGGCTGCTCCGGCCAGGGCCAGCAGGATGGATTTCTTCATGACTGCCTCAATATTTTGTTTATGCAGCCATATTGCGGCATAAATCGGCGATGGGGAAGGGGTGGGGATCCGGCGGGGCGCGGGATCCTTGCCAAGTTGCGGCTTGGCAACAGCCCGTCGCGCCCGGGACGATCAGCGGCGCGCTTCGTGCAGGGCTCGACGCTGGTCTGCTGTGAAGGCGGCGGGATCCTCGATCCGAAAGCCCAGGGCGGCGGCCTTTTCGAAGAACCCCGGCGCGGGCAGATCCGTGCCGGACGCGCCTCCGAGCCGCGCCTTGCAAAGCGCCGCGCGCAGCGGGCGGCCCGCCGCCGCATCCTCTTCCATCATCCGTTCCAGCGCGCCGGTCAGATCGGCCATCCGCAGGCCCAATTCGCGGCAGAGCGCGCCGTAGGACAGCGTCCCGCCCGTGGCGGCAAGCGCGTCGAGCCTTGCTTCCAGCCCCGTCACCTGCGGCGTTCACGCGCGGCGGCGATGCGCTCCAGCGCCTCGGTCCGGCGCGCGATCATGGCCTGGGTCAGGCGCTGATCTTCCAGCATCTCGTTGGTGGTGTCGCTGTGGCGGGCCAGACAGGCCTGGTAGCGATTGGCCTGCCTGCGCGCCAGAATGATCGGCAGCACCCCGAAAGACAGGCCGAACAGCGCGAGCGGCAGCCGGCGTTCCATCAGCCCCCGGCCCCCCCGTCGACGGTCCCATCAACGGCCCCGTCCGTTGTCCCTTCGGTGGCCTCGTCGCCCTGTTCGGCGATGCGGGCGACCGAGACCACCTCTTCCTCGCCGCCGGTGTTGAGCACCCGCACCCCGCCCGCCGCGCGCGAGCGGAACGAGATCTGGTCGACCGGCACCCGGATCGACTGGCCCGAAGATGTGGCCAGCATGATCTGGTCGCCGATATCGACCGGGAAGCTTGCCACCAGCGCGCCGCCCGGCATCGCCTTGGCGAAGGCGGTCACGCCCATGCCGCCGCGCCCGCGCACCGGATAGTCGTGGCTGGAGGACAGCTTGCCCAGGCCGCGCGCGGTGATGGTCAGGATCACGTCCTCGGCCGCCGACATCTCGGCATAGCGTTCGAGGGAGAGCGCGCCCGCCTCGACCCCGGCCTCCTCCTCGTCGGTCTCGACCGTCTCCTCCTCGGTCGCGCCAAGGGCGGCGCGGCGCATGCGGATATAGGCGGCGCGTTCCGCCGGATCGGCCTCGAAATGGCGGATGATCGACATCGAGACCACCTTGTCGCCCTCGCCCAGCCGGATGCCGCGCACGCCGGTCGAGCCGCGCGACTTGAACACCCGGATATCGGTGGTGGGGAAGCGGATCGCCCGGCCACCCGCGGTCACCAGCATCACGTCGTCATTTTCATCGGCGATGGCGGCATTCACCAGCGTCACGCCCTCGGGCAGTTTCATCGCGATCTTGCCGTTGCGCATGACATTGGTGAAATCCGACAGGTCGTTCTGGCGCACGTCGCCGTCCGAGGTGGCGAAGACGATCTGAAGGCTGTCCCATTCCAGTTCCGGCACGTCGATCGGCATCAGGGCGGCGATCGACACGCCCGGCTCGATCGGCAGGATATTGACGATGGCCTTGCCGCGCGCGTTGCGCCCGGCCACCGGCAGCCGCCAGGTCTTCAGCTTGTAGACCATGCCGGTGGTGGTGAAGAACAAAAGCCAGGTGTGGGTATTGGCGACGAAAAGCGTGGTCACCACGTCGTCTTCCTTGGTCTGCATGGAAGACAGGCCCTTGCCGCCCCGGTTCTGGGCGCGGAATTCGGCCAGCGGCGTGCGCTTGATATAGCCGCCCGAGGTGATGGTGACGACCATGTCCTCGCGCTCGATCAGGTCCTCATCCTCCATGTCGCCTTCCCAATCGGCGATCAGGGTGCGGCGGGGCACGGCGAACAGCGCCTTCACCTCGGCCAGCTCAGCGGCGATGATGGCCATGATCCGCTCGCGCGAGCCGAGGATCTCAAGGTAGTCCTTGATCTTCGCGGCCAGCTCTTCCAGCTCGTCGGTGACCTCCTTCACGCCCATGGCGGTCAGGCGCTGCAGGCGCAGTTCCAGAATGGCGCGGGCCTGGGCCTCGGAGAGGTTGTAGGTCCCGTCCTCGTTCATCTTGTGGTTGGGATCGTCGATCAGCCGGATATAGGGTGCGATATCATGGGCGGGCCAGCGCCGGACCATCAGCCGCTCGCGCGCTTCCGCCGGATCGGCCGAGGCGCGGATCGTCGCCACCACCTCGTCGACATTCGAGACCGCCACGGCAAGGCCGCACAGGATATGGCTGCGCTCGCGCGCACGGCGCAGCTCATAGGCGGTGCGCCGCGCCACGACCTCTTCGCGGAAGGTCAGGAAATGGGCCAGGAAGTCGCGCAGGCTCAGCGTCTCGGGGCGGCCGCCGTTCAGCGCCAGCATGTTGCAGCCGAACGAGACCTGCATCGGCGAGAAGCGGAACAACTGGTTCAGCACCACGTCGGGCGTGGCGTCGCGCTTGAGTTCGATCACCACCCGCACGCCCACGCGGTCGCTTTCGTCGGCGACCGAGGCGATGCCCTCGATGCGCTTTTCGCGCACCGCCTCGACGATCTTCTCGATCATCGAGGCCTTGTTGACCTGATAGGGGATCTCGTCGACGATGATCGCCCAGCGGTCCTTGCGCAATTCCTCGACACGGGTCTTGGCCCGGATCACGACCGAGCCGCGCCCCTCGAGATAGGCCTTGCGCGCGCCCGAGCGGCCCAGGATCATGCCGCCGGTGGGGAAATCGGGCGCGGGCACGATCTCCATCAGCCGTTCCATCGAGATGTCGGGATCCTCGATCATCGCCAGCGTGGCGTCGACCACCTCGCCCAGGTTGTGCGGCGGGATATTGGTCGCCATGCCGACGGCGATGCCGCCCGCGCCATTGACCAGCATGTTCGGGAAACGCGCGGGCAGGACCGTGGGCTCGCGGTCCTTGCCGTCGTAATTGTCCTGGAAATCGACGGTATCCTTGTCGATATCGGCCATCAGGAAGGCGGCGGGCCGGTCCATCCTGACTTCGGTATAGCGCATGGCGGCGGGCATGTCGCCGTCCATCGAGCCGAAATTCCCCTGGCCGTCCAGCAGCTTCAGCGACATCGAGAAGGGCTGCGCCATCCGCACCAGCGCGTCGTAGATCGCGCTGTCGCCATGGGGGTGGTATTTCCCCATCGTGTCGCCCACGGCGCGGGCGGATTTGCGATAGCTCTTGTCGTGGGTGTTGCCCGATTCCTGCATGGCGAAAAGAATCCGGCGGTGCACCGGCTTCAGCCCGTCGCGCAGATCGGGGATGGCGCGGCTGACGATCACGCTCATCGCGTAATCGAGATAGGCGGTGCGCATCTCGTGGGCGATATCCACCTGCGGGCCGGTCCAGACCGGACGCTCCGGGGTTTCACCTTTGTTTTCAGTCTCTTCTGGGGTATCCGCCACGGTCTGCCTTCTTTGTGCCAATCAGCCCCGGGCGGGGCCAGATCTTGCTGGGCGCAAGATATACCACACCGCCCCTTGTGCGCAATGGCGGGCCGGGGGCGGCGGGGGCGGGGGCGCGCCCTGGCAGCAGCCGGGCGGGAAGAGTGATAATCTGCTGAAATCGTTGCCAAATTCCGCGCCTCTGCCATGATCCCCGTATCACGCCAAAGCAAGAGAGGCCCCATGAAAGGACAAGAGACCGAGTTGATGCTGAAGGGCTACGGGCTGACCACGGCCGAGATCCTCTACCGGATGCCCGACCATCGCCATGTGCTGAACAGTTTCGTCTGGCAGGAATACGACCTGGCCCCGGATTATCCCGAGCTTTTCCGCTTCATCGAATTCTGGCAGGGCAATATCGAGGGGCCGCTGCATTCGGTGCGCTTCACCCACCGCAAGCTGATCGGCCCGGCCGAATGGCGCAACCTGCGGGGCGAATTCCACCTGCATTGAGGGGGGGGCACCCGGCGCCAGTGGCCGCCCGCCATATGGGGGCCGATCTCGGCGCGGCTGGTGCGCTCGGCCGGGGTGACATGGGTGATCCGTCCGCCCGACATCACCGCGATCCGGTCCGACAGTTCGAAGATCTCGTCCAGGTCGTCGGAGGCGAGCAGCACCGCCGCGCCCTTGTTGCGCGCCTCGACGATCCGGTTGCGGATCTCGGCGACCGAGGCGAAATCCAGCCCGAAACACGGGTTCTGCACGATCAGCACCCCGACCTTGCCCGACAGCTCGCGCGCCAGCACCGCGCGCTGGATGTTGCCGCCCGAAAGCGTGGCGATCGGCGCATCGGGCGAGGGGTTGCGGATCCTGAAGCGCGCGATCAGATCCTTGGCCTGCGCGCGCATCCGCGCGGGCGAGACCAGCCCGAACCGCCCCGCCACCGGCGGGCGGTCGAAGCTGCGCAGGGCGATGTTCTCGGCCAGCAGGGCGTGGAAGGAACCGGGCGCGACCTTGATCGACACGCCCTCCAGCGCGACCAGCGGCCCGAAGGACTTGCCGACCGAGACGCATTCCAGCGCGGGGGCGCGGCGGGGGACGGGGCTTTGGCTCTGGGTCATCGGGCCTCTCATTTCGTGATCGACAATTCGCCCGGCGCCTCATGCGCGGCGGCGCCCGAGCGCGCCGAAAGCACCATTATGACCAGGGTCAGGATATAGGGCGCGGCGTTGAAGAAGTGATAGCCCGCGCCGATCCCCACCGATTGCAGCGCGGGCCCGAGCGCGCCGGTCGCCCCGAAGAGAAGCGCCGCCCACGCGCGGCGCAGCGGGTTCCAGCGCGCGAAGATCACCAGCGCCACCGCCATCAGCCCCTGGCCCGAGGACAGCCCCTCGTTCCAGCTTGCGGGGGAGGAGAGCGACAGGAACGCCCCGCCGATCCCGGCCAGGAACCCGCCCGCCGCCGTGGCCGGCAGCCGCACCAGGTCGATGTCCACCCCCATGGCGCGGGCCGAGGCCGCGCTGCCCCCGGTCATGCGCAGGATCAGCCCCCAGCGGGTGTTGGTCGGGCCCCAGGCCAGGACCAGCGCCAGCAGGACGCCCATGAAGAACAGCGGGTTGACCGTCAGGCCTGCGCCACCTGCGGCACCTCGGACCAGGCGCCGAGCGGCAGCGATTGCAGCCGGGGCGCCACCGGCTGGATGGGCTTGCCGAAGAAGAAGGCCAATCCCGTGCCCAGCATGATGAAGGCGATGCCGATGGCGATGTCGTTCACCTTCGGCAGCTTGCAGATCCAGCCGTGCAGCGCCGACAGCCCCAGCCCGGCCAGCCCCCGCCGCTCCGACCCCGGCCCAGGGACTGCCGCTGTGGAGCGAGACCGCATAGGCCACCATCGCGCCCAGGATCGGATTGCCCTCCAGCCCGAGGTTGATACGGCCCGATTTCTCGGTCAGGCATTCGCCGAGCGCGACGAACAGGAAGGGCGTCGAAACCCGGATCGCCCCGCCGATCATGGCCAGAAGCACGATGGAAATCGGGCTGTCGATCATGTGCGGTCCTCGGGCTGGGGCGGCGCGGGCCGCGTGAAGGGCAGGCGCATGCCGGTGAAACGGCCGTAGAAGGTCTCGGAGACCAGAAGGATCACGAAGATGAAGCCCCGCAGCGTGGCATCGGGCAGCCCCATGCGGCGCCGGACCAGCCCGCCCGAGGCCGCCAGCGCCCCGAACAGGATCGCGACCGGCACCACCGCAAGCGTGTTCTGCCGGGCGAGAAAGGCCACGAGGATGCCGGTGAAGCCGTAGCCCGCCGCCACTTCGAAAAGGCCCGCGCAGGCCCCGGCGATGGCGCAGCACAGCAGCGCCAGCCGCCTGACCGCCAGCCCCTGGCCTCTGGCCGCGCGCAGGTTGCCGCCCGCGATCCTTGCGGCGAAACCGAAGCGCGTGTGCTCCATCACCAGCCACAGCAGCAGCGCCAGCTCCAGCCCCGCGACCAGCCCCCAAAGGACCGAGCTGCCGGGAAGGGCGCCGATGCGGTAGGCTGGGTCGAGGGCTTGTTGGCCAAGGCCGGGTCGCGAAATGCGCCCTCGACCAGAAAGCTCAGGATCGCCACCGCGATATAGCTCAGCAGCAGCGAGGAAATCGTCTCGTTCACGCCGCGGAAATGGCGCAGCCAGCCCGCGAGCCCGATCCAGAACGCGCCCGTCAGCATGGCGCCAAGCGCCATCAACGGCAGGACCAGCGCGGGCGGATGGTGCTGCGCGACCAGCGGCAGCGCCAGCACGGCGGCCGCAAGCCCGCCCAGGACCAGCGCGCCCTCGACCCCGATCAGCGTCATGCCGATCCGCGCGGGCACGGCGAAGGCCAGGCCGGTCAGGATCAGCGGCGCCGCGCGCGAAAGGCTGTTTTGCAGCGAGAAGGCCGAGGCGAAGCCCCCGGTCCAGACCAGCGCGAAGAAGGTCGCGGGGTTCTGGCCGAGCGCCAGCAGGAAGACCGAGAACGCCAGGCAGGCCGCGAGCAGCGCGCCCAGCGGGATGGCGATCGCCTCGATCAGTTGCGCACGCGCAAGGCGCGCACGCCCCGCCGGGGCCGGGCGCCCGCCTGACGGCGCGCGCCCGGCCCCGGCCGCCGTCTCGGGAAGGTCGGCGGTGGTGTGGCCGCAGGCGGGGGAGGGGCTGGGCTGGGGCATGGGCGGATCGCGGGTTTCCTTGCCTTATGGGCTTGAGGGACGGGGCCTTTGGAACGGGGCTTGAGGGCGGAGAGCGGGGGCGGTCGGGTCGAGATCCGTGTCCGGGCGGGGAAGCGGGGCGGCATGCCGGGGCAGAGCGGTCGGCCTTGGCGGAATTGGCCGGGTTGCGCGGCCGGGGTGGATTTCGGGACGGGCAGGGGCTGGACGGGGGGCGGGCGGTGTGTGGATGAGGTCTCGGGTCTCGGGTCTCGGGTCTCGGGTCTCGGGTCTCGGCGTTGAGGGGGGGTCGGACCCGCTCGACGGATCGCGGGCGAGGAATGATCGACATTGCGGCACGGTTTGGGCGGGGCGAAAGCCGTAGCGATGTGGGGCTTCCCGATCACCTCGGTCTCGGTCACGATCCCGTCGAGAAGCGAGTCATGTGCCATCACAGGCAGCCGCTCGTCCGCCACCACCATCGAGGAATGCACCGTGGTCACGATGGGGGGCCGCGCGTCGATCTTGCCCAGGTCGCGAAACAGCCCAAGCTCCAGATCGGCGAAGCCGCCGCCCTTGCCGCGGCAGGATCCGGCATCGATAGCGGGCGAAATTGGCGCTGGAGGTGAAGATCAGGTTCGAATTCAACAGCATATGCGGGATCAGGTTGAATTCGGGCACCATGACGCGGATGTCGTGGCGCAGGACCCGCTCGGCCAGTTGCGGATCGATGGGTCCGGGGTCGGATTTCGACCGCGCCACCGGGCGAGATGGGCGGCGGCGAGGTTGTCCTCGATGCTCAGCCGCGCGCGCCCGGCCAGGGGATGGTCCGCCGCCATCAGGCAGACGGTCTCCTCGATCCGCAGATGCGCGGTGCGCAGGTGCTGCGGCGCGCCGGGCCAGTTGCAGACCTCCATGTCCAGCTCGTCGCGCTCCAGCGCACTGGCATAGTCGTAGCTCTGGTCGATGGCGCGCAGGACGATGCGGGCCTGAGGCGCCTCGCGCCCCAGTTGCGCCACCAGCGGCGGCAGCAGGATCGCCTCCATGCAATCGGCCGAGGCGATGCGGAAGGGCGCGCTGGCTCCGGCCGGATCGAAGCCCGGCGCGGGGACGGCGACGCGGGCGGGGCGGAAACCGGCGGGCCTGCCTGTTCTTCAGGCAGAAAACGCCGCGGCCCGCTACCAGCCCAGCCGGTCGCGCAAGGAAAACCAGGTCATCGCAGCGACCAGCAGCGGCCAGCGCAGGGTGGCACCGCCGGGAAAGCGGCGCTGCGGCAGGCTGGCCATCAGGTCGAAGCCTGCGGCCTGTCCCGCCGCCGCCTCGGCCATCAGCCGCCCGGCCAGCACCGCCAGCGCCACGCCATGGCCCGAATAGCCCGAGGCCGACAGCACATTCGGCGCAGGCCGCAGGAAGCAGGGCATCCGGTTCACCGTGATCGCCAGCGTGCCGCCCCAGGCATGGGTGATCCTTGTCCCCGCAAGCTGGGGATAGATCTCAAGCATGGGCTTGCGCACCGCGCGGGCGATGTCGGGAAAGCGGTAGCCATAGCTTTCCGCGCCGCCGAAAAGCAGCCGGTCGTCCTCGGAGAGCCGCCAGTAGTTCACCACGAATTTGGTGTCATGCACCGCGATCGGCTGGGCCAGAACCTCACGCGCGCGGGGGCCCAGCGGTTCGGTCGCGATGACGAAATTGTTGATCGGCATCACTTTCGCCGCCACCTGCGGCTCCAGCCCGCCCATATAGCCATTGGTGGCCAGCAGGATCTGGCCCGCGCGGATCCGGGCCCCGGCGGTCTCGACCAGGGGCCGGGGGCCGTAGGTCAGGCGGGTGACCTCGGACCGCTCATGGATGCGCGCGCCCGCCGCGCTTGCGGCCTTCGCCAGCCCGATGGCGAAGTTCAGCGCATGGATATGGCCCGCGCCCCGGTCGATGTCGCCGCCCTGGAACACCCTTGACCCGACCAGCGCGCGCAATCCCGCAGGGTCGAGCGGCTCGACCTCATGGTAATCGTAGTCGCGGGCAAGCTTTTCGGCGTAGCGGCGGGCGTGGTCGGCTTCATGCGCGTGCCAGCAGGCATGGGCGATGCCGGGGCGCCAGTCGACGCCCTCCATCCCATGGCGCGCGATCAGGTCGCGCACCAGCGCCTTGGCGTCCTGCGCCAGATCCCACAGCCTGCGGGCATCCTCGCGCCCGACCGCCTGCTCCAGCCAGTCCTGGTCCTGGCGCTGGCCCGACCCGACCTGGCCGCCGTTGCGGCCCGAGGCGCCGAAGCCCACGCGATGCGCCTCCAGCACCACCACCGACAGGCCCTTTTGCGCCAGATGCAGCGCCGCCGACAGCCCGGTATAGCCCGCGCCGACGATGCAGACATCCGCCGCGATCTCTCCCGCCGCCGGGGGAAAGGGATCGAGCGGCGCGCGCGTCTCGGCATACCAGCTTTCGGGATAGGTCCCGGGCCGGTCGTTGGCGTGGAGAAGATTGAGGGCCATCAGACGTTCAACAGCAGATGCTCACGCTCCCACGGGCTGATCACCTGCAGGAACTCCTTGTATTCGTTGCGCTTCACCGAATCGTAGCATTTGACGAAATCCTGGCCCATCACCTCTTTCAGCGCCTCGTCCTCGTCCAGAAGATCCAGCGCATCGCCCAGGTTGATCGGGATCTCGTCGCTGTCGATATAGGCCGAGCCGATGAATTCGGGCCGCGCGGGTTTCTGCTCGACCAGGCCGAGATAGCCGCAGGCCAGCGTGGCGGCGATGCCCAGATAGGGGTTGCAGTCCATCCCCGGCAGGCGGTTCTCGATCCGCCGCGCGGCAGGGCCAGAGATCGGCACCCGCAGGCCGGTGGTGCGGTTGTCGCGGCCCCATTCAAGGTTGATGGGGGCGGCGAAATCCGGGACATAGCGGCGGTAGCTGTTCACATAGGGCGCCATCAGCGCGATGGCCGCGCCCATGTGGTTCTGCATGCCGCCGATGAAATGGGCGAAGGCCGCGGTCTCGGCCCCGGCGGCGTCCGAGAAGATGTTGCTGCCCGAATGCGTCTCGACGATCGAGGTGTGGATATGCATGGCCGAGCCCGGCTCGCCCGCGATGGGCTTGGCCATGAAGGTGGCGAAGCAATCGTGGCGCAGCGCCGCCTCGCGGATCAGGCGCTTGAAGAAGAACACCTCGTCCGCCAGCCGCAGCGGATCGCCATGGGCAAGGTTCAATTCGATCTGGCCCGCGCCGCCCTCTTGCAGGATACCGTCGATCTCAAGCCCCTGGGCCTCGGCGAAATCGTAGATGTCGTCGATCACCTTGCCGTATTCGTCGACCGCCGACAGGCTGTAGGCCTGTTTCCCCGCCGCGCGACGGCCCGAGCGCCCCATCGGCGGGATGACCGGCTGGTTCGGATCGGTGTTGCGGGCGGTGAGGAAGAACTCCATCTCGGGCGCGACCACCGGGCGCCAGCCCCGGGCGGCGTAAAGCGCCACGATCCGGCGCAGCACGTTCCTGGGGCTGAAGCCCACCAGATTGCCCTGCTGGTCCTTGGCGTCGTGGATGACCTGAAGCGTCACATCGGCGGTCCAGGGCGCGGCGGTGGCGGTGGACCAGTCGGGCTCAAGGATCATGTCCGGCTCGGTGAAGGCCTCGAACGGATTGTCGGCCCATTCGCCGGTGATGGTCTGCAGGAAGATCGAATTGGGCAGGAAGTAGTTGGTCTGGGTGGCGAATTTCGCCGCGGGCATGGCCTTGCCGCGCGCGACGCCGGCGATGTCGCCGATCACGCATTCCACCTCGTCGACGCGGCGGCCGTCGATATAGGCGCGGGCGGCTTCGGGAAGCTGTTCCGTCCATCTGGACATCTGGTCACACCTGGTCTTGGGGCGCGGCGGCGCGGCGCGGTTCAGCCGCGCGGTGCGGGGCCCGGGGTTGCTTCGGTCGGTCGGTGGTCGAGGAAGAAGGCGGCGATCCGCCCGGCCATGTTCTGGCGGTTCAGCCCGTCGTCGAGCCGCGCCACGGCGGCGTCGAGCCGGTCCTCGGGCACGAGGCCCCGGCCGCGCTTTTCGATCAGCCCGCCGATGAAGTCGCGGCTGAATTCGGGATGGGGCTGCACCGTCAGCATGCGGTCGTCGTAAAGCAGCGCCGCATTCTCGCAGGTCGGGCTGCGGGCGATCACCTGCGCGCCCGGCGGCAGTTCGACCACCTGGTCCTGGTGCCAGGCGTTGAGGGTCAGCGTCTCGGTCCCGAAATCGTAGTCGGTGGGACCGACGGTCCAGCCGCCCGGGTATTTCTCGACCCGCCCGCCCATGGCCTGGGCGATGATCTGATGGCCGAAGCAGATCCCCACCACCGGCACGCGGGCGGCATAGGCCTCGTGGATGAACGCCTCCAAGGGCTTGATGAACGGGTGGTCCTCATAGGCGCCGAAGCGCGATCCGGTGATCAGCCAGCCGTCGCAGTCGTGGACCGAGGCCGGGAAATCCATCGACATCACCCGGTAGCGGCGGAAGTCGAACCCGTGTTCGGAAAGCAGGGTTTCGAAGAGGTCCGGGTAGTCGCCCATCTCGGCGCGCAGGGCGTCGGGGGATTCGCCGGTCTGAAGGATGCCGATGCGCATGTCTTGCGGGTCCGTTGCTTCGGTCTGGGGGCTTCGATCTGGAGGCGCCCGAGGGGGCAGGGTGATCGCGCCGCCCGCCCCGGTCAAGAGGGCTTTTGCCGGGCCTTTCCGGGCGGCGGGCAGGCCCGTCGGCGGGCCGCCGGATCAAACGGTGTCGAGATAGAGGTGCACCTGTTCCTCGGGCGAAAGCTCGGCGATGTAATGCATCTCCTGCCGCTTGGTCAGCACGAGGTTGCGGATGAGCTCGGGCGGCAGGAAGCGCGGCACGGTCTCGGATTTCCCGAAGGCGTCGATCGCCCCGGCCCAGGTGGCGGGAATCTGCGGCAGATCCAGCGCATAGGCATTGCCGGTGACGGGGGGCGGCGGCTCGACCTGGTCCTCGATCCCCGAGAGTGCGGCGCCCAGGATCGCGGCCAGCATCAGATAGGGGTTCACGTCGCCCCCCGCCACGCGATGCTCGATCCGCCGGGCCGAGGGGCTGCCCGCCGGTATGCGGATCGCCGCCGTGCGGTTCTCATAGCCCCAGGCGATGGCGGTGGGGGCGTGGTTGCCCGGCACCAGGCGTTCGTAGCTGTTCAGATGCGGCGCGAAAAGCAGCGTGGAATCGTGCATCGCCGCCAGGCAGCCCGCCACGGCGTGGCGCAGCGTCGCGGTGCCCTTGGGCCCGCCGGAATCGAAGATGTTGTCGCCCTTTTCGTCCAGCACCGAGAAATGCGTATGCAGGCCCGAGCCGGAATAATCGGCATAGGGCTTGGCCATGAACGAGGCGGCGAAGCCGTGGCGCCGCGCCAGCCCCTTGACCAGCATCTTGAACAGCCAGGCATCGTCTGCGGCGCGCAGGGCGTCGTCGCAATGCATCAGGTTCACCTCGAACTGGCCCAGCCCGGTTTCCGAGGTAGTGGTGTCGGCGGGAATGTCCATCGCCTCGCAGGCGTCGTAGAGATCGGTGAAGAACACGTCGAAAGCGTCCAGCGCCCGGATCGACAGCGTGTCGGCGGCCTTGCGGCGCTTGCCCGAGCGGGGGCTGGCGGGTTCCTGCATCTTCTTGCCGGAATCGTCGATCAGGAAGAATTCCAGCTCCATCGCGCAGACCGGCGTCAGCCCGCGCGCCTTGTAGCGCTGCACCACCGCGCGCAGGGCATGGCGGGGGTCGCCCTCGTAGGGCTGGCCGTTCTCGCGGAACATCCAGATCGGCAGCAGCGCGGTCGGCGCCTCCAGCCAGGGCATCGGCATGAAGCCGCGCTCGGTGGGCTTGAGCACACCGTCCTGGTCGCCTTGCTCGAACACCAGCGGGCTGTCGTCGATATCCTCGCCCCAGATGTCGAGGTTCAGCACCGAAAAGGGAAAGCGCGTGCCGTCCTTCACCACCTTCTCGGCGAAGCGCGCGGGCACACGCTTGCCGCGTGCCTGGCCGTTGAGATCGGCGGCGGCGACACGGATCGTGCGCACGTTAGGATGTTTACGAAGCCAGTCCTTCATCATGGTTCACAACAGGAAAGGCACGGTTTTCCCGCGCGTCCCCGGCCGGTGGGCCCATGATGCGCAGGTTCGGACCATGCCCCTGGTCCTTCCCCTGGGTAACGATCACCTCTCCCGCCGGGCCGGTCCTGGCCCCTTGGCACGGGTCCGGGCGGGTGCCCGGATAATTTGATCAAATGCAGGCTACTACCGGATCAACTGCGGACGCAAGCGGATTTTTTGCCGCTGGTTCGAGGGCAGATGCCGGTTCAGCCTGCGATTGGCGATGCCGAAAGCCCAGATCAGCACCAGCGTCAGCAGGATGAAGTAGAAGGCCACGATCGGATAGGGCACGAAGGGGTTGAAGGTCTTGTCGGCGAAATATTTCGCGTAATAGAGCGCGTCGCCCCGCTGCTGGAACGCCGGAAAGCCCGAGAAATAGACCAGCGTCGTGGCATGGAACAGGAAGATCGCCTCGTTGGTATAGGCGGGCCAGCCAAGGCGCAGCATGGTCGGCCATTCTATGCGCAGAAAGCGTTTCCAGCCGGTCAGCCCATAGGCGTCGGCGGCCTCCAGATCGCCCTTGGGGATCGAGCGCAGGGCGCCGTAGAAGATCTCGGCCGAATAGGCGGCGGTGTTCAGGAACAGGACGAACAGCCCGCCCGCCCAGGCCCGCGTCGCCCATGAGGTGTCGATGGTGATCCAGAAGACGTCGATCCCCGTGCGGGGCAGCAGCACCAATGTCTCGTAGGCCAGGAAGAACTGGATGAAGAGGGGCGAGCCGCGGAAGAGGAAGATGAACCATTCCGCGGGCTTGCGGGCAAGCGGGCTGCGGCTGGCCTTGGCCAGCGCCAGAAGGTTCGCCAGGAAAAAACCGGCCGCCAGCGCCAGGACGCCGAAATAGACGTTCCAGATCAGCCCCGATCCGATCAGGGTGAATTGCTGGCACAGGTCGTAGCCCTCACGCGGGAGCACCCTTTCGCCGTAACCCAGCGAGCGGAAGGCATAGGCGGTGATCGTGTCCCAGCAGCTCATGCCGTGGCCCCCTTGCGCATCGCCTCGCCCGCGCGGGTGGCCTGGCCCCTGGACAGCCGCCGCGTCAGCCGCGCCAGCCCGATTTCCGAGACCCGCGTCGCCAGCAGGTAGAACACCAGCAGCGCAAGGAAATAGTAGAACCGCCAGTCGCCATGCGGATAGGGATTGTTGCCCGAGGTCTTGGCCGAGCCAAGCTCTCGCGCCCAATAGACCGCATCCTTGATGCCCAGAAGGAACAGCAGCGGCGTGGCCTTGATCAGGATCAGCCACAGGTTCGACAGGCCCGGCAGCGCATAGACCCACATCTGCGGCACCAGCACCCGGCGGAACACCTGGCGCGGCGACATGCCATAGGCCTCGGCGGTCTCAAGCTGGGCGCGCGGCACCGCCGCCATGGCGCCGTGCAGCACATTGGCCGCGAAGGCGCCGAAGACGATGGCGAAGGTCACCACCGCGATGGTGAAGCTGTAGGCGCTGACCACGAAGGCCGAGGCCCCGGCCCGCGGCACCTTGGCCGCCGGGCAGACGCGGAATTCCGACCCGCTCCATACCGGCTCGCCGGTGTTTTCGCAGACGAAGAGATGCATGAACCACTCGATCCCCTGATCCAGCGCGATGACGAAGAACAGGAAGAAGACGATGTCGGGAACCCCGCGCACCGCCGAGATGTAGATCCTGCCACCCCAGGCCACCGGCGGCAGGTGCGAGCGCGCCGCCGAGGCGCCGGCAAAGCCGAAGGCCAGCGCCACCGGCGCGGTGACCAGCAAAAGCCCGATCACGGTCATGAAGCTTCGGTAAAAGCTGAAATGCGTCGCCGTGGTCAGGTAGCAAGCCATCCACTGGAACCAGCCCGACCAAGTGGCGCGGTCAAGGGCGGTGGGGTCAACGCAGAAATCGAACATGCGGGGCGATCGCCTTCGGGGCTGGAGCTGCGGGAAACGGTGGGGCGGGGCAGGGGGCTTGCGGGCGGGGCGGCAGGGCGGAAGTCTTGTCGGGCGGATGTCTTGCAGGAAGAGGGTATTGCGGAGTGGAAGTCTCGCGGTCGGCAGTCGTTTGCGGCGTCGGTCTTGCGGATGAGATCCTGCGGGGCGCGCTGGATCCCGGCTCGGCGGTCGTGCGGGACGAAGCCCGTTGCATCTTGGCGCTCTGGTCGGCCCCATCCAACCGGCCGGAACCCGAAAGAAGGGGCCGCAGAGCCCGAGGGCGGAGCCCCGAACCCGGAGGGCGGAGCCCCGAACCCGGAGGGAGTCCCGACGCCAGACCTGAGCCCCGCGGGTAGACCCGAGCCCCGAGGGGAGGCCTGAGCCCGAGGGCAAACCGGAGCCCTGAGCCGACCTTGGCCCGGGGGAGACCGGCGGACCGGAGCCTCGGGGACAGAGCGGAACCCCGGATGGGGACGAGCCCGCCGCGCGGGCTGGAGCCCGGGGGGGCGGGGCCCAAGGGCGTTGCGCCCGGGCCTCGCCCTTTGCCTTTGGCTCCGGTGGCCTGCCTTCGGGCCAAGGCGAGGTGCCCGACCCGGGCGGGCGGTTCCGTCACCGCCCGCGCCCCTAGGGTGAACCCGAAACCGCGCTCGCACCCCAACTCAGGCCCGCGCCCAAACCCGGACCCGGACCCGGATCAGAACAGGTCGGCCTCTTCGCCGAACCATTGCACGATCAGCGCGTTCAGCGTGCCGTCTTCCTTCATCGACAGGATGGCGGCATCGAATTTCGCGCGCAATTCGGCGTCCGACTTGCGCATCCCGCCGCCGATCCCGCCGCCAAGTGCCACATCGGCGTCCAGCATCACCAGCTCGCCATTCGAATCCGCCGCGATCGGCGCCAGGTAATCCTTGTCGGCGAAGACCGCATCCGCCTCGCCGTTGCGCACGGCCGCGACGGTTTCGTCGGGGGTGGCATATTCCAGCATGGTCACGCCTTCCTGCTCGGCGATATAGCCCGCCTGCATGGTCGAGACCTGGGCCGCGATGATCGCGCCGTCGCCGATATTGGCATCCGCCGCCAGCGCCATATAGGCCGATTGCGAGGGGGGCGTGTAATTCTCGGTGAAGTCGATGACCTGCTGGCGTTCCTCGGTGATCGACATCCCGGCCATGATGATGTCGTAATTGCCCGATTGCAGGTTGGGGATGATCGAATCCCATTCGTTCTGCACGAATTCGCAGGTCAGTTCGGCGCGGGCGCAAAGCTCCTTGCCCAGATCGACCTCGAAGCCGACCAGCTCGCCCGAGGCCTGGTCGATGTAGTTATAGGGCTCATAGGCGCCTTCGGTGCCGATGCGGACCACCTCCTGCGCGAGGCCTGCGGTGCCCAGGGCGGCAAGGGCAGTGGCGAGAAGAAGCTTTTTCATTGGGGTCTCCCTTTTATCTTGCTTCGGATCTGGTGGGGGCGCGGCACGTCCTAGTGCCAGCGCCGGTCGAGTTTGGCGATGGTGCCGTCGGCGAACATGCCGTCCAGCGCGGCATCGATCCGCGCCAGCAGCGCGTGATTGCCCTTGCAGACGGCGATGCCCACGCCTTCGTCGGGCACATCGGCACTGTAGAGAAAGACCATGCCCTGGCCCGCGATCCAGGGGGCAAGGTCGGGGCGGGCGTCGTAGGGGCCGAGCGCCAGCGCCACCTCGCCCGCGCCGAGCGCGGCCAGCGCCTCGATCTCGGAAGGGTAGGAGACATGGTCGTAGGCGAATTCGCGCAGATACTGCTCCTGGATCGTGCCCGAGACGGCGGCGGTGGTCACGCTTTCGGGCGCCGGGGTGCCGGGGCGGCCGACGAACCAGTCCACGCCCCCGCCCCAGGTATAGGGGCGGCTGAAATCCACCGTCTCGCGCCGCTCGGCCGTGATCGCCATGCCGCCCAGGACCACGTCGAACAGGCCCGCGGCGACGCCGGGGATCAGCCGGTCGAAATTCACGCTTTGCCAGTCGCATTCCGCCGTGATCCGGGCGCAGACCTCCTGCATCAGGTCGTAGTCATAACCCGAAAGCGCGCCGCTGGCCTCGTCCATCATCAGATAGGGCGGAAAGCTGGGGCCGGTGGCGATCACCAGCCGCTCCTCGCCGCCCGAGGCCAGAACCAGCGCCACGCCCGCCGCCGCGATGGAGGCAAAGCAGCCCATTCAGGCCGCCGTCGCCGAAAGGAAGCCGCGCAGGCGTTCGGATTTCGGTCGTCCGAACAATTCTCCGGGCGGGCCCTGTTCCTCGATCCGGCCCTGGTGGAGGAAGATCACATGGTCCGAGCAATCGGCCGCGAGCTTCATGTCATGGGTGACGAGCAGCATGGTCCGCCCCTCGTCCGCCAGGGCCTTGATCACCTTCACCACCTCCTGCTCCAGCTCGGGGTCGAGCGCCGAGGTCGGCTCGTCGAACAGAAGCGCGCGCGGCTCCATGCACAAAGCGCGGGCGATGGCGGCGCGCTGCTGCTGGCCGCCCGACAATTGCGCGGGCCAGGCATCGGCCTTGTCGGCGATGCCGACCTTGGCCAGATATTCGCGCGCCCTGGCCTCGACCTCGGCCGGATCGCGTTTCAGCACCGTCACCGGCGCCTCCATCACGTTTTGCAGGATGGTCATATGGGCCCAGAGGTTGAATTGCTGGAACACCATGGAAAGATTGGTGCGGATGCGGGTGACCTGGGCGCGGTCGGCGGGCTGGCGGCGCAGGCCCTCGCCCTTCCAGCGCACATATTCGCCTTCGAAGAGGATCTCTCCCTGCTGGCTGTCCTCCAGCAGGTTGCAGCAGCGCAGAAGCGTGGACTTGCCCGAGCCCGAAGAGCCGATGAGCGAGATCACATGCCCGCGCGGCGCGACCAGATCGACGCCCTTCAGAACCTCCAGCGGGCCATAGGCCTTGTGCAGATCGCGGATCGCGATGACGGGGTTTTCAGACATGTTTCCCCAGTTTTCCCCTGTTGCCCGGACGGTTGTTGGTTCCCGTCTCGTGGTTGTCTCGACTGATTTGTGCCCAAAGCCACGGCCAATGCAACGAGGAAGCTGCGTCATCGGGGGGCTTTTGCCTGAAATTTGATCAGATCTCTGCCGGATGCCGGGTCAAAGGCCCGGGACGGGGCCTTCTGGGGGTGTCCGCGGGCGGGCGGCCGAGGCCAGGGGATGCGAGACCCCGCCCGAGGGGGAAGGCCATCCGCGGGCGGTGCGGCGGCAAGCTCCGGTATGCGGAGGGGGTGCCCGGCGGTGCGGCGGGGTTTCTTGCGCTGCGGCAGGGTGCTGTGGGGCGAGTGGTCCCTGTGGCTGGGCCATGCGGCGGGAGGCTTCGGCGGGCGGGGCGGCTCCCGGCGGAGACGGGCGCCCTGCGCTACGGCGGGAGGCGGGGTGGGCGGACCCTTTGGCGCAAGCGCATGGGCTAAGCGGTTGAGGTGGCGGCCCGCCGGGCGGGGGGCGGTTCGGCCTCATGCCCGAGGGCGGAAATGCCCGGGGGCCTGTCGGCGGCGCCCGGCCTGGGCGGTTTCGATTCTCGCCGGGCTCTGGCGCGGGCCTTGCCGGTCGCAGCCTTCCCCGGTCGACCCTTCCTCTGCCGGGCCGAGGGATCGGTGGCGATCAGGCCTCGCGTCCGGCGCGCTGGCGGGCCTGGGCGTTCTGCACGTCGCTCAGCCCCAGAAGATTGGCCACCAGGCGCATCAGCCGATCCTCCTGCGCGTCGCGCAGTCCGTCGGCCATCACCACCGACCACAGGGCCTCAAGCAGCGCGTCGCGCTCTTCCAGGGGCGTCGCCTCTTTCAGCGCGCGGGTGAAGCGCACGGTGTCGGGGGCCTCGTTCTCCAGCGTCTCGGCCTCGACGCGCAGCTTCGCCGCCTCGAAAGGGCCAAGCGCATGGCGCTTCATCAGCACCCGGTCGATGCGCTCGACCTCCTCGGCGGCATAGAGCCCGTCGGCGCGGGCGGCGCGCACCAGAAGGGCGGCAAGGGCAAGCTGCGAATCGGGCGCGGCCAGCGGTTCGGGAGCGGGGGCCAGAAGGCGCGACAGGAGTTTTTCGAACATGGCGCGAAGATAGGCTGTGACGTGCGCCCGCGCCAGAGGGGGCAGGCGCATCGCGCGTCGCAGGGGCCAGAGCGTCGCGCCATCGTGATCGTCCGGGGGCGCGGGTCCGCAGAGGCTGAGAAGATTAGAAGGCCGACGCGCCAGAGGATGCAGGCCTCGCCCAATGGGCGGTCCGGGCGTTGCGCCATCGGTGATCGGCGGCTTGGGCAGTGGCCGGGGCGGAGAGGCCGGGATGGCGGAGATGCGGGCATCGCGTGCCGTGAGGGGATCGCGCCACGGTGATTGGCGGGTGACGGGGTAAGGGCGCCGCAGCGGGCCGGAGAGCGCGGGGAAGAATAACAAGCAGGTTGGCCGCCGGGGGGCGCACAACGCGCGCCATGGGGCCGGGCTCCGCGCCACCGTGATCGGCTGGCGGCGGCAGCCGGTCGTCGAGAGCCCTCGGGAGAGGAATGAGCAGGTCGGCGGCCAGGGGGCGAGCGCAGCGTGCACCGTTGGACCCTGGGTTGGGTCACCGTGATCGGCGGGGCGGGCGTGGGCCTAGGCCGGGATAGGCGGCTTGAGGAGGAGAAGAGGTCGCGTCGAGAATAAGGTCGCGTCGAGAAGAGGTTGCGGCAAGCGGCCTCGGGCGGTGCCGGGGCGCCGGGCGGATCGCCCGCCGCCTCGCGCCCTCAGCCCGCCGGGGCGAAACGCGCGCTCAGCCGGGCGGTCTCGTCCTCGATCCCCCAGGGCGGGTTCACGACGAACATGCCCGATCCGATCATGCGGTGGCCCTCGCGCGCGGGCGGGAAGCCGACCTCATGGCGCAGCCCCTGCGGGAAGGCGCGCTCCAGCGCCAGCACCATCGGCACATGGCCGCGCCCGGACAGGATCGGATACCACAGCATCTGGACGCCCACGTTCCATTTGCGCGCCACCTGCGCCATGACCTTCGGCACCCGCTCGTAATCGGCCTTCACCTCATAGGGCGGGTCGATCAGCATCAGCCCGCGCCGGGGCGTCGGAGGGGTCAGCGCCAGCGCCATGTCGAACCCGTCCTCGCGCCGGATATCGGCGTCCCAGCCGTCGAGCGCCGCGCGCAGCCCCGCATGTTCGCCGGGGTGAAGCTCGGCCAGATGCAGCCGGTCGGCCTCGCGCAGGCCAAGCGCCGCGATCAGGGGCGAGCCGGGGTAGCAGTCGGCGCCATACATGGCGCGCGCCTCCTCCAGCCGCAGCCGGTAGGGGTGGTCGGGGGCGAACCAGTCTTCCGCCCGCGCGATGCCCTGCGCCGCCTCGCCGGTCTTCAGCGCCTCGGGGGCCGAGAGGCGGTAAAGCCCGCGCCCGGCATGGGTCTCGATATAGCTGAGCGGCTTTTCCTTGCGGGTCAGATAGTCGAGCACCCAGGCCAGAAGCGCGTGCTTGTGGACATCGGCAAGGTTTCCGGCGTGGAAGGCGTGCTGGTAGGAAAGCATGCGCCCGGCGGTAGCAGGCGCGGCGGGCCGGAGCAAGGGATCGCGCGCCTGGCAAGAGGGGGCGGGGCGTTTCCGGTGCCGTCTCCGCAAGCAGGGGGGCGGCCCTGAGAGGCCCAGCGAGGCGCCTGAGGCGGGCGGTATCTTGCCGGATCGGGCGTGAAAGGGGATGAAGCCCGCTGCGGGCGCCGTTATAAGGGGCGCTGGACGCATGTTCCGGCATGATCGCGGCGCCCGGGCTCCGGTGCCGGGCCACGCTTCGGGCCTGCCGCGCCGACCGGCTTTTCGGCTCCGCTGTTCCGGTGTAGGGGCTTTGCTTGGGCCCGGCTTCGGGCTTCGGGCGCGGCGAAGGCTTGGCCAGGGTTCCCGGGGGCCGGGCTGCTCCGGGGGGCCTCCGGGCAGGGTCGGAGATGCGGGCGGCAGGCTTCGGGGCGGCCAGAACGGGCCCGCTTTGCCCATGCCCCGATGGTGACCCGGCCGCAGGCCCGGGCGGTGACGAGGAAAGGACGGAGGCTCAGGTGATCGGCAGGTTCCTTCTTGGGGTGGGATTGGGCGCGCTTGTCGGCACGGGCGGCCTGGCGCTGGTATCGCTTGCGGTGCCGCTGCCGTCGGCCGCGCCGCCCGCGCCGCCGCCGTCCTCTCCCGCCGCCGCGACGGAAGCTCCGGCACCCGCAGTCGGGGATGCCGCGACCGGGGACGCAGCGGATACGCCGCCCGCTTCCGCCCCGGAACCGACTGCCCCGCCCGCCCCGGAGCGCCCACCAGAGGAAGCCGCCCCCTCCGAAGTCGCCACCGATCCATCCGCTGCGGACCTGCCGCCCGACCCGTCTCCGATGCAGGTCGGCGACACCGGCCCGGAGGCGGCGCCCGCCCCGTCGCCCGCCGAGGTCGGCGGCTCCGAATCCCTCCCGCCCTCGCCTGAAGCCCCGGTGGTCGCCGGGGATCCGCCACGGCCTTCCGCCGCCCCCGGTTCCGAAATCGGAACCGGGGCGGCGGAGGCCGCCGATACCGCCGCCGCGCCGCCGGTTCCGCCCGGCCCGCTGCCGGGACTGCCGCCGCTCGCGCCCGAACCCGCCGCCCCGGTGGCCGATCTGCCCGGCCTGCCGCCGCTGACGCCCGAGGAAGAGGCGATCCTGGCTGGTATGGTCGCGCCCGAACCTGAAACCCTGCCCGAACCTGAAACCCTGCCCGAACCCGCGCCCCTCGCCGAACCCGGGCCGACACCGCCACAGGAGGCGGCAACCGAAGCCGATCCCGCGCCGGATCCCTCGCCCGGCCTCGCCCCCGAATCGCCTGCCCCCGAACCGCCCGCAAGCGATGCGCCCGCAAGCGATGCGCCCGGCCCGGCCGAGACGCCGCCGCCCCGCAGCGTCACCCCGGGCGAGAGCGGATCGACCCTGCCGCCGACCCCCGCCCTCGGCGGCGCGGTCGAAGGGGTCGAGACCGGGCGCCTGCCCAGCATCGTCGTGCCCGAGGCCGAAACCGAAACCACGCCCGCCCCCGGCGCATCCTCGGCCTTCGCCGAAGGCACCCCCCTCGACCTGCATTCCGAGCCCTTCGACAATCCGGCGGCGAAGCCCTTGTTCGGCGTGGTGCTGATCGACGGCGGAGAGCCCGACCTCGACCGCGCTGCCCTGGCCGAACTGCCCTTCCCGGTCAGCTTCGCGCTGGACCCGCAGGCCCCCGACGCCGCCCGCCATGCCGCGATCTATCGCGCCGGCGGCAAAGAGGTGGTGATGCTCGCCACCGGCCTGCCGCAGGGCGCGCGGGCGCAGGATGTCGAGGTGGCCTTCTCGGTGATGGAGGCGGGGCTGCCCGAATCGGTGGTGGTCATGGATCTGCCCGGGCGCGGCTTCCAGGCCGACCGGCCGCTGGCTACGCTTGTCGTGCCGGTGGTGGGCGCGCAGGGGCGCGGCCTCCTGACCTGGGACGAGGGGCTGAACGCCGCCGACCAGGTGGCCCGGCGCGAGGATGTGCCCGCCGCGGTGATCTTCCGCAACCTCGACGGCGCGGATGAGGAAGCGCCGGTGATCCGCCGCTATCTCGACCGCGCGGCCTTCAAGGCGGCGCAGGAGGGCAGGGTCCTGGTCGCGGGCCGGATCCGGCCCGACACGGTGACCGCACTGCTGGAATGGACGGTCGAGGGCCGGGCCGCCAGCGTCGCGCTCGCCCCGGTTTCGGCCCTGCTGACGGTGGACTGACCGCCCGGAACCGGGTCAGTCCCGGGCCGGACGGAAAAAGCGACAGGTCATGACACGCCCGCCGACGCGCTCCCTGGTGCCCCGGAAAAAGCGCGGATCGGAAGCCCGACCGCGCGCCGAAACCGCTCCGCCCGCGAAACCACCGCGCCGGACCCACCCGGCCGAAGCCCGACCGCCGTCCCCCCCGTCCGGGCAAAAGCGTGGAGCCGCTCCCGCGCCGCCTGCCTTGCCCCCCCCGGGCCCGGTGAAAAGCCGACCAAACCCAGGGGCACAGGCAGGCGCAAGGAAGGGACGAAAAACAAAAGCCAGGGCAAACCGCCCCTTCGCCCCTTTCATCTTGGCAAAAATATCCCCGCCGGAGGCGCAGGCCAGCCAAAATCACAGGGCCCGGGAACAGGCCCCCCCGGTTTCAGGCGTTGGCTTCGCGGATCTTGTCGGCGGCCTCGCGGTCGAACGTCACGCCCTTCTCCTCGAACAGGGCATCCAGCTCGCCCGAAAGCGTCATCTCGGTGACGATGTCGCAGCCGCCGACGAATTCGCCCTTGACGTAAAGCTGCGGGATCGTCGGCCAGTCCGAGAAATCCTTGATCCCCTGGCGGATTTCGGCATCGGCCAGCACGTTCACATCGACATAGTCGACGCCCATGTAGTTCAGCACCCCCGCCACGCGGGAGGAGAACCCGCATTGCGGCATCATCCGGGTGCCCTTCATGAACAGCACCACGTCGTTGTTCTGCACGGTCTCGCGGATCTGGTCCTGCGCGCTCATTCCCTCTGTCCTTCCTTGCGGCCGAAGGCGTCGTGATAGCGCCCGGCATAGGTCTCGTCGTCTTCCAGCGGCAGGGGATGCGCGGTCAGCGACCGCCCGAGCCCCCGCAATTCCTGCGGCGTCTCGCCGATCGGGGCGTTGCGGCTCATCGCGGTGTTGAACCCGTCCAGATCGGTCGCTTCCATGCCCAGTTCGCGGCGCATGCCGTAGCGGCCCGAAAGCGCCGAGCCCCGGCCCGTCCGCCTTTCGGCCATCCTGTGGTTCAGCCAGGCAAGGCCGCCCGCCGCCACGAGAAGGAGGAACAGGATCGCGGCGCCCTCCATCCGCCTATTCCGGGGCCTTGGTGGTCAGCGCCAGCGCATGCAGCTCGCCCTGCGCGCCGTCCATCTTGCCCTTGAGGCTGGCATAGACCGCGCGCTGCTGCTGCACGCGGTTCATGCCGCGAAAGCTTTCGTCGATCACCTCGGCGGCCCAGTGATTCCCGTCCCCGGCAAGATCGGTGATGGTGATCTTCGCCTCCGGGAAGGTTTCCCGGATCAGCGCCTCGATATCCTTGCCTTCCATGGGCATCCGGTGGGCCTCCTTCGTTTGGGATGAAATGTAAGCCCTGGCCCGGCGGCTCGCAAGCCTCAGCCCGTCCTTCACGCCATCCTGTCACGCGGCCCTGCGCGTCGCCCATTCCTCGCGCATCAGGCCGAAGAGATGCTGGTCGACCAGCCGCCCGCCGCCTTCCGCGCCGGGATCGGGGCGCCACCAGTGGCGGCGCAGCACGCCCTCGCGCCGGAAGCCCGCGCGTTCGTAAAGCGTCATGGCGCGGGGATTCTCGCCCGAGGCGTCGAGCCAGAGCCGCCCGGCCCCCAGCACTTCGAATCCGTGATCGACCAGGGCGGCGACAAAGCCCGCGCCCCGGCCCTGGCCCGGACGGGCCAGGGCCAGGCGGCGCAGTTCCACCACGCCGGAGGGCGTGCCCAGGCCGCAGAAAAGCGCGTAGCCCTCAGCCTCCCCGTCGGCCGTTCCTTCCGGGCCCTGCCAGATCAGCAGGCGCGCGGCGGGCGAGGCGAGATAGGCCGAAAGAGCCGCCTCGTCCTCGTCGGTGATGAAGGGCGCGTAATCCGGCCGCTGCGCGAGCCCGCGGATGAAGCCGAAATCGGCAGGGGTCGCGGCGCGCAGCATGCCCCGCTCAGAGCCCGAGCGCGCGGGCGAAGGCGCCGCGATAAAGCGCCGAGAGTTCGGCCAGGGCCGCGGTCTCGGCCCCCAGGGTCACCTCGGCGCCGCCGAAGCGGCCCACCCGCGTCACCGCGACGCCCCCGACCAGCGCCGCCGCCTCGATGGCACCGGCGCCCGCTTCGTCGACGGCGAGCAGGTAGCGCGCCTGATCCTCGCCGAACAGCGCCGCGATGTCGCCGGGGATCAGCGCGAGCCCAAGGCCCGCCGCCTCGGCCATCTCGAAGGCGGCGAGCGCGAGCCCGCCGTCGCCCAGATCGGTGGCGGCGCGGATGTGGCGGCGCTGCGCGCGGACGAAATCGCCGTTCTTCTTCTCGGCCGCCAGATCGACCGGGGGGGCGTCGCCCGCCTCGATCCCGAAGGCCTCGGCCAGCAGCGCCGACTGGCCCAGATGGCCGAAGCTTTCGCCGACCAGAAGCGCGATGTCGCCCTCGGCCGGGCGGCCCGCGATCAGATCCCCGATATCGGCGATCAGCCCGACCGCGCCGATGGTCGGGGTGGGCAGGATGCCCTTGCCGTCGGTTTCGTTGTAAAGCGAGACATTGCCCGAGACGATGGGCATGTCGAGCGCCGAGACCGCCGCGCCGATGCCTTTGATCGCGCCGACGAACTGGCCCATGATCTCGGGCTTTTCGGGATTGCCGAAATTCATGTTGTCGGTGGTGGCAAGGGGCAGGGCGCCCATGGCGGTCAGGTTGCGGTAGGCCTCGGCCACGGCCTGCTTGCCGCCTTCATAGGGGTTGGCCCTGACGTAGCGCGGCGTCACGTCCGAGGTGAAGGCCAGGGCCTTCGTGGTGCCGTGGACCCGCACGACGCCCGCGGGAAGCCCCGGCGTCACCACGGTATCGGCGCCGACCTGGGCGTCGTATTGCTCCCAGACCCAGGCCTTGTGGGCATGGTTGGCCGAACCGATCAGCGCGCGCAGAGCCGCGATGGCGCCGATGGCGGGCACCTCGGCCAGGGGGGCGGGGGCGGGGGTCTCGACCCAGGGGCGGTCGTATTCCGGCGCGCTGGAGGACAGTTTCGACAGCGGGATATCGGCCTTCACCTCGTTGCCATGCAGGATCAGGAAGCGGTCCTCGGGGATGGTCTCGCCCACGATGGCGAAATCAAGGTCCCATTTGACGAAGATCGCCCGCGCCACCTCTTCCAGTTCCGGGTTCAGCACCATGAGCATGCGCTCCTGGCTCTCGGACAGCATCATCTCATAGGCGTTCATGCCGGTTTCGCGCTGCGGCACGTCGTCAAGCTGCAGCCGGATCCCCAGCCCGCCCTTGTCGCCCATCTCGACCGCCGAACAGGTCAGGCCCGCCGCGCCCATGTCCTGGATCGAAATCACGGCGCCGGTCTGCATCAGCTCCAGGCAGGCCTCGAGCAGGCGCTTTTCGGTGAAAGGGTCGCCAACCTGCACGGTGGGGCGCTTTTCCTCGATGGTGTCGTCGAATTCGGCCGAGGCCATGGTGGCGCCGCCGACGCCGTCGCGGCCGGTCTTGGCGCCCAGATAGACCACCGGCATGCCGGTGCCCGAGGCCGCCGAATAAAAGATCTTGTCCGCATCGGCGAGGCCCGCCGCGAAGGCGTTCACCAGGCAATTGCCGTTGTAGCTTTGGTGGAAGCGCACCTCGCCCCCCACGGTGGGCACGCCGAAGGCATTGCCGTAAGAGCCCACGCCCTCGACCACGCCCTTGACCAGATGCGCGGTCTTGGGGTGGTCGGGCAGGCCGAAACTCAGCGCGTTCATCGCCGCGATGGGGCGCGCGCCCATGGTGAAGACGTCGCGCAGGATGCCGCCCACCCCGGTCGCCGCGCCCTGATGCGGTTCGATGTATGAGGGGTGGTTGTGGCTTTCCATCTTGAAGATGACCGCCTGGCCGTCGCCGATGTCCACGACGCCCGCATTCTCGCCCGGGCCGCAGATCACCTGCGGGCCGGTGGTGGGCAGGGTGCGCAGCCATTTCTTCGACGATTTGTAGGAGCAATGCTCGTTCCACATCGCCGAGAAGATGCCGAGTTCGGTGAAGCTGGGCGCACGGCCGAGGATCTCCAGCAGGCGGGTCCATTCGTCGGGCTTGATCCCGTGCGCGGCGACGAGTTCGGGGGTGATTTCGGGTTCGCGCGGCGCTGCGGTCATCGGGGGCTCCGGGATTCGGCTGGATCGGGTTGGTCGGCCTCTTGCGCGCGTCATAAGCCAAGCCCCGCCCGCACGGAAGGCCAAAGGCTGCGTCGTTCGGGATGGAGGAGGGCTGCGGCGGGCGGGCTGCGGCCGAGGCTGCCAGGCCGGAGTGCGCGCGGTTCGGATGCGCCCCGGGGGCACAGTGTTGCCGGGTTGAGACCGGGCGATCATTTTGCGCAGGCAAAAAAAAGGCCGAGCGTAAGCTCGGCCGAAGTCCAACAGGGAGGTATGAAACGCGAAGAGTTGCCTCGTTCAGCGCCTCAACGCCCGATTTATGGGCTGGTTGTGAATCGTGCAAGCGCGAAATGCCCCGCATGCAGAATGTCTGCTATGCGTTTTTCGTATGGATTGGTGTTTTGCAGTGAAAAAACGGAGAATCACGGCGCGGGGGCGGGGGTGCTGCGGCAAGGCTGCTCCGGGCAGGCGGGGCGGAGAGGGGACGCCGTCCGCTGCGCCCGGCGGCGCGGCATCCGGGCCAGTCGCCGTTCCAGCGCCGTCTCCGGGGCCGGGTCTGGCCGAATGTGGTTGTTTCGCATCCGGGGGCGTGTCGCGGGTCTCCCCGCATCTGTTCGAGCGCCCGCCTTCATCGCGCCCGCATGTTCCGACCGGGGGCCCGATCAGGGGGCGACCGGGGCTCAGGCGTGATGGGCGCGGCGGAAGGTCGTGATCTCGTCCAGCACGAAATCGCGGAAGGCCGCGACACGTTTGGAATGTCGCAATTCCTCGGGATAGGCGAGGAAGACCGGCACCTCGACCGATTCCACATCTTCCAGCACCCGGCGCAGATGTGGAGAGCCCTCGGTGATGTAATCGGGCAGGACCCCGATCCCCAGATGGTTCAGCACGCCCTGCAACACGCCGAAATAGTTGTTCACATGCAGGATCGAGGCCAGGTCGCGCGCCATCAACTGCTGGATCATGTTGGCCCCGGCGGCCACCTGGGGCGTGCCGGGATGCTGGCAGATCAGCCGGTGGGGGCCCATCTCCTCGATCGAATGCGGGGTGCCGTGGCGGTCGAGGTAGTCCTGCGTCGCGAAAAGCCGCATGCGGATGTTCATCAGCCGCTTGCGGATCAGGTCGGCCTGGCTCGGCTCCTTCATGCGGATGGCCACGTCGGCCTCGCGCATCGGCAGGTCCAGGACGCGCTCTTCCAGCATGAGGTCGATCTTGAGGTTGGGGTAGCTTTCGTAAAGCCGCGCCAGCCGGGGGGCGAGCCAGAGCGTGCCGAACCCCGTCGTGGTGGTGACGCGCAACTCGCCCAGCACCTCGTCCTCGCTGTCGCGGATCCGCGCGGCGGTGGCGTCCAGCCGCTGCACCATCTGGGTGGTCGCCTCGAACAGCAATTCGCCCTGTTCGGTCAGGATCAGGCCGCGGGCATGGCGGTGGAACAGCGTGACGGCAAGGCTTTCCTCAAGCGCGCGGATCTGGCGGCTGACGGCGGATTGCGACAGATGCAGCACCTCGCCCGCATGGGTGAGGCTGCCCTTGTCCGCCACGGCATGAAAAATGCGTAACTTGTCCCAATCCATTGTCTTGCCTTCCGCTTTGCGTCCGGACCCTAGCACAAGCCATGCGCCAGGGGAAAAGCCGATCACGCAATAATGCAGGGTGATGCGAAGATTTCCGCTGCTGTGCGGCAAATAGATCGTCACGAAATCCACCTGCGCCCGTTGCGCGGGCTTTCGCAGCGGCGGGGCGCGGCCTATGATCGCAGGAGGGCGGCCCCGGGGAGGGGGCCGACAGGGCGGACAGAGACGGTCTAAAGACAGACAGGGGCAGGCGGGCGATGGCGGTCGGGATCTTCGATTCGGGTCTGGGGGGGCTGACGGTTCTGGACGCCGTGTCCAAACGGCTGCCCGAGGTGCCCTTCGTCTATTACGGCGACAATGCCCATGCGCCTTACGGCGTGCGCACCGCCGACGACATCTATCGGCTGACCTGCGGCGCCGTGACCCGGCTGTGGGACGAGGGGTGCGACCTGGTGATCCTGGCCTGCAACACCGCCTCGGCCGCGGCGCTGAAGCGGATGCAGGAAACCTGGCTGCCGAAGGAAAAGCGCGTCCTGGGCGTCTTCGTGCCGCTGATCGAGGCGCTGACCGAACGCCAGTGGGGCGACAATTCCCCCCCGCGCGAGGTCGAGGTCAAGCATGTCGCGCTGTTCGCCACCCCGGCGACGGTGGCAAGCCGCGCCTTTCAGCGCGAGCTGGCCTTCCGCGCCATCGGCGTCGATGTCGAGGCCCAGCCCTGCGGCGGCCTGGTCGATGCGATCGAACAGGGCGACGAGATCCTGGCCGAGGCCCTGGTCCGCAGCCATGTCGAGGCGCTGAAGCGCCGGATGCCGCATCCGCAGGCGGCGATCCTGGGCTGCACCCACTATCCCCTGATGGAAAGGGTGTTCCGCGAGGCCCTGGGCGAGGGGGTTCAGGTCTATTCCCAGGCCAGGCTGGTCGCCGAAAGCCTGGCCGACTACCTGATCCGCCGCCCCGAATTCCTGGGGCCGGGGCAGGTGGCGCGCTTCCTGACCACCGGCGATCCGGCCAGCGTCTCGGTCCATGCGACGCAATTCCTGCGCCGCCGCATCGGCTTCGAGCCGGTCTGAGGCGCGGCGGCGTCGAGGCCTGTGCCGGGCGCAGTTCGCGGGTTTCAGCTTGCGGGGCGATGTTTGCGGCGCTGCAAACCGGCCGTTCGGTTCCCCGGACGGCCTTTTCCCGGGCCGAGGTCTGTTGTCTGTGCCTTCTGCCCGCCGCTCCGCTTCGCGACCGCTCTCACGGCTGGTTTCACTGTTCTCCCTGTGGGGCCCTCTATGGCTCCGCTCTGTGGTTCAGGCCCCGAGCCGGAGGGAGAAGCGCGGCGGGGAGGCCGCGGTCCGCTCGAACCCCAGCGATTCGTAGAAGGCCTGGGCGCGGAGGTTCTCGGGATGCGTCCCCACCGTCAGATAGCTGCACGACAGTTCGGCCGCCCGAATCCCGGCGGCCCGGACCAGGCCCTGGCCGATGCCGCGCCCGCGAAACCGCGCTTCGGTGAAGAGATGGTGGATATCCATGCCCCGCCATCCGAACTGGAGGCGGCTCTGGCCGCAAAGCGCCGCATAGCCCGCTAGTTCGCCCCCGGCCTCTGCCACCAGAAGGTGAAGCCAGGGCGCGGTGCCGGAGATGTCGCGCAGCAGCGCCTCGACCGTCAGCCCGGGCGTGTCGCCGTGGTGGCGGGCCAGAGCGCCGACCATCTGGACGATGCGCTCGGCATCTTCCGTCCGCGCGCCGCGCAGGGTTCCGAAGTGGGTTCTCAGGGGAAGGGTTTCGTGCATCTCAGGCTCCATTGCGCTGCGGGGAGCCCGATCCGTGCCACCCGACGGCGGCGGCATGTCGAAATGCGCCGCGCTCAGACGAGGCGGCGGCGATAGCGCATGAAATTGGCGGCGTTCATGGTCATGGTCCGTTCGTGACCCTGTTTCGCGGGGCTGTCAATGCGGGGTGTGCCCGCCGGTGCCCGGCTCTCGACGGGGAGCGCCCGGGCCGCTGTCCGGGGGGCCGAGACAGCGGAACGGCAAGCGCCGCCCCCGGCGGGAGGGCGGCGCTTGCGGTCGTCACGGCCGGGGGGCTTGCCTTGCGGCCAAGGCATGCGCCGGTCGGGCGCACCTCGGTTTCAGTTGCCCGCCCGCCGAGGCTCGGTCCACCGGAGGCTCGGTTCGGGTTGGCCAGGGCCGAGGCGGGGCCACTGGAGCGGCGGGCCACCGCAGGCGCGGGCCGCGCCCTCCACGATGCGCCCTCCACGACGCGCGGTCAGTCGCGGGCGCGCTCGACATAGCTGTCGTCATCGGTGTTGATGACGATGCGGGTGCCCGGGCCGATATGCGGCGGCACCATGACGCGCAGGCCGGATTCGGTCGTCGCGGGCTTGTAGGAGGAAGAGGCGGTCTGGCCCTTCACCACCGGCTCGGTCTCGGCGATCTCGACGGTGATCTTCTGCGGCACCTCGATGGCGATCGGCGCGCCGTCGAAGGTCTTCAGATAGCAGCGCATGCCTTCCTGGAGATAGACCTTGTTGGCGCCCATCACGTCTTCGGTGACCACGACCTGTTCGTAGCTTTCGGGCTGCATGAAGTGAAAGCCCTCGCCGTCCTCATAGAGGAAGTCGTAGTCGCGTTCGTCCACGGTGGCCTTTTCGACCTGGTCGGTGGTCTTCCACCGTTCGGTGACCTTCACCCCGTCGGAAATGCGGCGCATGTCGACCGAGGTCGTCGGCGTGCCCTTGCCGGGGCGGTAGGTTTCGGCCAGCAGAACGACATAGAGGCGGCCGTCCATCTCGACGACATTGCCCTTGCGGAGCGAGGAGGCGATGACTTTCACGCGCGGTGATCCTTGTGATATGGCCCGGCCCGATGGGGGGCCGGGGCCGTGATGGCGGCGCTGGTAACCCATCTGCCCCGAGATTTCCAGACGGAATGCCCCGATGACCGAATCCCGCTGGTGGTGGCCCGAGCGCCACGCCGACCGCCGCCCGGCCCTGATCGCCCGCAACCGTATCGCGGCGGGGATTCGCGCCTGGATGGCCGAGCGCGATTTCGTCGAGGTCGATCCCTCGGCCCTGCAGCCCAGCCCGGGAAACGAGGCGCATCTGCATGCCTTCCGCACCACCGCCATCGGCAATGACGGGGAGGGGCGTGAAATGTATCTTCACACCTCGCCCGAATTCGCGATGAAGCGGCTTCTGGCGGCGGGGGAGCGGCGGATCTTCTCGCTTGGGCACGTCTGGCGCAACCGCGAGCGGGGGCCGCGCCACAGCCCCGAATTCACCATGCTGGAATGGTATCGCGCGGGCGAGCCCTATGAGGTGCTGATGGCGGATCTGCTGGACTGGACCCGGCTGGCGGCCGGGATCGCGGGCGGGCCCGGGGGCATGCTGCGCCATCGCGGCCGCGAATGCGACCCGCGCCTCGCGCCCGAGCGGATCGGGGTCTTCGAGGCGTTCTCGCGCCACGCCGGGATCGACCTTGCGGCGACGATCGGGGCGGCGACGATCGGGGCGGCGACGAGCGGGGCGGCGACGATCGAGGCGGGGGGAGCGCCGGATGCGGCGGCGCTGGCGGCGCAGATGGCGCGCGAGGGCATCTCGCATGCGGCGGGGGAAAGCTGGTCGGACCTGTTCAGCCGGGTGCTGTCCGAGCGGGTGGAGCCGCATCTGGGCCAGGGACGGCTGACCTTCCTTGACCATTATCCCGCCTCGGAGGCGGCGCTGGCGCGGCGCCTGCCGGGGGATGCCCGGCTCTCGGAGCGGTTCGAGCTTTATGCCTGCGGGGTGGAACTGGCCAACGGCTTCGGCGAATTGACCGATGCCCGCGAGCAGCGCCGCCGTTTCGAAGCGGAAATGGCGGTGAAACGCGAGGTTTACGGCGAGACCTATCCGATCGACGAGGATTTCCTGGCCGCGCTGGCGCGGATGCCGCAGGCCTCGGGCTGCGCGCTCGGCTTCGACCGGCTGGTGATGCTGGCGACCGGGGCGCCGGGGGTCGAGGATGTGATCTGGGTGCCTGCGGGATGATCGGGGGAGGGGGCGCTGCCCCCTCGGCGCCTACGGCGCCTCACCCCCGGGATATTTTTGCAAAGAAGAAATGGGGATGGGTTCGGGTGGGCGGTTGGTGCCGGGCGGGGCGGGTTTGCCGGGCGGAGGCTTCTGGCGTCTGGGGCGAAGGGCCTGCCCGTGCCGCCGGGCTTGATCGGAGCGACGGTGAGCCTCATGGCGGTGGCTGCAATCGGCACGGGGTTTGCGTTTTTCTTGCAGGTGGCGAGGGATCGTTGTCTTGTCGATCCATTCTTGTCGGCCTGCGGGCGGAGCGGCGAGATGGTTTCGCCAATCGGGTGCGGGTTGCGGCGTCTTGAGGCATCGGGCGACGAATGCATCCTTGCCATGCCGCGGATCGGCGACTTCTTCAGGGGCTGGCGGTCTTGCGCCTGGCCGGGAAGGCCGAGGGCGCGGGGCTGTCCCCGCCGGATTTGCCGGGCCGGGGTGAGGGGCGGTGATCTCGGTCGATCGTGGTTGCGGCAGGCCATCTGGCGGAAGGGTGTGAGAGAAGCTTCTCCGCCGGGCCGGATTGGTGGGTGGTGAATTCGTGCCGGGGCCTGCGGAATTTCGGGACTGGAGCCTGAGGAGGCCAACTCCGGGGGCAAGCCCCGAGGCATTCGGATCGTGGGGCGCTCGGACTCGGAGCGGCTTGTCCCGGAGGGGCTCAAACCCGGACGCATTTAGGTCCTGGCGCCGGTCAAAAAACGGCAGCCGCGATCCGCTCGGCGGCAAGGAGAGATCGGCGGCGATGGCAGGCGGTTGGTCCAAGTGGGCCTCCGGTCGCCGTTGCGTTTCGCGGCTGGTCGGATGCCTTCTGCGGCCGGTCGGTCGCCGGTCTCAACCACCCGGGGCGGCGGCGGGATCCTTGTAGACGCCCTGTTCGACCAGCGCATCCATGACTTCCCTCGGCATATAGGTCTCGTCATGTTTGGCGAGCAGTTCGGTCGCCTGGAACACGCCGTCGACCAGGCGCCCGGTCGCGATGGTGCCGGTCCCCTCGGTGAAGAGGTCGGGGCGCGGATGGGTGCCGACATAGCGCACCGGCACCTCGGCGCTGCCATCAGTGATTGTGAAGGAGAAATGCATCCCCTCGCCGGGCCGGATCGAGCCCTCCTTGACAAGGCCGCCCAGGCGGAAGGTCTCGGTTTCGAGGGGGGCCTCTTCCAGCACCTGGCTGGGGCTGCGGAAGAAGTTGATCCCGTCCTTCAGCGCGAAGCCGACCAGCACCACGGCGGCCAGCATGGCCAGGAAGGCCACCGCGACCACCTGGATGCGGCGCTGCTTCTTCAACCCCTTGAGGCCGCGAAATCCGGCGGGTCTGCCGACGGGTCTGGCTGTGCTTTGCATGGCGCTTCCCTTCAGTCTTCCTTCGGCAGTCCTTCTTCGGCCCTTCTAGCGGCCCCGGCCCGCCCCCGCCTTGACCCGTGTCAAACCGCGACGCCTCAGGGGAAAAGCGGCGCGAGGGCGAGCCCCGCCGTCTCCGCCTCGCCCAGCATGAGGTTCGCGTTCTGGATCGCCTGGCCCGAAGAGCCCTTGGTCAGGTTGTCCAGCACCGCGACCACGATGGAGCGGCCGGGGATCCGGTCGCCCGTCACCCCGATATGGCAATAATTGGAGCCTGCGACATCGCGTGTCGAGGGGAGTGTGCCAAAAGGCAGCACCTGCAGGAAGGGCTCGTCGGCATAGGCGGCGGCCAGCGCGGCATGGACCGCGCCGGGATCGCCGCTGACATAGGTGGTGGCCAGGATGCCGCGATTCATCGGCAGCAGATGCGGCGTGAACTGGACCAGCACCGGCCGCCCGGCGATCTTGCTGAATTCCTGGTCGAACTCGCCTAGGTGGCGGTGCAGGCCGCCCGCCGAATAGGCATGCGTCCCGCCCGACAATTCGGCATGCAGCAGGTTTTCCTTCAGCGCCCGGCCCGCGCCCGACACCCCGGCCTTGAGGTCGATCACGATGTCGTCAAGCCCGATCACCCCGGCCCCGATCAGCGGCCGCAGCGCATATTGCCCGGTCGCCGCATTGCAGCCGGTGCCCGCCACCAGCCGCGCGGCGCGGATCTCGTCGCGGTAGAATTCGGTCAGCCCGTAGACCGCCTCGCCCTGCAGGTCGAGCGCGGAATGCGCCCGGCCATACCATTTCTGGTATTCCGCCGGATCGCGCAGGCGGAAATCCGCGCTGAGATCGACGACCTTCAGATCCCGCGGCAGGGTCGAGATCACCTCCTGCGAGGTGGCATGGGGCAGGGCGCAGAAACACAGGTCCACCTGCGAGAAGTCGATCTCCTCGATCCGCACCAGTTTCGGCAGGTCCAGATGGCGCAGGAAGGGAAACACCGCCGCCATTTCCATCCCGGCCTTGCGCTCGGCCGAAAGCGCGGTGATGCGCATCGCGGGATGGCTGGCGATCAGGCGGACCAGTTCGGCCCCCGTATAGCCCGAGGCGCCCAGAATGGCGATGCGATGGGTCATGGTCTTTCCCTTCCTGAGGCGAATGCTGCTGGCTTCCTGCCGCCAAAGCCGCGGCTTTGCAAGAATGAAGCCATGGCGCGCGGGGGCGGCGCGCGGGGGGCCGGCCCGCCCCGGCCGCGCGGGCCGCTCGCCCTTCGCGCGTGGTTTCCCGGGGGGCTCCCGTCCGCCCTTGGCACCCTCGGTGGATGTCCTGACCGCAGGCTCTCGCCATTTGCCTCCCCTGTGCCACGCCCGCCGCCTGTCCGGGGCGAAAGCGGCGAAAGATGGCGACAGCGCTCCGCAGGACCGGCGCGGCCCACCCGTCCCCCTCTCGGCCCTCGGCTCGCGCATCGCGCCGCCGCCTGTGAAAGCCGCGTCCCGCCGCCGCATCCGTTCATTCAGATCGGACCATGCCGCCGTGCCGATACCCCGCCCATGCGGACGCCAGCGACCCGCCGCATGTAGCCCGGACCAGGTCGCCCGGAAAAAACGCAAGGCCCGCCGCTTTCCACCCGCCCCCGACAAGGCCCAGACGACAACACCCGCCCCAAAGCGCCCCGCCCATTCCAGAAACCCCCGCCTCCCCATTCTTCTTTGCAAAAATATCCCGGGGGTGAGGCGCCAAGGGCGCCGAGGGGGCAGCGCCCCCTCCCTCTCCTCCCCCCATTCCCCGCCTTGCTTGACCTGTCCCGCCCGCTCTGGCATGGCCTCGTTTCAAAGAACGGGATTGGATCTCATGAACCTTTTTGCCGATATCCGCGAGGCGGTGGTGGATGCGCTCGGCCGGCTGGCGGCCGAGGGCGTGCTGCCCCGGGGGCTGGAGCTTGCGAATGTCGCGGTCGAGCCGCCGCGCGACGCCGCCCATGGCGACATGGCGACCAATGCGGCGATGGTGCTGGCCAAGCCCGCGGGCCTCGCCCCGCGGGTGATCGCCGATGCGCTGGCCGCGCGGCTTCAGGAGGATCCCCGGATCCTGGGCGCGGATGTGGCGGGGCCGGGCTTTCTGAACCTGCGGCTCGCGCCCGAGGTCTGGCAGGGCGTGGCGCGGCAGATCCTTGCCGCCGGGCTCGATTACGGGCGCTCCACGCTGGGGGGGGGCGACAGGGTCAACATCGAATTCGTCTCGGCCAATCCCACCGGGCCGATGCATGTCGGCCATGTGCGCGGCGCGGTGGTGGGGGACGCGCTGTCGAACCTTCTGGCCTTCGCGGGCTGGCAGGTCACGCGCGAATATTACATCAACGACGGCGGCGCCCAGGTCGATGTCCTCGCCCGTTCCGCCTATGAGCGTTACCGCGAAGCGAACGGCCTTTCGCCCGAGATCCGCGAGGGGCTCTATCCCGGCGACTACCTGATCCCGGTGGGCGAGGCGCTGAAGGCGAAATACGGCGACAGCCTGCTTGATCGGCCCGAATCCGACTGGCTTTCCGAGATCCGCGAATTCGCCACCAGGGTGATGCTCGACATGATCCGCGAGGATCTGGCCGCGCTCGGCGTCACCATGGATGTCTATTCCAGCGAGAAGGCGCTCTACGGCACCGGCGAGATCGAGGCCGCGATCGAGGAATTGCGCGCGGCGGGCCTGATCTACGAAGGCGTGCTGGAGCCGCCCAAGGGCAAGACTCCCGAGGATTGGGAGCCTAGGGTCCAGACCCTGTTCCGCTCGACCGCGCATGGCGACGACGTGGACCGGCCGGTGATGAAATCCGACGGCGCCTGGACCTATTTCGCCCCCGACATCGCCTATCACTACAACAAGGTGAAGCGCGGCTTCGACCAGTTGATCGACATTTTCGGCGCCGATCACGGCGGCTATGTCAAGCGCATGAAGGCCGCCGTCGCCGCGCTTTCGGGCGGGCGGGTGCCCCTGGACATCAAGCTGATCCAGTTGGTGAAGCTGTGGAAGAACGGCGAGCCCTTCAAGATGTCGAAGCGCGCGGGCACCTTCGTCACCCTGCGCGACGTGGTGGAAGAGGCCGGGGCCGATGTCACCCGCTTCATCATGCTGACCCGCAAGAACGATGTCGCGCTGGATTTCGACTTCGCCAGGGTGCTGGAACAGTCGAAGGACAATCCGGTCTTCTATGTGCAATATGCCAATGCGCGGGTGAATTCGGTGTTGCGCAAGGCTGCCGAGGCGGGGATCGCGGTCGACGACGCCGCGCTGCTGGCGGCCGGGCATGGCGCGCTCGACCATCCGGCCGAGCTGGCGCTGCTGAAGAAGCTGGCGGAATGGCCGCGCCTGGTCGAGATCGCCGCGCGCGGGAACGAGCCGCATCGCGTGGCCTTCTACCTCTATGAGCTGGCCTCGGAGTTCCACGGGCTGTGGAATCGCGGCAATGACGAGACGCAACTGCGCTTCATCCAGGAGGATATCGCGGTTTCTCAGGCGAAAATCGCCCTTGCCCGGGCCACGGGCGTTGTCATTTGCACAGGTCTTGGTATTCTCGGGGTGAAGCCGGTCGAGGAAATGCGCTGACAGAATGGCGCCCACCGGCTTCGGAATGATCGGGCAGACCCCCCGGATCTGAGACGGGGGAGCGGCGGGGAACACCCGTCCGGGCAGAGGCAGGCGCATGACAGACCGCATGACGGACGCCGATTTCGGCGGATTCGGGGCATATTCCACGCAAGATGGCGGCGCGGCCGTCCCGCGCCCCCGCCATGGGGCGGCGGGGCAGGGCGGATATGGTCAGGGGTCGGGCCGGATGGCGCAGGCCCCCTCGGGCATCGAGGGCGCGCGCCACGGCGCGGCGCCTCGGGGCCGGACGGCCCATGTCTCGGACTCCCATGTCTCGGGCCCCCATGTCTCAACTCCGCATGTCTCAACTCCGCATGCCCAGCCCGCGCAGGGTCGTGCCGGGGCGGTTCGTTTCGGCGCCGCGCCCGGTTTTCACGACCATTCCGCTTGGGCGCAGCCGGGGCGGGTCGCGCCCGACCTTCCCGGAACCGCCCACCCCGAAACCGGCCGCTTCGATCCGGTCCGCTCCCCTCGCTTCGGGCGCGGCCAGAGGATCGTCAATCTTCTGGGCGCCTTCGGTTCGGTCGCGCTGGTGCTGTCGCTGGGCTGGTGGGGCTGGGATCTGGCGATGCGCGACGTGCGCGGGGTTCCGGTGGTCCGCGCGCTGGAGGGGCCGATGCGCATGGCCCCCGAGGATCCCGGCGGCGCGGTGATCGACCATCAGGGGCTTGCGGTGAACGACGTGCCCGCCGTCGGCGGCGCGGCCCCGCCGCCCGACCGGCTGGTGCTGGCGCCGCGCCCGGTGGAGCTTGCGCCCGAGGATGCGCCGGGCCTTGCGATGCCCGACTCGGTGGAGCTTTCGGTGGAGCTTTCGGCGGAGCTTTCGCCCGCCCCGATGCCGGGGATGGCGGTGGGCCCGGATCCGGGCTTCGACACCGGTATGACCGCTCTGGCCGAGGCGCCCGCCACCATGATGCCGCTGGAAACCGCGCCCGAATCCGCGCCCGTGCCGATGGATCAGGAGGCGGCGGTGGCCGCAGCCTTGGCCGAGGCGCTCGGCCTCGACGATCTTTCCGACGGCATGCCCGGCGGGCTGGTCGAGACCGCAACGCTGGACGATCAGGGCAGGCCCGCGCCTCCGGGCGCGATCACCCGCTCGCCCCGTCCGATGCCGCGCCCCGACCGGCTGGCCACCGCCTCCGCTTCCGCCGCCACCGCGCCCGCCCGTGCGAGTGCCGTCGCCCCGGTCGCGGTCGATCCCGACACGCTCGCCCCCGGCACGCGGCTGGTGCAGTTCGGCGCCTATGACAGCACCGCCATCGCCGAGCAGGAATGGATTCGCCTGACGGCGCGCTTCGGCGATCTGATGGAGGGCAAGCAGATGGTGATCCAGGCCGCCGAAAGCGGCGGGCGCACCTTCTGGCGGCTGCGCGCGCTCGGCTTCAACGACGAGCAGGATTCGCGCCGCTTCTGCGCCGCGCTTGAGGCCGAAAGCACCCGCTGCATCCCGGTGGCGCATCGATGAACCCCGGAATAAGCGCCGGGACGAACCTCGGCACCACCGCCGCGATCTTCGGCCTGTCGGGGCCGGATCTGCTGCCGCAGGAGCGCGACTTCTTCCGCGAGACCGATCCTTTCGGCTTCATCCTGTTTGCCCGCAACGTCGAGACGCCCGATCAACTGCGCCGCCTGACCGGCGATCTGCGCGGCGCGGTCGGACGCGCGGCGCCGATCCTTGTCGATCAGGAGGGCGGGCGGGTCCAGCGCCTGCGCGCCCCCCATTGGCGCGAATGGGCGCCGCCGCTTGAAACGGCGGAGCGGGCCGGGCCCGATGCCGCCCGCCTGCTGTGGCTTCGCGCCCGCCTGATCGCGCAGGAGTTGCACGCGGTCGGGATCGACGCCGATTGCGCCCCGGTCTGCGACCTGGCCCGGCCCGAGACCCATGCCTTCCTGAAAAACCGCTGCCATGGCGGCGATCCGGCCAGGGTCGCGCAGCTTGGCCGCGCGGTGGCCGAGGGGCTGCTGGCCGGGGGCGTGCTCCCGGTGATGAAGCATATCCCCGGCCATGGCCGCTCGCGCCTCGACACCCATCACGACCTGCCCCTGGTCGATGCGCCCCTGGCCGAGCTGGAAGGCGCCGATTTCTCCCCCTTCCGCGCGCTTGCCGATCTGCCGATGGCGATGACCGGGCATCTGGTCTTCTCGGCCATTGATGCCGCGCGCCCGGCGACGCAAAGCCCCGCCGTGGTGCGGCTGATCCGCGAAAGCATCGGCTTCGACGGTTTGCTGATGACGGACGACCTGAACATGGAGGCGCTTTCGGGCGGCCTTGCCGACCGCACGGCCCTTGCCATGGCGGCGGGGGTGGATATCGCGCTGCATTGCAAGGGCGATCTTCAGGGCATGGCGCAGGTCGCGGGCGCGGCCGGAGCCATGGGCGCGGCCACCCGGGCCCGCGCCGCCCGCGCGCTGGCCTGCCGCCGCCCGCCCGCCGAGGTTGACATTGCGGGGATTGAGGCCGAGCTTGAGGCCCTGAGCCGCCCCGCATGACCGATCGCGCATGACCGAAACAGACGACCGCCAGCTTCCGCTTGCCGACGACTGGAGCCAGCCCGAACGGCTGGACCCGGCCGACCGGCTGCAGGCCGAGGCGCTGATCGTCGATGTCGAGGGCTATGAGGGCCCGCTCGACCTGCTGCTGACGCTGTCGCGCAGCCAGAAGGTGGACCTGCGGCGGATCTCGGTCCTGCAACTGGCCGAGCAATATCTGGGCTTCGTCAACCGCGCCGCGAAACTGCGGATCGAACTGGCGGCGGATTATCTGGTGATGGCGGCCTGGCTGGCCTTCCTGAAATCGCGCCTGCTCCTGCCTCCCGAACCCGGCGAGGACGGCCCGAGCGCCGAGGAACTCGCCGCCCATCTGGCCTTCCAGCTCGAACGCCTGTCGGCCATGCGCGAGGCGGCGGCGCGGCTGATGGCGCGCGACCGGCTGGGGCGGGATTTCTTCGCGCGCGGCCTGCCCGAAAGCGTGGCCCTGCACCGCCGCGTGGTCTATGACGCCACGCTGATCGACCTGATGCGGGCCTATGCGCGGATCCGCACCAAGGACGAATTCCGCCCCTTCGTGATGGACCGCGCCCATGTCTTCACCATGGAACAGGCGCTGGAGCGGATGCGCGGGCTGATGGGCTATGTCGGCGAATGGTCCGACCTGGCCTCGTTCCTGCCCGAGGGCTGGGATGCGACGCCGATGGCGCGGCGCTCGGCCACGGCGGCGCATTTCGCGGCGGTGCTCGAACTGGCCAAGCGCGGGCAGATCCTGCTGCGCCAGGGCGAGACCTTCGCGCCGATCCAGATCCGGCGGAAAGAGCAATGAGCGATCAGGACCAGAGCCTTTTCGCCGCCCCGCCGATGGGCGATCAGGAGCGGATGGTCGAGGCCGTGCTCTTCGCCGCGACCGAGCCGGTGACGCTGGCCGAGCTCGCGCGTCGCCTGCCGCATGGCTCGGATCCGGCCGAGGCGCTGGCGCATCTGCGCAAACGCTACGAGGGCAGGGGGGTGAACATCATGCGCGTGGGCGAGGCCTGGGCCTTTCGCACCGCGCCCGACCTGGGCCATCTGATGCGCCGCGAAAGCGTCGAGACCCGCAAGCTTTCGCGCGCGGCGATCGAGACGCTGGCGATCGTGGCCTATCACCAGCCGGTGACCCGGGCCGAGATCGAGGAAATCCGCGGCGTCGCGGTGTCGCGGGGGACCATCGACCAGTTGATGGAGATGGAATGGATCCGCCTCGGCCGCCGCCGCATGACGCCGGGCCGCCCGGTGACCTTCGTGGTGACCGAGGGTTTCCTAGATCACTTCGGGCTCGAATCGGCGCGCGACCTGCCGGGGATCAAGGAACTCCGCGCGGCGGGGCTGCTGGAAAGCCGGGCGATGCCGGGGCAGGGCCTGTCGCAACCGGCCGAGGACGAAGACGACAGCCCGCGCACGGGCCAGAGCGAACTCTTCGAGGATTGAGGGGGCAACGAATGGATGTGAACCGGATCGTCAGGATGCTGACCAACATGTTTCTGCGCAAGGCGATGAACCGGGGCGTGAAAACCGCCATCGACCTGGCCGGGCGCAAGCGGACCCCGCCTGAAGGGACGGCGCCTGAAGGGACCAGGCCCGAGGATCGCGAACAGGCCGCCCGCGGCCGCGACCTCGCCCGCCGCGCGCAAAAGGCCGCCCGCATCACCCGCCGCCTCGGCCGCTGAAGCGCGATGAGGCGAAGGACGGGGGAGGAAAGCCTCTGGGAAAAAAACAGGGCCCGGCGAAATAAGGACGGGGCGCAGGAAACCCGAGAAGGGAAAAACCGGGCAAAAGGCTGAGGCAGAATAACCCGCGCAACGCGCAAGCCCGGCATCGGCCGCGCGCCTCGCCGGACCGGCGCCGCCCGACCTTCTCTCGCGGCCCGCGCGATGGCCTCGCCACCCCATCCGCCTATCGGCCCTCCGTCTCGCCGCCGCCCCCTCTCATTCAGGCGCGGACCACGCCGCTGCCGATATCACCCGCCCTGCGGCACCAGCGACCCGCCACTCCAGCGGATGCCCTGAACCAAGCCGCCCGGAAAAACCCAACGCCCGCCGCTTTCCACCAAGCCCGACAAGCCTGCCCCCCAAAAAAGCGCCGCGTCAGCCACCAACCCTTTTCTTCTTTGCAGAAATATCCCGGGGGTGAGGCGCCAAAGGCGCCGAGGGGGCAGCGCCCCCTCCTTCCTCCCCCCTCAACCCCTCAGCGGAACTGCTTGGCCAGCTTCAACCCCTGCCCCTGGTAGTTCGAAGCGATCCCCGCGCCATAAAGCCGCTCGGGCCGCGCGCTCATCCGCTCATAGACCAGCCGCCCGACGATCTGGCCATGCTCCAGCACGAAGGGCGCCTCGTGGCAGCGCACCTCCAGCACCCCCCTGCTGCCCGAGCCGCCTGCCTCGGCATGGCCGAAGCCCGGATCGAAGAAACCGGCGTAATGCACCCGGAACTCGCCGACCATGGCCAGATAGGGCGCCATTTCGGCGGCATGATCGGGGGGGATGGTCACCGCCTCGCGCGAGACCAGGATATAGAAGGCACCGGGATCCAGGATGATCCGGCCGTCCTCGCTATGGACCTCCTCCCAGAAGTCGCGTGCCGGATAATGGCCGATCCGGTCCAGGTCCACCACGCCGGTATGGGGCTTGGCGCGGTAGCCGACCAACGTGCCCCGGCCCGGCCGCAGGTCGACCGAAAACCCCAGCCCTTCCGAGATCACCGGCCGACCGTCGACCAGCGCCATGCGCGCATGCAGGTCCCGCAGATCGGCATCTGAGAGCCGCGCCTCGCCCGCGCGAAAGCGGATCTGGTTCAGCCTCTGGCCCGACCTGACCAGGACCGAGAACGACCTCGGGCAGACCTCGGCATAAAGCGGGCCGGTGTAACCCTCGGGTATTCGGTCGAATTCCGTGCCGCCATCGGTGATGGTCCGGGTCAGCAGATCCAGCCGCCCGGTCGAGGATTTGGCATTGGCCAGCGCCGAGACGCCCTGCGGCAGGGCAAGGCTTTCGGCCAGGGGCACGACATAGACGCAGCCCTTTTCCAGCACCGCGCCTTCGGCCAGGTCGATCCGGTGCATGCCGAATTCCTCGATCCGCTCGGCCACGCTGCGCCCCCGCCCGGCGAGGAACGAGGCGCGGACCCGCCAGGCCTGGGCTCCCAGCCGCAGGTCGAGGCTGGCGGGCTGGATCTGCGCGGCGGCGACACCGGGCGCGGCGCGGATCGCCCCCCGCTCCAGCAACGCGCGGATCGCGTGATCGGGCAGGACGCCGGGGTTGCTCATTCGCCTTCTCCTCCGCCCGAGGCGCGCCGATTATGGCCCGCCCTCGGGGCTGCAATGAAAACCGCCCGCGCTGCCATGGGGCAGGCGGGCGGATTTTCGATGGTCGGGCCGGAGAGATTCGAACTCTCGACCTCCCGCCCCCCAGACGGACGCGCTAACCAGGCTGCGCTACGGCCCGACACTGCGCGTCTGTCTAACGATTTTCCGGGCGGGGGCAAGCGGGAAAGCGCAGGGCCGTGCAGGCAAATTTCCATCGGCTTCGACCGGGGGGCCTCGGCCTCGCCCGGGGGCGAGACAGGGGATTCGCGAAGCACGTGCATTTGCCGAAGGCCTGGGGGCGATGATCCGGGCGCAGCGCGGTGAGGGCAGGGCGATCGGGGTGTCGTCGATCGGCCCGCACCGACAGGGCCAGTCCTCAGGGCGCGCTGAAAGGCGCCGCAAGGCGGGCGCGCAAAGCGGAAATGCGGGCGGCGAGCGCCTCGGCCTCATGCGCAGACAGCGCCCCGGGCGGTAAGGCACGCAGCCGCGCGGCCGGGCTGTGGGCGGGCTCTGGCGCCAGCTCGGGCGTCAGCTCGGGCGTCAGATCGGGTGCGGGAACAGGTACCGAGTCGGACGGCAGGGCCGCAGCCGGATCGGACGAAACCGGCTCGATGCCATCCGGGCCGCTGTCTCCTGCGCCGCTGTCTTTCGCTTCGGTATCTTCCGGGATGGCTTCCGCCGGGGCGGCCTGATCCTGCGCGGGATCGTCCTCCGGGGGCCTGGCCCGCAAGGTTTCCTCTTGCGGGGCAGATTCGCCGACGGCCTCCTCCTCCTGAGAGGTTTCCTCCCGCAAAGTGTGCTCTGCGGCGGTTTCGGAGGCGGTTTCGGCGGGCGAGGTCGCGTCGGAGACCGGGCTTTCCTCCGCGATCCCTTCCCGGAGGAACATATTCCCGTCGTCGGCCCCCTTCAGGGCCGCAACCGCTGGGCCATCTTCGGCAGGATCCTCATGGTCGAGGTTTTCGTCGGTGGGATCCGCGCCGACGGGGGCGCCTGCCGCGCGGTCGTCCTGGCCCGGCGCTTGCCCGGCGTGCTTCGTCCCGGCGTGCTCCATCCCGGCGGGATCTGCATCCGCACGCGCAGCCGCACCTTCTTCCGCCACCCGCTCGGCGCGGTCCTGGCCCGAGGGGGCGGGCATACCGCCCTCGCGGTCTGCAGGAGCATCCGGGGCCGATTCGGAGGTGTCGGACGACAGGTCTCGCGCGATCTCTTCCGGGGCGCCTACTGGCGCTTCCGCCGGTTCGGAGGCGGCTTCGTGCCCAGCGGGCGCCTCTTCCGGCCCGGCCCCGGCGCGGGGATCGCTCTCGACCAGATCGGCGAGATCGGGGGCGGGTTCGGGCGGCTCGAAACCGGGAAAGCTGGGCTGGCGCGAATCGATGGCCTCGGCGGGGAAGGGGATGATCCGGGCCCGGCCCGGCGCGGCCGCCCCCTCGCCCCCGGGCGCCTCCAGCGCGGCGCGCAAGGCCCGGGCGGTGTGTTCGGCGGCGCTTTCGGGCGAGGCGAGCGGCTCGGCATCGAAACGGCCGATCATCGCCGCCTCCAGCGCGGCCTCCTCGGGGCTGGTGTCATCGGCGGGATGGTCGCCGTGAAGCCCGGCGACATGGCGAATCCCCTGTTCGCGCAGGATCTTCTGCACCCCCCGGATCGTCATGCCCTCGTCATGCAAAAGCCGCTTGATCCCGGCCAGCAGCGCCACGTCGGTCGGCCGGTAATAGCGTCGCCCGCCCGCCCGCTTGACCGGACGGACCTGCGGGAAGCGGCTTTCCCAGAACCGCAGCACATGCGCGGGGGTCTGAAGCACTTCGGCCACCTCGGAAATGGTGCGGAAGGCTTCGGGCGACTTGTCCATTGTCTGCCTGCCTCGTCTGGCCTGGGCCTGTTCGGCTTGCCTTGTCGTCTGGCCTGCGTTCCCGGGCCCATGCGCCCCGGGGCCAGTGTCTGCCGGGACCCCAGTGTCTGCCGGGACCCCAGTGTCTGCCAGGACCCATGTCTGCCGGGACCCAGTGTCTACCGGGGGCGCGCGCGGGGGCCTATTTCGCCGAACCCGCCGCCACGCGATCCTTCATCAGATGCGAGGGCCGGAAGGTCAGCACCCTGCGGGGCGAGATCGGAACCTCGTCCCCGGTCTTGGGATTGCGCCCGATCCGCGCCGATTTCGACCGCACCGAGAAGGTGCCGAAGGACGAGATCTTCACCACCTCGCCCGCCACCAGCGCGTCGGACATATGTTGCAGAACCGATTCGACCAGATCGGCCGATTCATTGCGGCTGAGCCCGACTTCGCGGAACACCGCCTCGGTCAGATCCATCCGTGTCAGAGTTTTCTCACTCATGTCAAAATCCCCCCCGGGCTTGATCCGCGCAGGATGCGGCCAGCGGGATTGCCATGTCAATATCAAAGACTTGGAGCGGGCTGTTCAGGCGGCGGATTCGCTACCAGCGCAAGAGGACCGCGCCCCAGGCCAGCCCGCCGCCGATGGCCTCGGTCACGATCAGGTCGCCCGGCTTGATCTGCCCACGCGCCTTGCCGACCGAAAGCGCCAGCGGAATCGACGCGGCCGAGGTGTTGCCGTGGTCCTGCACGGTGACGACCACGCGCTCCATCGGCACATGCATGCGTTTCGCGGTGGCCTCGATGATGCGGATATTGGCCTGGTGCGGCACGATCCAGTCGACATCCTCGGGGCCGAGCCCGGCCTTTTTCAGCGCGGCATGGGCGGTGGCGGCCAGTTTCTCGACCGCATGGCGGAAGACCTCGCGCCCCTCCATCCGCAGATGGCCGGTGGTGCCGGTCGAGGAGCCGCCGTCGACATAGAGGAGGTCCTTGAACCGCCCGTCGGAATTCAGGTCCGAGGCGAGGATGCCGCGATCCCCGGAGGTGCCGTCGCCCTCCTGCGCCTCAAGCACCAGGGCGCCCGCGCCGTCGCCGAAAAGCACGCAGGTGGCGCGGTCGGTCCAGTCCATCAGGCGCGAGAAGGTCTCGGCCCCGATGACCAGCACCCGCCTGGCCTGGCCCGAGACGATCAGCGCATTGGCATTGGTCAGGGCAAAGACGAAGCCCGCGCAGACCGCCTGCACGTCGAAGGCGAAGCCCCGCGTCATGCCCAGCCGGTCCTGGATCATCGTCGCGGCCGAGGGAAAGGTCAGATCGGCGGTCGAGGTCGCCAGGACGATGGCGTCGATGTCATCGGCGGCCAGCCCGGCATCCTTCAGCGCGGCCTCGGCGGCGTGAAAGCCCAGATCCGAGGTGGTCTGGCCCTCGGCGGCGAAATGGCGCCGCTCGATCCCCGAGCGCGAGCGGATCCATTCGTCCGTCGTATCGACCAGGGCCTCGAATTCGGCATTGGGAACCACCCGCTCGGGCAGGTAATGCCCGACACCCCTGACTACGGCGCGTATCGTCATTCGGAAGATCGGCTCCCCTTGCCGGCGTCCAGGCCCGGCCTCTCTGGCCCGCCATCTTGGCCCGCGGCCTCGACGGATGCAACCCGATCCGCGATCCGCTCGGTCAGCCGGGCCCCGGCCAGCCGATGCGCCAGCCCGATCGCGGCCGAGATCCCGGTGGCATCGGCGCCGCCGTGGGACTTGACCACCGTGCCCCGAAGGCCCAGGAAGACGCCGCCGTTCACCCGGCGCGGATCCATGCGCTTTTGCAGACGTTTCAAAGAGTTGAGCGCAAGAAGGGCCGCGAATTTCGACAAGAGCCCGGCGTTGAACGCCTCGCGCATGAAATCCGAGATCATCTTGGCGGTGCCTTCGCCGGTCTTCAGCGCGACATTGCCGGTGAAGCCGTCGGTCACGATCACATCGGCGCGGTCGCCGGGAATGTCGCCGCCCTCGACGAAGCCGGAATAGTCGAAGCCGCTGGAACTGGCCGCGCGGGTCAGCACCTCATGCGCCTCCTTCAATTCGGCCCGGCCCTTGTGCTCTTCGGTGCCGACGTTCAAAAGCCCGACGCGGGGGCGCTGGATGGCCAGCCCGGTATGGGCATAGGCCGCGCCCATGATGGCATATTGCAAAAGGTCCGAAGGATCGGCCTTCACATCCGCGCCGACGTCGAGCATGACGTTGAACCCGCCCGGATTGCGCGAGGGCCAGAGGCAGGCGATGGCCGGGCGGTTCACGCCCGCAAGCTTGCGCAGCCGCAGCATCGACACCGCCATCAAGGCGCCGGTATTGCCGCAGGAGACCGCGGCCGATGCCGCGCCCTCGCGCACCGCATCGATGGTGGCCCACATCGAGGTGCCCTGTCCGTGGCGCATGACCTGGCTTGGCTTGTCATGCATGGTCACCACCCCGGCGGCATGGCGCAGGGCGATGCGCGGGCGCAGTTCGGGGGCCTTGTCGAAAGCGGGGGCAAGCAGGGGCGCAAGCAGCGATTCGTCGCCGTTGAGCAGGATATGCAGATCCGGCCGGTCGCGAAGCGAATCGAAAACGCCGGCGACCACTGCCGCCGGCCCCTTGTCGCCCCCCATGGCGTCAACGGATATGACGATGGGCGCGCCTTCCGCTTCGACCGGGCTGTGAAGTCCCTGGGTCATGGGTCAGGCGGCGGAATCGGGCGGCCTTACGCCGCGTCCTCGTCGATATCCACCTCACGCGAGACCGCCACGACTTCCTTCGAGTCGTAATGGCCGCAGGACGGGCAGACGTGATGCGGGCGCTTCAGCTCGCCGCAGGAGGGGCATTCGTTCGGATTGGCGGCGGAAAGCGCGTCATGGGCGCGGCGCATGTTGCGGCGCGAACGGGTAACTCGGTTCTGAGGGACAGCCATGTCTCGACCTCGGGGTTGTTGCGGGGACAGACCCCTGATTTTTCCTTATGCGGCATTTCCCCGGGCCTTTTCAGGCAATAGCCGACCGGGGCTGTCCGCACAGCTTGAATGAGGCGCGATACATAGCGGGATTCCCTGCGGGTGCAAGTCCTTTTCCGCGGTCTCAGGCGCCATCGGCGGGGTCTTCCCGGGCGGGGGCGTCCCGCGGTTCCGGGGCGGGCCCTGCCGCGCCGTCGCCGCCTGCGGCCCCGATCAGCCGGGCCAGCCCCGCGAAGGGTTTCAACTCGGCATCGGTCAGCGCCTGCGTGTCGGGCGCGGCGAAGACCGCCTCGCCCAGTTCGGCGCCCTCGGCGCGGGGATAGTCGGGCAGCGCCAGCGCCAGCGCCTCACGCGCGATGGCCTCGATCTCGATCTCGGCGGGCAGGGGCTCAACATCGTCTGCGGGGATCTCGATCTCCTCGCCGTCGGGATCGGCGTAATCGGCAAGGAAGCGGCGCAGCACCGGCGCGTCGATCCGGGCCGGGACCGGGGCGAGGGTGACGATGCAGGACTGGGTTGCCTGGGCCTGAAGCCGCGCCTCAAGCCGGAAGTCGCTCCGGCCCTCGGGCAGGATCTCGCCCTTGAAGGACAGGCGCCCGATCCCTTGCAGGTCCAGCGACCGCGCCAGCGCCGCCCGGGCCTCGGGGCCCGGCTGCCAGTGGAACCGGGTCGGCTTGCGGTGCGAGAGGCTGCGGGTGGCGAACCGGGGCGCGGCGGTTTGGGGCGCGGCGGTTTCCGGGGCGGAGGATGGATCGGACATGGGGCCTCGCTTGCAGGGAATTCGACCGGGAGGGGCCCGCGTCGGCGGGCGTGCCGTCCGTTCTTGAACATGGGGCGCGGTCTCTGTTATCCCAAGGCACGCGGGGGCGGCAATGCCCCGGCGGGCAGGCGGGCAGGCCCCCCCGGGGATCGACCCTCTCGCGACGGTCGGCGCGCGCGGGGGCGATATGGCCCGGGCGGGCGACACTGGGAAAGACGCGAAACCGCGCAAGACGGGGACGCGGGTGAATTTGGGGCGCGAAGGAATGGCGGGCATGACCAGACGGATTTCGGCGGTGTCGTCGCGCCTTTGGCGTCTGCCTGCTGCCGCCCTGCGACGCGGGGCGCTTGCGCGCCGGGGACTGGACGCATCCTTGCGCCGGGGGCTGGTCGTTTTGGGCCTTGGCCTGGCGCTGGCCGCCGCCGCCTGTTCGCCGATCTATCGCAACCACGGCTATGTGCCCGCCGACGACCAGCTTGCCCAGATCGAGGTCGGGCGCGACAGCCGCGAGGATGTGGCGCAGAAGATCGGCCGCCCTTCGGCCCAGGGGCTTTTGAACGATGTCGGCTGGTTCTACGTCCAGAGCCGGTTCGAGCATTTCGGCCCGCGCGTGCCCAAGGAGATCGACCGCCAGGTCGTCGCCGTCACCTTCAACGGCAATGGCGTGGTCGACGGTGTCGGGCGCTACGGGCTGGAGGACGGCCAGGTCGTCGCGATCTCGCGCCGGGTGACCGAGACCCATATCAAGGGCGTGAGCTTCATCGGCCAGCTTCTGGGCAGCTTCGGCCGCGTCACGGCGGACCAGCTTATCAACAACTGATCCGGCGCGGGCGGTTTGCCGGGGCCTTCGCAGGGCGTCGCGGATTGCCGACGGATGCGGATTGTCGGGCCGACGGTTTCCGTTCGCGCGATGTCGAAGGCGGTCCTGCGGCCCCTGCGGCCTCGTGCTCGCCCGGGACCTCAGACCTCTGGCTCGAAGCGCAGCGCCACCCCGTTGATGCAGAACCGCAGCCCGCCCCGGTCCCTTGGCCCGTCGGGGAAGACATGGCCCAGATGGGCGTCGCAATCGTGACAGCGCACCTCGACCCGCACCATGCCATGGCTGCGATCCTCATACCCGTCCACCGCCTCGCGCGAGGTGGGGGCGGTGAAGGCGGGCCAGCCGCAGCCCGAATCGAATCGCTGCTCCGAGGTGAACAGCTCGGCCCCGCAGCAGATGCAGCGGTAGCGGCCCGGGCCCTCGGGGGTCTCGTCATGGCTGAAGGGGCGTTCGGTGGCGGCGCGGCGGGTGACCTGGAAGGCAAGATCCCCCAACTGCTCCAGCCATTCGGCATCGGTCTTGACGATTTTCGGCATTCCGGGCTCCGTTCTGTCCCGGCGCGGGCGTGGCGGCGCGGGAATGGGGTCTTGGGCGAATGTAGGCGCGGGCCGGGTCCGGGCCAAGGGGAAGGCGGGCGATGATCGGCGTGATCGAGGCGGGCGGGATGCGGGCGCGGCTGGCCGGGGCGGGGGACCGGGCGGGCCTGCTGGCCATGCGCGCCCGCGCCTTTCCCCATGCCAGGGGAAGGGGGGAGGGCCGCGCGCCGGAATGGGAGGCGCTGGACGACCGCTGCCTTCAGCTTCTGGTCGAGGATGCGCGCGACGCCCGCCCGCTGCTGTCGTGCCGGATCCTGCCGCTGGCCTCGGGGCGGGCGCTGGAGGAAAGCTATTCGGCGCGGTTCTATGACCTCTCGCCCCTTGGGCGGGAAAGCCGCGCCATGGTCGAGATCGGGCGCTTCTGCCTTGCCCCGGGGGGCGAGGGCTTTCAGGCGCTGCGGCTTGGCTGGGTGGCGGTGACGCGGATCGTCGCGCGGTCGGGGGCGGGGCTCTTGCTGGGCTGTTCGTCCTTTCGGGGCACCGACTGGCGCGCGCATCGCCCGGCGCTGGCGCATCTGGCGCGCCACGCGCTTGGCCCCGAGGGGCTGCGCCCGCTTCCCCGCGCACCCGAACGGGTGGATTTCCCGGCGCTGGTCGGCGCGCCGGAGCCCCCGCCGAAGCCAACGGCGGAACTCACGCTGCCGCCGCTTCTGCGCTTCTACCTCGGCATGGGGGCCTGGGTCGGCGACCATGCCGTGATCGACAGCGATCTGGAGACGCTGCATGTCTTCACCTGCCTTGAGGTGGCGGGCGTGCCGGGCGCAAGGGCGGCGCGGCTGCGCGGTCCGGCGGGGCTGTGAAGACCGAAGGTCGAGTGGGGATTTTCGATTTATGATCTATGGGGTTGGGGCCTGTCCCGAAACCTTCGCATGAGCCGTTCCGGCCGTGCCGGCGGCAGCGGCATGGGTGGCGATCCATCCGGCGGTGGCGGCGATCCCGCCGAGCGGGAAGAAATGCACCGACTGGATGCCACTGTCCGGTTCGCGCGATCTCATCGCCGCAAGTTCGGTCAGGAAGCCATTGGGTTCATAGGGCAAAAGCAGTTTCGTCACATCCATGGCGCGCTTTTGCAGCACCTTGATCGAGGGCCCCACGCCGCAGGCCAGGGCGAATTTGATCAGGGTTTGCAATTTCGCCGGACCGGCCACGCCGACATGGACCGGCAGGGACACGCCCTCGGCCCGCAGGCGGCGGATCCAGTCGAGCACCGGCCCGGGGTCGAAGCAGAATTGCGTCGTCATCGCCATCCTTGCATCGCTGCGCTCGGCGAAGGCGGATTTCCAGCGCGCCGCCGCCATCACCATGCGGTCCGAGCCGTCGGGGTCGATGTCGCGGCTGCCCTCCGGGTGGCCCGCGACGTGCAGCCGCTCGAATCCGTCGAAGGCGCCGCTTTCCAGCAGTTGCATCGAGGTGGAGAAATCGCCCCTCGGCCGTGCCATGCCGCCCGCGATCAACAGGCCCTGGCGCACGCCCGCGTCGCGGTAGCGCGCGACCCGGTCGGCCAGCATGGCGCGGTCGCGGATCAGCCGGGCGGGGAAATGCGGCATGACCTGAAAGCCCTCCTCGGTCAGGCGGCGCGCGGTGGCCAGCATGTCGTCGAAGGGCGTGCCGTCGATATGGGCGATGTAGATGCGGCTGCCCGGGGCCAGCAGGCTGCGGAAATCCGCGATCTTCGCGGCGGTGCGCGGCATCACCTCGATGGAACAGCCGCCGAGGAGGCTTTCGAGCGGCCCGCTTGCCGCAGTGGCCGTTCCGCGGGGCGCGAACATGGGCATCAGGCGCCGCCCGCGCGGCGGGATGGCGGGCCCCACGGGCGGCCTTTCGGGCGGCCGCCCCGGGCGCGCGGCGCGGGCAGGCGGGCGGGTCGGGTGCGCTGCGGGGCGATGCCCGGCCCCGACGAGGCGGGGGGTGTCGGAATCCTGGACATGGGTATCCATATGGGTATCCATCCTGCGGACATGGGTATCCATCCTGCGGACATGGCGGCGATTCCCCCGGGCTGTCCCCTCCTTGATAGCGCCGCCGGACGGCCGCCGGAGCCCCATATCGACCTGGCGCGGCTCCGAAACGACCCCGGGCGGGGCGAGAGGCGACTTCGCGCGGTCACGAGGAATTTTTACCCCTCTGTTGCATTTCCACCGCGCGCGCCTTGCCAAACCGGGGAGGGAGGGGTTAGATTCATTCCAACCACATATGGAGGGCGGCATGACGCCCGAGCGTCCCCAGCGGGGGGACGCGGTCGCCTTGCCGGTCGAGCCGGACGATGGCTCCCGCAAGGCCGAACCGTTGACCCCCGTCAACCGGGGACCGGCGCTTTACGCGGCGCTGGACCTCGGCACCAATTCGTGCCGGATGCTGATCGCCCAGCCCAGGGGCAGTCAGTTCACCGTCACCGACAGCTTTTCCAAGACCGTGCAGCTTGGCGCGGGACTTGAGGCATCCGGGCGGCTCAGCCGCAGTTCGATGGCGCGCACGATCCAGGCGCTGCGGATCTGCCAGAAAAAGCTGGAAAAGCACGGCGTCAGCCGGATGCGCCTTGTCGCGACCGAGGCCTGCCGCCGCGCCCGCAACGGGCGCGACTTCATGCACCAGGTCCGGCGCGAGACCGGGCTTTCGCTGGAGATCATCGGCCCCGAGGAAGAGGCGCGGCTTGCGGTGATCTCTTGCGCGCCGCTGGTCTCGCCGCGGACCGAGCAGTTGCTGGTCGTGGATATCGGCGGCGGCTCGACCGAACTGGTGTGGATCGACCTCTCGGCCGTCCCGCCCGAGGACCGCGCCCGCTCGATCATGCGGCTGCGCACGGGATTCGACGCCCAGGGCGAGGGGCCCTCCGCCCGGGTGGTGGACTGGATCAGCGTCAAGCTCGGCGTCGCCACGCTCAAGGACCAGTTCGGCGATGTCGAGGACGACGGCGCGCGTTTCGCGTTGATGAGCTGGTTCTTCGAGGAACAACTCGCCAGTTTCAGCCCCTATCACAAACAGGCCCGGCGCGATGGGTTCCAGATCATCGGCACCAGCGGAACCGTGACCACGGTCGCCGCCTCGTGGCTGGGGCTGCGGCGCTACGACCGGGCCAAGGTGGACGGGTTGCAGATGACCAGCGCCCAGATCGACGGGGTGATCCGCGACTATCTGCAACTGGGCCCCGAGGGGCGGCGCACCGACCCCAGGATCGGCCGCGACCGCCATGCCCTGATCATGTCGGGCGCGGCGATCCTGCAGGCCTTGATGCGAAGCTGGCCCACCGAGCGGCTTTCGGTGGCCGACCGGGGCCTGCGCGAGGGGCTGCTTTACGCGCAGATGAGCGCGGATGGCGTTTTGGAAGAGGGGCCGTATCTGTGACGAAGACGCCGACGGGCAAGAACACCTCGGGGCGCGGGCAGCGCGATCTGAGGGTGAAGGTGAAGACCGCCAAGGGGCGCAGGCTGTCCTCCACGCTATGGCTGGAGCGGCAGTTGAACGACCCCTATGTGCAGCGCGCCAAGCGCGAGGGCTATCGCGGCCGCGCCGCCTTCAAGATCATGGAGCTGGACGATCGCTACGGCTTTTTGAAACCCGGCGCGCGGGTGGTCGATCTGGGCTGCGCGCCCGGCGGCTGGTGCCAGGTGGCGGTGCCGCGGATCAATGCGCTTGGCGAGGCGGCGAAGAAGCCGCAGGGCCGCATCATCGGCGTCGACCTGCAAGAGGTGGAGCCGATCGCGGGGGTGGAGCTTTACCAGCTCGACTTTCTCGAAGACGGCGCCGAGGACAAGGTGAAGGCCTGGCTGGGCGGGCGCGCCGATGTGGTGATGTCGGACATGGCGGCGGCGGCCTCGGGGCACAAGGGCACCGATCATCTGCGCATCATCGCGCTGATCGAGGCGGCGCTGGCCTTCGCCTATGACGTGCTGGAAGAGGGCGGGACTTTCGTCGCCAAGGTGCTGGCGGGCGGGGCCGAGAACCAGATGCAGGCCGAATTGAAGCGCAATTTCAAGAAGGTCGCCAATGTGAAACCCCCGGCGAGCCGTGCCGATTCCTCCGAGAAATTCGTGGTGGCGATGGGGTTCCGGGGACGGTCCGCGCAAGACGATCCCGAAGAGGGGGACGGGGGCGGGCTCTGACGCCCGCGCCGGTCCGGCAGGCTGCGGCCTAGGCCGTCTCTGGCCGGGCCTGCGCCCGCGGGTTCCGGGCGGGTTCCGGCATGTCTCCGCCAGGCCGATCTCCGAGCCCGGCCCCGGGGGGCTCAGGCGCCCCAGGTCCTGACCGCGCCGCAATCCATATGGACGAAATCCGACCGCGAGTAACGTCCGACGCCGCCCGCCGCGCAGGCCTGCGCCGCCCTCGCCATCTGCCCGACCGAGCGCGACTTCAGCCGCAGGTCGGCGGCTTGCCCCACAAGATGCAGCGAATTCTTCGCCACGCCGCCCGATTGCGCGCGCAGCATGTTGTTGGTCCTGGGGCTGCGATAGCCCGAAAGCAGCATGTAGGATTCGGTCACGTCCATCAGCCGGTGCGCCGCCGCCATGATGTCGACATTGCGCGGGTCGATGGCGATCGTGTCGCCGGTGCGCCAGTCGCGCATGAAGTGATTGATCTCTTTCATTGCCTCGGGGATGTATTTCCCCTCAAGCCAGTAGATCGTGTCCATGCTCTCGCCGGTGCGGCCCGAATACATGCGGATGCGGCGGATGTCGCCCGCGCCCTTGAGCAGGCCGAACGCCTTCGAATAGGTCGGTGCCGCGATCACGGTGGTTGCGGCAAAGGCACGCAGAAGATTGCGCCGCGAAAAGAGATTCGTCGCCTGGTCGTTCATGGTCTCAAGCCTGTCCCGTTCTGTCGTCGACCGCCTGTCCGGCAGCTTCTTGTCCCATGGGCTTCGCCCGGTTGCCGGGATTTTATGTCACAGCACGATTCGAAGCCCAAGCGAAGAATGCGCCCGGTTCCCGCATCCAACCGCCAATAGGCAAATTTTTGCTGAACCCTCGGGGCGGCGGCTGCGTGTCGCCGATGCAACGCTTTGCGGCAGGAAACGTGAATTGACGCCTTTTTTGCCGGAACCGGGGCCGAAACGACCGGATTGTGAATGGACAGACCGCAAAAAGCCCGAAATCTAGGGGCAAGTCCTGAGAATTGTCTGCTTTTTCCCGAGGTTCCGCATGTCCGTCCTTTCTCTTCGCCCCGATTTGCGCCGCATTCTTTCCTCGGCGGCCCTGGTGCTGGTGCTGGCCGCGGGGCATGGCGGCGGGGCAAGGGCGCAGATGGGCGACATTTCCTCGGCCTTCGATCGTTCGGTCGCGGCGGCGGCCTCGGCGGATGCGGCGGTGGCGCAATGGTATCGCGAGACCGGCTATGCCACGCTCTGGACCGGGCCGCAGGACGTGGCGCGCCGCGCCGCCCTGTTCGAGGCGCTTGCGACGGCGGGCGACCATGGCCTGCCGGTGGCGCGCTATGACGCGGCGGGGCTGCGGGCGGGTTTCCACACCGCGCGGACCGAGGGCGACCTGGGGCGGCTGGAGGTCGCGATGACGCGTGCCTATCTGACCTTCGCGCGCGACCTGACCTCGGGCATGCTGGAGCCCGCGAAGATCGACAAGACCATCGTGCGCGAGATCGTGCCGCGCGATCCGGGCGAAATGCTGCTGGCCGTGGCCATGGGCGATCCGCGCGCGGCGCTGGCCGATCTGGTGCCGAAGTCGAACGCCTATGCCCAGCTTGTCCGGGCCAAGATCGGGCTGGAAGAGGCCATGGGCATGGACGGCTGGGGCGCGCCGGTGCCGGGGGCGGGGCTGCGGCCCGGCGACAGCGGCGCGCGCGTGGTCGCGCTGCGCGACCGGCTGATCGCCATGGGCTATCTGGCCCGCAGCGCCACGCGCGACTATGACGCGGCGGTGCAGGCGGCGGTGCATGCCTTCCAGCTCGCCCATGGCCTGCCCGCCGACGGCGTCGCCGGGGGCGACACGCTGGCCGAGATCAACAAGACCCCCGAGGAGCGTCTGAAATCCGTCCTGGTCGCCATGGAGCGCGAGCGCTGGATGGAGATCGACCGCGAGGGCCGGATCATCTGGGTCAACCTGCCGGACATGACCGCAAGGATCGTCGACGACGGCGCCACCGTCTTCCGCACCGTCGCCGTGATCGGGCGCGAGGACATGGACCGGCGCACGCCCGAATTCTCGGACATGATGGACCATATGGTCGTCAACCCGTCCTGGGGGGTGCCGCGCTCGATCATCGTGGGGGAATATCTTCCGCAGCTTCAGCGCAACCGCAACGCCGCCTCGCACATGCAGATCATCGACCAGCAGGGCCGGGTCGTGCCGCGCGGCTCGGTGAATTTCGCCTCCTACACCGCGCGGACCTTCCCCTTCGGCATGCGCCAGCCGCCCGGCGACAACAATGCGCTTGGCAAGGTCAAGTTCATGTTCCCCAACAAGTATAACATCTATCTGCATGATACGCCTGCGAAATCCCTGTTTTCGCACGACCGGCGCGCCTATAGCCACGGCTGCATCCGGCTGGCCGATCCCTTCGCCTTCGCCCATATGCTGTTCGGGCCCGAGATCGAGCGGATCGAAGAGGAATTCGACCGCATCCTGAAGACCCGGAACGAGACGCGGGTGACGCTTGAGCGCAAGATCCCGATCCATATGGTCTATTTCACCGCCTATCCCGAGGGGAAGGGCCGCATCGGCTACCGTCGCGACATCTACGACCGCGACGCGCGGCTGTGGGCGGCGATGGCCGAGGCCGGGGTGGCCCTGGGCCCGGTTTCGCAGTAGATCTTTCCGGGCCAGAGGAATCCGCGGGCGCAGCCTTGCGGCGGGGAGAGAGCAGCCATGTCCCACACCATTGCCGAGATCGCGGCGGCGCTTGGCGCCGAGGCCGAGGGCGCGCTGGAGCTTGTCGTGACCGGCGCGGCCGAGCCGCAGGCGGCCCGGCCCGACCAGATCGCCCTGGCTATGGATCCGCGCTATGCCGACGGGCTGGCCAGGGGGGCGGCGCGCGCCGCCGTGGTCTGGCCCGGCGCCGATTGGCGCGCCATGGGGCTTGAGGCCGCGATCTTCGCGCCGCGCGGGCGGCTGGCGATGGCGGGGCTGACCAGGATGCTCGATCCCGGGCCCGCCCTTGCGCAGGGCATCCATGCGACCGCCGTGATCGACGGCTCGGCCCGGATCGGGGTGGGCGCGGCGATCGGCCCCTTCGTGGTGATCGGGCCGGGGGCCGAGATCGGCGCCCGGGCCCGCATCGCCAGCCATGTCTCGATCGCCGAGGGCGCGCGGATCGGCGAGGATGCGCTGATCCTGCAGGGCGCGCGGATCGGCGCGCGGGTCCGCATCGGCGCAAGATTCGTCTGCCAGCCGGGGGCGGTGATCGGCTCGGACGGGTTTTCCTTCGTCACCCCCGAGAAATCCGGCGTCGAGCAGATCCGCCAGACGCTGGGCCATCGCGACGAGATCCGCGCGCAAAGCTGGACCCGGATCCACAGCCTGGGCGCCGTCACCATCGGCGACGATGTCGAGATCGGCGCCAATACCGCCATCGACCGCGGCACCATCCGCGACACCAGCATCGGTCGCGGCACCAAGATCGACAACCTTGTCCATATCGGCCACAACGTCCAGATCGGCGAGGATTGCCTGCTTTGCGGCCAGACCGGCGTCGCCGGATCCTCGCGCATCGGCGACCGGGTGGTGCTGGCCGGGCAATGCGGGGTGAACGACAATATCTTCATCGGCGACGACGTGATCTGCGGCGGCGCGACCAAGGTCTTCACCAACGCCCCCGCCGGGCGGGTGCTGCTGGGCTATCCGGCGGTGAAGATGGAAAGCCATGTCGAGATCCAGAAGGCCTTGCGCCGCCTGCCGCGCCTGGCCGGGCGCGTGGCCGCGCTGGAGCGGCTGGTGCCCCCCGGGCTTGACGGCGAGGAGAGCGGCGGTGCCCGGGGCGACGGGGATTGACGGGGTGAGGGGGATCGATCCGGCAAGCGGCCCCGCGACTGACGAGGGCGTGGCGCGAAGGGTGGTCGAGATCCTGGCGCGGCAGGCGCTGCTCGACCCGGCGGATCTGGACCTTGCCGCCAGCCCCGAGGCGCTTGGCCTCGACAGTCTCGCACTGGTCGAGGCGGTCTTCGCCATCGAAGAGGCCTTCGACATCTCGGTCCCGTTCAACGCGGCCGAGCCGGGCGGGAACGCGGGCGATCCCGGCTTCGACGCCTCGACCATCGCCAGCATCATCGCCGCCGTCGAGGATCTGGTGGCGCGGAAACCGGCGTGAGGAGGCGGGTGGTCATCACCGGCGCGGGCACGGTGAACGCGCTGGCCTGCGACGTGCCGGGGACCTGGGCGGCGATGGCGGCGGGGCGCTCGGCCATCGGGCCGCTGGAATTCCGCGATGTCGAGCGGCTGTCGGTCCGCATCGGCGCACAGATCCGCGACTGGCGGCCCGAGGCGCGGTTTTCCCGCGCAGAACTGGCGCTTTGCGACCGTTTCACCCAATTCGCCCTGGCCGCCGCCGACGAGGCGCTTGCCATGGCGGGCGGGGGGCCGGATCCGGGGACCGGCGTGGTGATCGGCTCGGCCGCGGGCGGCATCGCCACCTGGGAGGAGAATTACCGCGCCGTCTTCGAAGAGGGCCGCAACCGTGTGCCGCCCCTGACCGTGCCGCGGCTGATGCTCAACGCCGCCTCGTCGCATGTGGCGATGCGCCACGGGCTGCGGGGGCCGAATTTCACCGTCTCCTCGGCCTGCGCCAGCGCCAATCACGCCATCGGCCTGGCCTTCCGCATGGTCCGCGACGGCGCGGCCCCGGCGATGATCGCGGGCGGGGCCGAGGCGATGCTGTTGTTCGGCGGCATCAAGGCCTGGGAATCCCTGCGCGTGCTGTCGCCCGACGGCTGCCGCCCGTTCTCCGCCGACCGCAACGGCATGGTGATGGGCGAGGGGGCGGCGGTCTTCGTGCTGGAGGATGCCGCCCGCGCGCAGGCGCGCGGCGCGCGGGTGCTGGCGGAAGTGGCGGGGTTCGGCATGACGGCGGATGCGGGCGATATCGTGGCCCCGCGCCCCGAGGGGGCGGCGGCCGCGATGCGCGCGGCGCTGGACGAGGCGCGGCTTGCCCCGGGCGATGTGGATTACATCAACGCCCATGGCACCGGGACGGCGGCGAACGACCGCAGCGAGGTGGCGGCGATCCGCGCGGCCTTCGGCCCGGTGGCCGGGGGGCTCATGGTGTCCTCGACCAAGGCGATGCATGGTCATGCCATCGGCGCCACCGGCGGGATCGAATTGCTGGCCTGCCTCATGGCCCTGGGCGAGGGCGTGGTGGCGCCGACGCTGAACCTGACCCGCCCCGACCCGGATTGCGATCTGGACCATGTCCCGAACAAAGCGCGCCGCGCCCCGGTGGGCGCGGCGCTGTCGAATGCATTCGCCTTCGGCGGGCTGAACGCGGTGCTGGCCCTGCGCGCGGCCTGAGGCGAGGATTTCGCCCCCAGGCCGCCGACAAGGGCGCGCTTATTCGCCCGCTGCCGCCGCTGCCGCCGCAGCCTCGGTTGCCGCAGCGTCCGAAAGCAGGTTCTGCGCCACCATGGCGTCATAGCCCGCGGTGAAGCCCGAGAGCGAGAATTCCAGCACGGCGTTCTGGTCCGGCGCGACCAGCGGAACGATCGAGACAGTGGCCTTCGAGCCGCGCTTGAGCCGCGTGATCTCGTCGGCAGTAAAGCCGATCCGCGCCACGCAGGCCGCGGGCTGGCAGAAGGTGAACGGATAGATCAGCGCGTTCGAGCCGTCGATCGAGAGCCGGATGTTCTCGGACAGCAGCGTCTCCAGCGGGGTGATGATCGTGCCCCCGGCCACGGCGGGACCGGCGGTGCCCTCGGGCAGGTTGATCAGGGTGAAGCGCGCGGTGCTGTTGCCCTCGACATCGCGCAGCACGATCTGCAATTCGCAGAAGTCCTCGGGAAGGTCGGTGTTCACGCAACTGACAGCCCAATCCCCGAAACGCTCTTTTTCATAGGTGGTGCCAAGCGGCGTGCCCTCTTCGACGCCAAGCGCCAGGCCGCCGGGGACATTCGTCACGTCGGCGGTCGCCTCCGGGGCGTCGGCGGGGGCTTCGGCGGGCGCCTCTGCCTCTTGTGCGGCGGCGGGAAGGCCCGCGCCAAGGGCAAGAAGAAGGGCGAGAATGGAGATGCCGGATTTCAACATATGGCCTTGTCCTTTGATGACCAGACTGCCCTTTGCGCGGATCGCGCCGGGCCTTGCGGTCTCTAGCACGGGTTCCGGGGGCTGTCAGGTGCCAATGATGTCATTGCGGGCGGGGTGCGGCGGCATGGCGAAGGACCGCCCCTGACCCCCCCCCGGTGGCCGGTCCCGCCTTCGGCCCTGGCGGCGCGGCGGGTTAGGGGGAGAGGGCGCCTTTCGCTCCCTGCGGGCCTGACGGCCGGGGCACCCGGGGCTTGCTGTCTCATGACAAAGGGCCGGAAGGACCGGCCCTTTGCTTGCACACATGGTGCCTGTTGTTTGCTCCCTGTCGGACTGGCCGACTTTACTGGAGGCGACGCTAAGGCGCTTTCCCCCTTCCGTCAACGGCTTTCTTGTCAAATTCATGAAAGCCGGAAACCGGCGAAATCCGCAGGATTCAAGGCCAACCCGGGGCGCGGAGGGGCGGGGACGGGTGGCGGGCCGATGCGCCGCCGATCGGCTCTGGCACAGCGCGGCCAAGCCAATTATGCTTGGCGCGACAGGGTTTTGACGCATGGGGCATCGCGGTGGCCGGAACGGATGGGGCGATCTTCGTGGGCGGCGGCGGCGAGGGCTATGCCGGGCCCCAGCAACTGCTGCTGAAATATGCCAACCGCCACGGGCTGATCGCGGGGGCCACCGGCACCGGCAAGACGGTGACGCTTCAGGTCCTGGCCGAGGAATTCTCGGCCGCGGGCGTCCCGGTGTTCCTGGCCGACGTCAAGGGCGACCTGACGGGGCTTTGCCAGTCCGGCTCGGCCCAGGCGGGCACCCATGCCGCCTTCGAGAAGCGCGCCGCGACCATCGGGCTCGACCTGCGCTATCGCGACTTTCCGGTGATCTTCTGGGACGTCTTCGGCGAGAAGGGCCATCCGGTGCGCGCGACCAGCGGCGAGATGGGGCCGCTGCTGCTCTCGCGCCTGCTGGAGCTGTCCGAGGCGCAGGAGGGCGTCCTCAACGTCGCCTTCCGGCTGGCCGACGAAGAGGGGCTGGCGCTCCTGGACTTCAAGGATCTTCAGGCGCTGCTGACCTTCGTCGCCCGCAATGCCGAGGCGATCTCGGCCCGCTACGGCCTGGTCTCGCCGCAGTCGTTGGGCGCGATCCAGCGGCGGCTTCTGGTGCTTGAGAACGAGGGCGGCGCGCATCTTTTCGGCGAACCGGCGCTGGAGCTGGCGGATCTGATGCGGCTGGATGCCCAGGGCAGGGGCGTGATCTCGATCCTGGCGGCGGACCGGCTGATGAATGCGCCCCGGCTTTACGCCACCTTCCTCTTGTGGCTGCTTTCGGAACTGTTCGAGAGCCTGCCCGAGGTGGGCGACCCGGAAAAGCCGAAGCTGGTCTTCTTCTTCGACGAGGCACATCTGCTGTTCGGCGATGCGCCGCGCGTCCTGATCTCCAAGGTCGAGCAGGTGGCGCGGCTGATCCGCTCCAAGGGAGTGGGGGTCTATTTCATCACCCAGAACCCGGCCGATGTGCCCAATGCCATCCTGGGCCAGTTGGGCAACCGCGTGCAGCATGCGCTGCGCGCCTTCACCGCCAAGGACCAGAAGGACCTGCGCGCGGCGGCGCAGAACTATCGCCCCAACCCGCGTTTCGAGATCGAGGCGGCGATCCGCGAGGTCGGTACGGGCGAGGCGGTGACCTCCTTCCTCGAAGCCAAGGGCGTGCCCGCCATGGCCGAGCGCACGCTGATCCGCCCGCCGTTCTCGCGCCTTGGCCCCGCCGAGGAGGGCGCGCTGGCGCAGGCGCGGGCGGGCTCGCCGGTTGCGGGGAAATACGACACCGCGATCGACAGCGAAAGCGCGCATGAAATCCTTCAGGCCCGCGCCGAAAAGGCCGCCGCCGAGGCCGCGCGGGAAGGCGCCCGCGAGGAGGCCGCCCGCGAAAAGCCCCCCGAACGTGAATTCAGCCAGGGCCGCCGCTATGGCGGCGAGCGCTCGGCCGAGGGTGGCGCGGCGGGCGGAACCCAGACCGGCGGCAGGTCCCGCAGCCAGAGCCCCTCCGCCAGGCGCTCCGATTCCGTGACCGAGGCTTTCGCGAAAAGCTTCGCGCGCCAACTCGGCACCAAAAGCGGCCAGGCCGTGGTGCGCGGCGTCCTGGGCACGTTCTTCGGCAAGAAATAGCCGGGGCCCGGGGCCCGGTTGCCGGACAAGGGTCGGCCTGCCCTGACAGCCGCGCAAAAGGTATTTCCGGCCCCGGAAAGCTTCTTCTCCCGTGCGTCCCGCCTGGACACCCGGATTTCCCGGCGTCTCAGGACCGATCTTCCACTTTCCACTCCGAAACCAGGCCGCGCCGCCCCCTCTTCAGCGAACCGCCGCAACACCGCGCCCCGCAGCGCACCTTCCTCCCGAAGAACAACCCCTCCCCATTTCTTCTTTGCAAAAATATCCCGGGGGTGAGGCGCCAAGGGCGCCGAGGGGGCAGCGCCCCCCTTCTTTCCCCGGACCCAGATCCACCGCCCCACCACCAACACCGCAGCCCGCCCAAAGAAACCCGCCCCCCCAAAACCGCGCCGCCAAAGACCGCGATCGCGGCCCCGACGGGCGGATCCGCGCGGCGCCCCACCAAGCGCGCGGGCGGATCAGCACGGTTGACGGCGCGCGGGCCGGGGCTTAGCTGGCGGGCATGGCACGCGCACCGCTTCTCCAGCTTTCCGACATCTCGCTCACCTTCGGGGGCGATCCCGTCTTCGACGGCATCTCGCTGACCGTCCAGCCCGGCGACCGGCTGGCGCTGGTCGGGCGCAACGGCTCGGGGAAATCCACCCTGATGAAGGTCATGGCCGGGCTGGTCGAGGCCGATCGCGGCATGCGCACCATCCCGGCGGGGGTCAGCGTCGGCTATATGGAGCAGGACCCCGACCTTTCCGGCTTCGCGACCCTTGGCGAATTCGCCGCCTCGGGCCTCGACGAGGACGAGGCCTACCGCGTCGCCGTCGTGGCTGAGGGGCTGAAATTCGACCCCGCCACCCCGGTCGCCACCGCCTCGGGGGGCGAGCGGCGGCGGGCGGCGCTGGCCAAGCTGCTGGCCGAGGCGCCGGAACTCATGCTCCTCGACGAGCCGACCAACCATCTCGACATCGAGGCCATCGAATGGCTGGAGGCCGAACTGCGCGACACCCGCGCCGCCTTCGTGCTGATCAGCCACGACCGCGCCTTCCTGCGCGCGCTGACCCGGGGGGGCTTGTGGATCGACCGCGGCGTGATGCGGCGGCGCGACTCCGGCTTCGAGGGGTTCGAGGACTGGCGCGAGACGGTCTGGGCCGAGGAGGACGAGGCCCGCCACAAGCTTGACCGCAAGATCAAGGCCGAGGCGAGATGGGCGGTCGAGGGGATCTCGGCGCGCAGGAAGCGCAACCAGGGCCGGGTGCGCGCGCTCGCCGCCCTGAGGGCCGAGCGCGGCGCCCAGATCCGCCGCCAGGGCACGGCGGCGCTGGACCTGGAAAGCGGACCGACCTCGGGCCGACTGGTGGTCGAGGCGACGGGGCTGGGCAAGGCCTTCGGCGACAAGGTGATCCTGCGCGACTTCGACCTGCGGGTGCTGCGCGGCGACCGGGTGGCCTTCGTCGGGCCGAACGGCGCGGGCAAGACCACGCTTCTTGGGCTTCTGACCGGGGCGGTCGCGCCCGACACCGGCACGATCCGGCTGGGCACCAATCTGGAGATCGCGGTCTTCGACCAGACGCGCGCCCGGCTGGACCCATCGGCCAGCCTTTGGGAGAACCTGACCGGCGATCCGCTGATGGCGGTCTCGGGCGCGTCGGATCATGTGATGGTGCGCGGCGTCAGCCGCCATGTCGTCGGCTATCTGAAGGATTTCCTTTTCGACGAGCGGCAGGCGCGGGCGCCGGTGCGCTCGCTTTCCGGGGGCGAGAAGGCGCGGCTCCTGCTGGCGAAGCTGATGGCGCGGCCCTCGAACCTGCTGATCCTCGACGAGCCGACCAACGATCTGGATGTCGAGACGCTGGACCTGTTGCAGGACCTGCTGGCGGAGTTCGACGGCACCGTGCTTCTGGTCAGCCACGATCGCGATTTCATCGACCGGGTGGCGACGGCGACGGTGGCGATGGAGGGGGAGGGCCGCGTCGGCGTCTATCCCGGCGGCTGGTCGGATTACGCCGCGCAGCGCCCGGACCCCGCGCAGGCGGGCCATGCGGCCGCGAAACCGGGGGCCGCGAAACCGGGGGCGGGGCCCAAGACGGGGCCCGAGGCGGGACGGGGACAGGCGACCGCATCGGGGGCGATATCCGCGGCGGCGAAGCCCTCGGGTCTGTCCTTCACCGAGCGCAAGCGGCTTGAGGGCCTGCCCGTGCAGATGGCGAAGCTGGAGGCCGAGATCGGCAAGCTCAACGAGGTTCTGGCCGAGCCGGAACTCTTCACCCGCGAGCCGGTGAAGTTCCGCCGCGCCTCGGAGATGCTGGCCGAGCGTCAGGCGGCGCTGGCGGCGGCGGAAGAGGATTGGCTGGACCTGGAATCGCGGGCCTGAGGGCTGCGCCTCGGGAGACGGGGGCCCGACAGGTAAGGGTTGCCGTGAGGCGGAAGTCTTCCACCGGGCCACTGCAAGGCCCGCCCTGGAACGACTGGCAAGGGCCGCCTTGAGGCGAAAGTCCTGCCCGCATGGCGGAAATCATCGCGGAAACCGCATCTTTCGGTGCGAGACGGAGCAGATTTCCCGTTTCCCGGCAGGGGCCCGGGCCGCCGCATGATTTTCGGAAACCTGTCGGGGGGGCGGGCCGTGGGGTTGCGGGACGCGGCGGTTTTCAGGGGCGGCTCCCTCGGGCGGCTCCCACGGCGCCGTGTATCCCGCACGACCGGAACGGGGGGACGGGCCCCGGAAACATGGTAAGCCTTCCGGCAGGCCCCTCCGAAAGGTCCCGGCAGTCCCGGCCGGAGCTCTTCGGCAAACCTCTCCAGCAAAACCTCTTGGCGCGGCGGGGGCGATGCGGTATCGGGGGCCATGACGAGGCTGCGCGACATCCGCATGTGCTGCATTCCCCGCTGACCTACGGTCGCGCGGGCGTTTCGTCTTTCCGTCACAGGAGAAAGCCGGACCCCGCGGGGGAAGACTGCCACATGCCGCCGCGCCCGGCCGCATTGGGGGACCCATGGTGACGATCCGGCTGACCAATTCCAAGACCCGCCGCAAGGAGCCGTTCGAACCCGTGGATGCGGGCCGGGTGCGGATCTATGTCTGCGGCCCCACGGTCTACGACCGCGCCCATATCGGCAATGCCCGCCCGGTGGTGGTGTTCGACACGCTGTTCCGGCTGTTGCGCCATGTCTATGGCGTGGACCAGGTCACCTATGCGCGCAATTTCACCGATGTCGACGACAAGATCAACGCCGAGGCCCTGCGCCGCCGCGCCGCCGGCGCGCCCGGCACGCTGGAAGAGCTGATCCACGCCCGCACCGAGGAAACCATCGCCTGGTATCACGCCGACATGGATGCGCTTGGCGCCTTGCGCCCCACGCATGAGCCGCGCGCCACCGCCTTCATCGGCGCCATGATCGCGATGATCGGGCGGCTGGTCGAGGGCGGGCATGCCTATGAGGCGGCGGGCCATGTGCTGTTCCGGGTGCGCTCCTACAAGGATTACGGCGCGCTCTCGGGGCGCTCGGTCGACGACATGATCGCGGGCGCCCGGGTCGAGGTGGCACCCTTCAAGGAAGACCCGATGGATTTCGTGCTGTGGAAACCCTCGGACGAGGGGCTGCCGGGCTGGGACAGCCCCTGGGGCCGGGGACGCCCGGGCTGGCATATCGAATGCTCGGCCATGGCGCATGAACTGCTGGGCGAGACCTTCGACATCCACGGCGGCGGGCTGGACCTGCAATTCCCCCATCACGAGAACGAGATCGCGCAAAGCTGCTGCGCCCATCCCGAAGGCGGTTTCGCCCGGGTCTGGCTGCATAACGAGATGCTGCTGGTCGAGGGCCGCAAGATGTCGAAATCCCTGGGGAATTTCTTCACCGTGCGCGACCTTCTGGACCAGGGCCACCCGGGCGAGGTGATCCGCATGGTCTATCTGATGACCCATTACCGCAGCCCGATGGACTGGACCGAGGCCAAGGCGCGCGAGGCCGAGGGCACCTTGCGCAAATGGCGCGCGGCGGTCGAGGATGTGGAGGCGGGCGCGCCCGCGCCTTCGGTGGTCGAGGCCCTGGCCGACGATCTGAACACCGCGGGCGCCATCGCCGCGCTGCATGAGCTGGCGCGCGCGGGCGATTGGGCGGGGCTGAAGGGCTCGGCCGCGCTTCTGGGGCTCTTGCTCGACGACATGGGCGGCTGGACCGGGGCGGGGGTCGATCTTACCGCCCTCGTGGCGCGGTTCGAGACCCTGCGTGCGCAGGCGAAGGCAGCCAGGGACTTCTCGGCGCTGGATGCCTACAAGGCGGCGCTGGCGGCGGCGGGGGTCGAGGTCAGGATGTCGAAATCCGGGGTGGAGCTGGTGCCGGGCACCGGCTTCGACCCGGCGGGGCTGGAGGCGCTGGTCTGATGGATGCGGCAGGCAGCGGGGTCCCTCGGGGGTCCTTTACCAACCGGACATGTTATCGTCACAAGGCGGCAAAGGCGCGGCGGGGATGAGAGAGCGGCTCTATCTTTACGACACCACCCTGCGCGACGGCCAGCAGACCCAGGGCGTCCAGTTCTCGGCCGCCGAGAAGCAGCGCATCGCGCGCGCGCTGGACGATCTGGGCGTGGATTACATCGAGGGCGGCTGGCCCGGCGCCAATCCGACCGACAGCGGCTTTTTCGCCGATGCGCCGCGCACCAAGGCGGTGATGACCGCCTTCGGCATGACGAAGCGCGCCGGGATCTCGGCCCAGAACGACGACGTGCTGGCGGCGGTGCTGGATGCGCGCACCCCCGCCGTCTGCCTCGTGGGCAAGACCCATGTGTTCCATGTCGCCACCGCGCTTGGCATCTCGCTTGAGGAAAACCTCGACGGGATCCGCGCCTCGCTCTCGCATGTGGTGGCGCGCGGGCGCGAGACTTTGTTCGACGCCGAGCATTTCTTCGACGGCTACCGCGCCGATCCGGCCTATGCGCTGGCCTGCCTGCAGGCCGCCTTCCAGGCGGGCGCGCGCTGGATCGTCCTGTGCGACACCAATGGCGGCACGCTTCCGGCCGAGATCGGCCGCGTGGTGCGCGAGGTGATCGCGGCGGGGATCCCGGGATCGCGGCTTGGCATCCATTGCCATGACGACACCGGCCAGGCGGTGGCCTGCAGCCTTGCGGCGGTCGAGGCCGGGGTGCGCCAGGTGCAGGGCACGCTCAACGGTCTGGGCGAACGCTGCGGCAATGCCAATCTGGTGACGCTGATCCCGACGCTTCTGACCAAACCGCCCTTTGCCGGGGCGTTCGAGACCGGGGTCTCCTCTGACGCCATGGCCGGGCTGGTGCGGCTGAGCCGGATGCTTGACGACATCCTGAACCGGGTGCCCCTGCGCAGCGCGCCCTATGTCGGCGCCTCGGCCTTCGCGCATAAGGCGGGGCTGCACGCCAGCGCCATCCTCAAGGATCCGGCGACCTATGAGCATATAGCGCCCGAGCGCGTCGGCAACCAGCGCCAGATCCCGATGTCGAACCAGGCCGGCCAGTCGAACCTGCGCGCGCGGCTGGCGGCGGCGGGGATCGCGGTCGAGGCGGGCGATCCGCGCCTGGCGGCGATCCTGTCCGAGGTGAAGGCGCGCGAAGAGCGCGGCTATGCCTATGACGGCGCCGAGGCCAGTTTCGAGATGGTGGCGCGGCGCGCGCTTGGCCTGGCGCCGGGGTTTTTCGAGGTGCTGCGCTACCGCGTCACGGTCGAGCGGCTGGAAGCGGCGGGCCGCACCCTTTCCGAGGCGGTGGTGGTGGTGAATGCGGGCGGGCGGCGGGTGCTCTCGGTCTCGGACAGCCTCGACGCCGAGGGGGGCGACCGCGGCCCGGTGAACGCGCTGTGGAAGGCGCTGGCCAAGGATCTGGGCCCCTGGCAGGCCTTCGTCGACGACATGCGGCTGGTCGATTTCAAGGTGCGCATCACCCAGGGCGGGACCGATGCGGTGACCCGCGTCATCATCGACAGCGAGGATGCGCAAGGGCGGCGCTGGTCCACGGTGGGGGTCTCGGCCAATATCGTCGACGCCAGTTTCGAGGCGCTGCTCGACGCGGTGCGCTGGAAGCTGATCCGCGACCGCGCCGCGCAGGAGGCGGCGGCATGAGCGCGTTCTTCACCCTGCACCACGGCCTGCCGCGCGCGGCGCCGGGGGATGCGGCCAGCCTCGAATGGGCGCTTGGCGTGGCGGGGGTGCCCGCGCGGGCGCGGATCCTGGATGCGGGCTGCGGGCCGGGGCCGGATCTGGCGGTGTTGCGCGCGCTGCGCCCGGGGGCGCGGCTGGTGGGGATGGACCTGCACGCGCCCTTCATCGACCGCGTCCGCGCCGAGCTGCCCGAGGTCGAGGCGGTGGTGGGCGACATGCTGGCGCCCGAGGGCCGGTTCGACCTGATCTGGTCGGCGGGCGCGGCCTATGGGCCGGGGGTCACCATCGCGCTGGCCGCCTGGGGCCCGCATCTGACGCCCTCGGGGGCGGTGGCCTTTTCGGATTGCCTGTGGCGCAATCCCCGGCCCGCGCCCGCAGCCCATGCCTTCTGGGACCGCGAATATCCCGGCATGTGCGACCTGCCCGGGCATCTGGCGCGGATCGAGGCGGCGGGCTGGCGGGTGCGGGGTGCGCGCTGGCTGGGCGAGGCTGCCTGGCAGGCTTATTACGGCCCGCTCTCGGCCCGCGTCGAGGCCTTGCGGGAGGGGGCTTTGCGGGCGGGAGCGGACCCGGCCCTGGCCGAGGTGCTGGACGCCACCCAGGCCGAGATCGACCTCTGGCGCGACCATGGCGGCGATTACGGCTATTACCTGACGGTGGTGGTTCCGGCATCCGCCGGGCAGGGCGGGGCCGGACCGGGATGAGCCTTGCCGAATGCGCGGCCCTGCTGGAGCGGGGCGATCCCGACCGTTTCCTTGCGCTGATGGCGGCGCCGGTGGCCGCGCGGGCGGCGCTTCTGCCGCTTTACGCCTTCAACCTGGAACTCGCCCGCATCCCCTGGCTGACGCAAGAGCCGATGATCGCCGAAATGCGCCTGCAATGGTGGCGCGAGGTGGTCGAGGCCGCCGCCCGGGGCGGCCAGGCCCGCGCGCATGAGGTGGCGGGGCCCCTGCACGACCTGATCGCGGCGCGCGCCCTGCCGGTCCCGGTCTTCGACCGGCTGATCGAGGCCCGGCGCCATGACGCCTGGGGCGAGGGCTTTCCCCCCGGCTCGGACGCGGGGCTCAAGGCCTATCTTGAGGACACCGGGGCGGGCCTGGCCTGGCTGGGCGCCCGCGCGCTTGGCGCGCCCCTTGGGGCGGAGGCGGTGGTGCGCGATTACGGCTGGGCCTCGGCGCTGGCGAACTACCTGCGCGCGGTGCCGGAGCTGGCGGCGCGGGGGCGGGCGGGCCGACCTGCCGACCGACCGCCATACGGCGGTGACGCTGTTCTTCCACGATCATGATCTTGAGCCCGAGATCCTGGCCCAGGCACTGAGG